>NZ_CP115922.1 GCF_040412085.2 Vibrio sp. CB1-14 | reverse complement strand
AAGCGTATTTGTCATCGTCAGTACACATAACCTCTGCCAAGTGGACTTACAGAGGAAAAGTGACAAACATTATTGTAAATGAACGACTTTATTGGAATCGATCAGACTATATTGTCTACTGACACAAATTAATTCATGCAGGCCAGGCGGACTTCCTCCTACACCCAGTGTTTTATCATCGCATTTCGGTCGCTTAATTGGTTTTTGAAAAATGGTGATTGCCATACTGAGGATAACCTTCGATGTGATATCGCCAACTATTGTTGGCTTTGACCATCATCAGTTATGCCGCTGCCAACGGCTTCTACTTTTGTAGCTTTCACTCTCAACCGAGACAACCCCCTTTGAAAATCGACTACATTTTATGCAACTGTACCCTATACTGCTGCATGAATATCGTCACTTTCAAGGACGAATGAGGATACGATTATGCGTTATTTAATTTCTATTGTGTGTGGTGCGTTCTTATCTGCTTGTGCAAACACAAACTATGTCATCGAACAAGATGATTCACTCCCTTTACAAGTAGTAAAGTCAATTAAAGCCGGTAGCTGCTTTGAAGACCGCGAGGTTCCAGTTCCAGAGAGTACGATCAATGATGTAAGTGCACTTGGATATGCTGGAAGTGTTGGACTAGGCGTTTTAGCTTCAAGTGGTGGTCTGTTACTGGGTCTTAACAACGCCATGGTAGCCGACAATAAGTGTGGTTTGCAGTATGGTGGTAACGTCGCTTTCTTGGATGCGACCAAATGGAGAGATGCATCTAACAAAGAGATTCAAACTTATCTACTCAACCTTAGCTTCGATAACAACCCAATTTCACAAGAACAATTAGAACAAGTTGCTTCTGACTGTAACTGTGAAGTCGAGTCTGAACCCACTATCCATCAGCAAGGCATCGTTCTAATGAAAGGATATAAAGTTCATAAAAAAGATGTTGCCAATGCCTTTCATTATGAAGGAATGACTTTTTCTATGGTTGGTGTTGACATTGTTGTGTCTGACGTCCAATTCAAGCGTTACGACGAAATCCCAACGAGTACGTTTACTAAGGAGTTACGAAGCGAGGTTGCTAGCGGTGTCATCATACCAATTAGATATAGCTCAACACTTGCGCCGGGTTTTAGCAACTCGAAACTCTTAGACTACAAACTCGCAAAAGGCCACTTTAGTATTTTCCCTACCTACGGTGGGTACACAGATAAAAACGGTACTATAAAGCGAATTAATCTTAACGTTTCTGCAATCTTAGACGCTAATGAGAATGTTTACTTCTTTGTTAAGCCTCACAACGGTGTAACACCTCACATAACTGCGTCAAATGACGAGTTCAGACAGCAGCTCACACCGAAAGGCTTAACTCACCCACTATAAGCTCGCTATGCGAGCTTTTTTTTATTCAACAAGCCTTAAAGGCGAGCTACATACTTCAGGTCTCGGCACAACGGAGCAGTCGAGATTCTCTTCATACTGCAAGTGATCACGACGGTCGTTTATGTTCTGTTGAATATTCTGCTCCCGAAACCTTTCTTCATTTAGCGTAACTGGGTCAAGCGCATTGTCGTTATTAGGCATCCAAGGTTTACTAGAAAGGTTTTCTATTGTTAAGTCATCATGCTCTACAGCCAGTCCTGAAGCCATTATCATTGCTTCCCACTCACTAAAATCTATCTGATCCCAATCAAGCTCAGCTATTTGACGCAGTGTCATGCCTTTACATTGCCCGTTCATTGGGTCGAGTGTCATACCTAACTGTGGCGCAGCTTGTTCCATGATGATTCGCCCAAGGGGTGATGGATAGCAGCAGTAGTATTCGCGCTCAACTAGGCACCCAAAGAAGGTGTCAATGTGGCAACTTTCACCTCCGTATATACATTTACCTTCATCAATCGTCATTCCCATGCTCATTTCTTCGTCTGAGCAAGCCGAAATCATTTGTATAGCGAGCTTGACCACCTGATACGCTGCGTAAATACCCGCAATAGCAGAAAAAGCACCGCTAATAGCTGGATTTAACTGCAGAACCATTTCTTGGCTAACCCCATCACGTACCTGGTCAAACAGAACGCCACCTAGTCCTTCTGCGCCACCAAGCGATTCAAATGCAAAAGACATCATCTCCTGCTTAATTTGATTTACTGCTTCTCCCATTAACGTTTCACCAGCTTCGCTAGCGACAGATTCTACGTCGAATACTTCACGCGCAATATAGTCATACCCTTGGCTGAAGCTATCCGTCACGTACGATACCCCATCACTGATTGGTGTTGGTATTTGTTCACCCCAGGCACCAATAACTCCCTGATCCGTTAAACCCTCCATCGCTTGCTCTAACGAATATACGTTGTAGGTCATTTTAAGATAGTCGAGCACATTCGTTTGGCCTGCTGACAATGTACAACAGTTGTAACCAAGTCCAGTTTTCTCTACACCACAGTAACGAGCTTGACCCTCAAACACGCGGCATGATTCTACATCGTCGGGATTCTCACAAGTCAGATTCTGCTTAATATCCTCAAGCATTTTGAATGTGGCCATCGCTGCACCAAAGTCGGCGTTGTTCTCGAGCTCATGAAAACTACATTCGCCACCCACGCATAGCATCTCTCCACTACAAATGTCTTCCTCTAATGTGTAGGCATAGTCTCTAGACGTGTAGGTATTACATTCATAGGTCGACTCCTGAATGTAGACCCTACCAGTGACAGGGTCACTAAATGAAGGTTCACTGTCGACAAGCTCACAATCAGGGTTATCACGATAAGGAGCACACTGATCGGGTGCGTTTTGATTTAGTGATGTGAAATCGCTACAAACCGGATCTGAATCATCTGGGTAATTTGGATACTGGCAAACTTGCATCCCAGGCAGCGGGTTGCATTGATAATCTTTGGCGTTGATTTTGGTGCACTGCTTAGAATCCGTGGTAACACCTGAGCTAATTGAAGGAAAGCTAGACACATGTGGGTAGTATGTGTCTGGTGGTGTTGAAGCGTCGGTACACTCCCACTCGCTAAACGTACAAACTTGACCTACTTGGCCATTACCGAATGTCTGATCTGCATCGCATTGAGGATTGATATAAGGATTACTTCCCGGACTGCCGAGAATATCGCATGTAGAACGTGGCTGCACATAGCCAAGTTGTGTTGCGCACCCAGGTGGCGTCTGCTCGATAAACTCTTTAGGTGAAGCTCTGTTCTTTGTTTTAATTTCTATAATTGAGTACGAGTAACCCCAGTCTGCTGCTGCTACCCTATTTCGGAAATTCACAAGCCCATGACCGGAAGCCCGTGCTTGCTCGAATCGTTCTGTTACGTCTCCACCATTGGGAAAGCCACCATGGCTACCACCGTCACCAATTTTCCAAATTGTACTTCGTTCACAGGTACCATATGGCGTCATTCCCGGAGCGCCATATATTTCTGACGAAGGTAAATAGGGAGGTTTAGGGTTGTAGTTAGTATATGGAAAGCCATTCTCGTCTTGCCAAAAGCCCGATACATTCGCATGTTGATAGATGATATCGTTGTTCAGATAGATTTGAATGTGGTCGTCAAACAAGGCGTATTTCATTCTGACCTGTTCGATCTCTAAGTCTTCTCTGATTTTTATTTGAACACTGTAATTGTACTCTGCGCATTGCCCCCAAATTCGAGCGGAAGGATTACCGACCACCAATTGGAAGGTATGATCATCGACATAAGTTAAGGTACCTGTACCATTTGTCTTGATGACTGGGTAGTCAACATAACGCTCAATTTCGCAGTAGTTTAGATTGGTAGTATCAGGCTCCTGACACTCATATTTTGTTTTACCTACGTATTCTTTATTGACCGAAAAAGTATTGCTCTGCGTTGTGCAGTCGCTAAACCAATCATTCTCTCCTTCCAATGACTCAGCAAGTTCATTGAACAGGGTTTCCGTGTCAGTCATGATGGTGTCATCAGAGTCTAAGAAGACTCTGTTACCACGAGCGTCGTTCAGCGTGTTCCAAGCTGCTACATCATAATCTGTTTCGGAGCCTACAGGGTTTCTATCAATCCGTTGTCGAAGTGTTTGTTTATCACGCTCTAATTCCGCTTCATTCTGATAAGCATCTGCCGCCTGAAAGTGATTATTATCTCTCGCTTGCTCATAACCCTCACCCAACAGTTCCCCTTCACCAAATTGAGTCGTGACTATTTCACCGTGCTCATTTCGCCCGTAGATGTTCACCTTGCCACTTGCATCCATAGTGGGCAAAGCAAAACCCTGGGTTACTTGACTATTTAGTTGCTCTGCGCTCTGAAAAGGAGTTTGTTCGGCGGCAAAACTGTATGGGGTATACGAAGCCACCAGCAGCGCGCTGTACCAGCTTAGATTGCCTAACTGAAAAATGAACGTGAATAGACTGAAATACGTTAAAGTGCGACGCCACATAATCAAGCTCCCTATTTAAGTAATGGGAGTCTATGACATTGACTCTTCGCTTAAGGGGATTAAGCGGTCAGATTGGAATACCTAGTGGATTGGTATGAAAAATACAGTGTAGCGCTATCTTAGAGTGTTTTAGCCAAACCATTGACCAGTTTTTCTGTCAAATGAGCCGACCCAAGCAACGCTTCGACACGCCGTCTGAGTGCAGGGTCTTTAATGCTTAAAGTATCTAGCTCATTGACGTTGAACTGCTCATGAGTTCTTCGTGATTGAGCGGTTTTGGCAAGCATCATCACCAAAAAACGATCTGTGCTGGTGGCTATACCCGCGACAATACTATCGACGAACACCTGATCTTTTCTCGACCTAATCTTCTCCCGACTTAAGCGACTTTCTTGCTTTGAATCTTTGAGCGGCTTTGAAGCTTTGACCGGAATAGTTGTCTCAATATTCATCGCTTCCTCTAGCTTCTTGATCTCAGAAGCTGTGCCAAAAAATGGCAGTATAATCGCTAGATCTCTATCAGAAAGAGAGGCTTGGGAAATTGGGTGTCGCTGCAGCATTTGAGTAGTTGGGTTCACCAGACTCCAATGTTTTTTAACGAATGCAACGAGCGCCAGTACCGCATCGCGCTTTTGTGGCTTTGATCGAAGCTGCTCAAGATCTTTCATCTGCATTTCCTTTTTCGGCGTAGCTCAGCACAAACCCATAAATCTGCAACCAGTACCTATTTCTAAATAACCGATAGCGATTAGAAAGGTAACAGAGACAGCAATCCAAAATATTTGTTTCATTCAAAGGCTCCAAGTCATTGTGTTTTTTTCAAACCTTACAACGAACGGGAGCTGAATTGCCAATTAGCCTTACCATTGGTTGCAGTACTGCAACGATAGGATATCGACACCGAATAATTTACCAAACACTTCGCTACCTTTAGAGTAAAAGCACGATTGAAAGTGCCTACCCAATGGTTTTATCAATTCTCATTTTATCACCACAAAACCAATAATCCCTCTAATAGAAGTTAATAAATTCAACCGCAGCACAACTCATGCGCTCTATTTGTAGATTGATTTACTGCTATATTTTTACACTAAAGGATAAATCAACTCCTTAAAGCAAAGCTTCTAACGTAAACAAAATCATTTAGGTTAATGCATGTTCTTTAGTAAGAGACAAGAAGTCGATTGGGCATCAAAACCAATACACAGTTCGGTTGATCAGGCTTTGTCTTCAGTCGACACGCCTCCTTATCGGATCAAAGCAAAAGTGGAACGCTGTGGTTTTGCTGCGGGGGCGAACTACGGGGGGTTAATGATAGCTATTGAGAATGACGGCCACTATGTATCATGCTATCCGACAGGCGGAGCTCAACCCTGGCTTGCACTCACGGCAACAGGCGATACCGTTTATATGTTAGTTGATCATGAATATGAGTTGCGAAAACCCATTTCAAACAGATTCATGGCCATTGACTTCATAAATCAAACCCTAGAATCACGTTTTGGTCTTCTAAATTATAAGCGTCTAACCAATGAGTCACGTAAGTGGTCGATGGTGTAAACCTTCGATTAACAGACCACAAATCAAGATGTAAGAGAGACTACTGAAATGGATTCAAAGAAATCATTGCCGGTTGAACCCAAAATAGACACGCTTGTAGAAGCGGTGGCTCGGCAAAAAGCAAGACATTTAAAAACAGCGGCGTTTCGCGAATGGTTACGCAAACTAAATCGCGATGACCAGTTGCCTCGCGGTCGTTTTTTTAGGGACAAACAACCCGGTCCTCCGCGTATCATAATAGATGAAGCTCACACCTTCTATAGTTCACAACTCAATAAAATCACTTTACTAGGTAGTTTTGCCAAGTTGCGCTACGAGGGTAACACCAAGACGTTTATTGTTCAGGGGAGGAGGGAAAGGTGACGAATAAACCAAATTGCAAATCATCAATAGCGGAAATTGAACGTCAAATCACGGCCGCCCAACCTGTAGCCGTGCGAATTTTCTTAAGTTGGCAAGCGCCATTGTTCTCACTCATTCTTGGCTTAGTATTTCTTACTGTTAGCCAAGTCAACACACTTCCATTACTCGTAGGAAACGCTATGGGTATAGCTGGTGTACTGTTCATATCCTACGGACTGATCGGGCTTGGTAATTATGATTGGAGCTGGGGACAGGAAAAGGCCAAGCGATAGAGTACTCCTCAGATAGATGAAAACACCATGCCACTTTCAGCCCTAAAGAACAGCAAAGTAGTAAGATGATTATCTTGATAGTCAATTAAGCACCCAATCTCAGCCTCGCTAAGTAAATTTTATCGTCACCACCACACCTCACAAACTAGATTTTGATTTAAGCGAAGTAAAGTGAGGTGCTTGCTATGTTTTTCGATGTTCCTATACATGACGACTTACCCCAAACAACCCTGACACATGAAGAGCGCTGTTTGACAGTTACAGAGATTGCTGACAAGAAAAAAGTCCCCCGCGATTTCTTGAACTTACTCGTAATTGCTGAAGGCGGCAAAAAAGGACAAGTTGTGGCCAACACCGATGGCTCAAGTGACCTGGGACCTGCCCAGGTAAACACAATCCATCACGAATACATCGAGCGCCACTACCCCGAAAAGAGTTGGAGTGATGTTGCTTCTAATGTGGAACTCAATTTCTCAATTTCAGCCGATATCTTCCGCCAATGCCTTCATCACCCTTCGGTACAACAAAACGTTTGGGAGGCTGTTGGCTGCTATAACAGTAAGACGGTTAACATCAAAACCCGATACCTCTACAGGGTAATGCGTGTTTGGGACAGAATACAAAGGAGTAACGATCTCAGTTGCCGAAATTATTGGTCTTAAGACCCAGTAGTTTTGGAAATGACAGCGCTGTCGTTTTGAATTTCACAGCAACTCACGGTGTGTCGCCTATCCCGATTTACTGACATTTGGACATGACAGTACTGTCATTTTTAACTTTGGCAGCAGTTTACGACGCTATTGCACGTATCTAGTGTTTTGGGACAAGTCGTACACTAATTCTTAATCTCTTGCATACCAATGGCTCTAGCAAGTCCGACATTCCACTGGTGTCGGAAAGCAGCTCCCAAAACCAATTTAGTCTACAAGCTTCATAGTGCAGTGACGCTATTACAATAAATGTAAGGAGATAACCCTAGCGCGACGATAAATGGTTCCACATCACTACTCACTAGAAGCGAAAGCGCAACCTAAGTACGGTAAAGAACGGATAGTAAAGACGCGCACAGAACGTTGCCGCTCCTGTTGCACTTAAAACTATCACCCAAGCTTGAAGGCCATCTTTAACATCGACACCATCCTGCAAATTTAAAGATGCTATCAATATCAAGTGAGTCACAAACACAATAGCTCCAATAAGTACACCGGCTATCGCGCCTACCACGGGTGGCAGAGAATTCTGTGTGTAAGGCAACATGGCCAAACAGGTAGATATGGGGCTCATTTTTATCAAAGAATCACGTAACCAATACACTTCAAAGTAGTGCAGCGTTACCAACACAACTACTAAAATACTGAGCTGAACGATGGTAAAGCATGCCAAAGCTTTGGTGGTTGTCAGGCTATCCATAGGGCTTCCATTTTAGATCTGAGGCTCAAAAAAAAAGGAGGGGAAGAAAGCGTGTTTATCATTGCCACATCATTTCCGATATCCGTTATTTTTCCAACGTCAGGAGTATCGAAACTCACTGATACTGACCATAACAGGCTACTCTCACCATTCTTAAAATCTGTCTGAAAACTGCCATGGCAAAGTATGATCTCGGGGGCAGTATTTTCGCAGTTCTGAGTTACCAATCTTACCCGCTGTATCCCACCTTGAGACTCGGCAAATGCTCTGTTTCGCGCCAACAATGGTTCAGACATCGCTTTACTTGATATAGGGGTCACTTCGTATAGTGATGCTGCTAATCCGGACATTGTTTTGAGGCGCTCCACTTTAACTTGATTCTCGAGAAACAGCATCAAACCGCAATTAAAAACAATAACAAAGATGACAATGCGCCATTTCATTACTGAACCACTGGTGCGGTATAAGTTGCAGAATCAACGTCGGCATTGTACTCATCGAGCGTGTACGAATAGTCGACAATTTTTTCTGACCAAGCACCTAAGTTATTGCAATCCAGGTTGGAAAGCGCAAAGCGATCTAGAAGATATGACTGAGGGTGGCTCACTGATTGTGCAATTGCCAACATCTGTACACCTAAAAGGTTTGGTGTCTGAACAATAAACTCGCTGGTTGTAATTGAGCACGCCCTTGAAACATTTTCAGCCAGTTGTTCAACAGTATCTGAACATGTGTCACACGCTTTTTTGTACCCATCTAGAAGCCCTTTAGCACTCTGAGTATAACCACCTGTAGCCAACGCGACTGGTGATAGCAGGGTAAGTAGAAGCAGAAGTTTGTTTTTAGTGCACCATTTCATTTCTCGTTCCCTCATCTAGAAAGCCAAAGAAGGCGTCTTCTTCATCGAACTCGTTTACTCTGTTCTTGATGTCATCGCCAAAACTCTTATCTCCGCGATCTTCGAGCACACGCTCTATCGCTTCGTCCAAACTTAGCCCCATCTCTCGATAGCGTGCTAAATCCTGCCGGTCTTGCGGATCGGTTGAGTACATCAAGAGCATTTCTTTGGGTGCGTAGAGCCGAACTATTTCAGATATCTCATCGCCAATCTGCAGGAAGATTTCTGAATACTTGCCCTTGACCGTGCGAACGGATTTCAGCAGTTCGAATTGCTGGTCAGTTAAGTCCAAATAGCCATTCTTCTTAACTGTATTGATAGTGTCCGATTTCTGGTAGAGATAGAATCGATAGACTGAGTTTGCTGCGATACTGCGACCAAGTTGGGTTTCGTGAATATCAGATAGCATCTGGGTACATATACCCGCGGACGCTTCCACTTTTCTAAACCGACGATAGGCCTGATCGAGAAAGTTAGAAACCGGATTCATTTCCCCCTCTTTACCGTTTTCCGATTTTTGCAGAAACTCCCAGCACTCATCTATAACTAGCATTTTACGGCGCCTGTCTGATGGATTTTCATCACTCAGGAAGAAGTGCCTGTAACACAAATTAATGATTTGCATCAGCGCTAACAATTGGACTTCTGGTAGCGACTTAAGCTCTTCGAGCTCACAAACAATGAATGGATTGTCCAGATCCGGTGGTGGCTTTTTGGTTGTAAAAATATCACCGTAAATTTTGCCCTCACAGTAGGGTTCAATCATGAGAGCGATTTCTTGGATCTCAGGCAGCTTATGTTTTTTGCAGTATTCAGCAAACAGAGTAACGCTCGATGCTTGCTTATGATCGTTCCACATACTTTGCAGTACTTCGGGCATCTGAGCCTCTTGTATCCGCGAGAGACGACCTTTAGGGTCAGCCATCCACTTCAACAAGTCTAAAATCATGCCAGATTGACCGTCTTTACCACCCCACTCTACGATTGACGGGAATGGGTTAAGTGAGTACTTCATGTCTTCGCCAAACGTGATGTATTGTCCGTTCAGCGCTTCACACAAGTTTTTATATGAGTAGCCAACATCAATAATCATGACCATGCCGCCGTCACAATGCTTCATGTTCATGGCTGGCAACGTTTTGGCTAGGGTTGCAAGCTCACGCTCAGACATCTCTTCTAAAAGTGACAACAGATACCTTGATGGCTTCTTACCGCTACCGAGTATGCAAGTTGCGATGTAGTTGATAACAAAACTCTTACCACTTCCCGACTCGGCACTAATTAAAAAGTTCATCGAGCCATTCGTTAGATAAGGGTTGAATCCAAAGAGCTGCATGTCTCTTGTCACAAAGGGCACTATGGGCTCATGCGGGGCATTACCATCGCTAGAAGCAATGACTGGTGTTAAGAAGGCAGCCACGTCCGATGGCATCAATAGATAGCGGTTAATAAAATCCATTGAGGGCTTGTCAGGACCAAAAGGCGTACAGTGAAGAAATAAGGGGCTTGTCATGTATTTATCTAGTTCAAGTTCGAAGCCTGCCGGTGAACTAGCGATTTTCTTCATTCTCGAAACTTGACGCTGAAGATCTTCTTCATTGTCTCCCCACACGAAAAACTGCAAGTGGCAGTTCACCAAGCGTGAGCCTTTTGCTTCGAGCTTTTTATACATTTCGTCCAAGTCACCAAGTTGCCATCTCACTTTCTCAGACCAGTTGACGAGCTTGTTACCCTTTTGCATATCCATGGTTTTGCGCATTCGATATTTCGAGCGCTTCTTTTTGTCATGGTTTGGGAAATGGACATTAAGGACAATTGCAAAATTGGACCAAATAGTATTGTGACCAAACCGCCAGTCTGAGAAGACGTTGAGCATGTCTCCGAATCCAATCGCAGATGGATATGTCTTTGGCGAAAGAGAAGCAATTGGTTTTTCATCAATCAATACTTTATCGCTCTGGAACTCGACCGCTCCACCTACTTCCATGACCTGCTCGCGAGCCATGTACAACTCATTCTTATTCTTTTTACCTTTACGCCAGCTTGCCGAGTCTCGGCGATTGTGCATTCGCTGCATGACCGACAGCCAGTCCCACTGATCCATCTCTTGTGGTCGCAGTCCCACTTTTGTGAGTGTCTCCTCTATGGTGATGCATTTGTCGTAGAAATCATCGAATTCCTTATCCAATGGTCGACCGTAGCGGCCTTTAACAGGGATCTTGATTGTCAGGTAAGCATTAAAGTTTCGAGCTCGGCAATTGCTATTATCAAAACCATTCTCCGCCGATCTACGATAGTGTTTTGCTATCATTTTCGACATTGCTGTGAGCTTCTCATCAGTCTCTGGGTTAGATTGTCGACCGCCATGGAAGTGTGCAAAGTTCTGCTCGAATCCACTGACATCTTCATTTGCCCACAACATCACTTGCGCAAAGGTGTCTTCGGGAAACTCTGTTTTAAAGATGTCTTCCATCATGTTCTGAAGTTCTGCATTACCACCAGACACAGGCTTTAGCTCATACATTCTTCCGATGTATCCGTCATCAAGTACAAAGTACCCAAATCGTTCTCGGCCTTTAGGTTTCTTCACATAGTCGATGACAGGTAAAAGGTCTGAAAATTTCCCTTCTTTATTCTGACGCTCATAGTAATCTGCAATCATTGGTCACCTCCTGATTGGATCTCTCGCATGAGCTTGAATGCGTTCTGCTTAGCCTGCTCTTTCACTTCAGAAGGCGATGGCGCAGCCTGACCATTTCGGCTTTCTACGCCAATCTCGCCACTATCTTTGACCTGATACGATTGAATCTGCGACGACTGTCTTAATCCTACATCGATAAATTGATTTGCTTGACTGCGCGCATTCCGGTCAATAACCCATGTGCGAGAACGAGCTTCAATGTAGCTATGACCTGGAACTTTAAGTCTGTCATTTACATCGACATATGGACGTATCAGATTGCGGACAATATCAGCGGGTCTTCTCATAGCGACTGGCTCAGGGGCTGGTAGCATGAGATGTTGGTACGGATCAGGCTTTACATAAGGCTTGGCAGTGTGTGTTGACGAGGAGCTTGTTTTCGATTGTTGGCTTGACTCTTCCGGACTTGCCACTGTGCCATAGGGCACTTTCTTGCCTTCTTCATCTAGAACCACTACCCGAGAATCACCCGTGTCTTTGGCATAGTCTTCGGCGTTATTGTAGTGGTTGGTAATTTCATAGACTTCGCGAGACGAAGCGCACTTGATACCATGGGTCGAGCCTGCACATGTCTGCTCTTCTTCATGACCCACGACTGAGCATCCGACCAACAGCAATGGCATGATTGCGAGAATGAGGTTCTTCATTGTTTAGCTCCTTCGAAAAAAACACGCTCGAATTTGGCGAAATCTTTGGGCAAACCGACCTGAGTGTTCGCACCACCAGCAAACGTTGGTACCCCCATCTGGCCAGTGCTAAGTAGACGTAACCCAGCAACGGTAACGTTCACATCAGAGACTTGTTGTTTGCAATCACCCACCTTCGGGAAACGATGCTCGCTGAAGCTACCGCTAAGAAGTGCCTGGTAAGCGCCTTCTGGATTTGCGCTGCAAGAAGCCAAAATGGTGTTCTTGTAATCGTCTGCGGAAAGAATGGGGGCAATGGCTATAAAGAATTGTTTGGAGGGGTAGCGAGACTGCAGTTCTTGCTTGAATGTTTTACACGCAGAGCAGTTTGGTGCAACGAATAAGGTTCCGCCAAAATCAGCCGCACCTTTATTAATGGTATAACCTACAAAATACTCCCTAGGCTCAATCCCCATATCATGAAGCGTCGGTGTCATCGCTAATTTGAAGTCATCAAAGGAATTGAGAACCTTAGCGTTCACTGACTGGATGATGGTCGGGTTTTTTATTACAAAGCGTCCATCAGCCGTCGCAAGGTAGATATCACCTGACTCGAGCTCAGCAATTACAATGCCTGGCGTTTGGTAGAAAGCAGACTGTTTGATATCAACTTCACCAAAGACGCTCGGGTCAACCTTTTGCTCTGCTGCCAATTGATAGTGAAATAGTGTCGCGCTAAAAAGAAGCAGCGATCGTGTGAATCTGTTCATACTTGCTCCTATGTTTAGGGCAAGTATGGTGAGTTGAAAACATGATAGAACCAATTAAGCAGCCCAAAAGGCCATCCTTAAATGCCTTTCTTCTCCACGTGGAAGTCTAAACACTGGATCCCAAACGTCGCACACCAATGATGCACTGTTTCGCACAGCTGTCGATTTGTCCTATCCCGAAGCACAAGTACCGCATTTGAATAGATGATGTTCGCGAACAGCTTTAACTTAACGCATCCAACCTCTCGAGCGGAAGCTTGGGGATAGCAATGTAACAAGTGTGCGGGAGCGCATACTGAAAGTTCATCAGGCCTTGGGACTGTATCGACTAAAACTGGGGTCAGATCCAGCTCTGTCTGTTTGTTTCTAAAATCCAATACAAGTACTCGAAACTCAGTCTGACTTAAAAGCTGGCGATGATAATTGCCGCAGAGCTTGAACGTTGTTGTCGGTTCTGCTTCAACTACTTTGTTAAGTGCATCAAGATAGCGCTGGTCGGCCGGAGCACCGGGGTCAATGTTCATTTTCAACAGGTAGAAATCCATATCTTGACGCGATTTCTCTAGTATTTTTCGACAAGTGATCAACTGCTCAACCAATTGCTCTGAGTCATACCAAGTAGAGCCTTGCGAAACCGTAAGGTGATACACACGGTTGTTCAGCCCTGACACACTGCTATACCCTATATTGGACAGCACAACGGGAATGCCTACATTAAAATAGACGCCCTCAACTTGTTTCACTGGCACGATATATCCGTTCACATCTCACCTCTACCGTTACTTTCTGCACACATCATTACTAATCTGAGTTCAATCACGGTCCTGCTAGACACAATTTTTTTAATATTTGTGTTTTTTGGCTGCTTATTTGGACTTTTGTGGCACAGCCGTGGTGTTTAATAGAGTTAACTCAAGCAAAAGAGTGGTGATTGTATGACTAAGGAACAAGTATCAATCCTGTATAGCATCGCACTAGGAGAGACCATAGATGGATACGAACGCCTCAAGGTGCTAGCGCTGAAGAGAGCACGATTGGTTGGCTCTGTATTCATTCAAAACCACAGAATTCATGCAGCTCTGAGTTCACGCGGCCGTAAGTGGCTTCGCGGAGCAGCTATTAGGGCTTCACACTAGAAGTTAATCAATGATGGAGAAAATCTCATGAAGTTAGTTTTAATCGACGCCGATCAATTTCACATACCGCTGACTCTACGCGATCTCTCTGGACGTGATGTTAGTGTCATCGCGTCATCCGCCACAAAATCTTGCAGCGTCAACATTGATAACCTGCAGTTCAAACGGGTGGAATGCCGTAAAGAAGCCGCGGATTTGGAGCTGATCTTAGAGGCAAACACACTGCTACAGGAAGGCCTAATTGACCATGTGACAATTATTACAAGAGACCACAAACTAGCTGATATGGCGCAGCGTTTGGCTGAACGTTATGGTGTTGCATTCCTTCGCTATGGTCAGGACGACTGGTTGCATGTGATCCGCAAATCTCTACTCAACCTGAAAGACAATAGAAAGAAAATCACTAGAGATACCGTGAAGCTGCTAAAGCAACATCCTAACGGGCTTAATTTTGAGAACATTGCGCGTCAACTATCAATGTCGCGAGCTGGGCTAGCTAAGATCTTGGAACAGAAGCAGTTTACGCGTGTCGCAAACCGTTATTATTGTTAAAGAAAATGGCCAGTGCGGACGATTCCTGCTGCACTGGCCAATTTAGCATTTGTTGTTATTTTTATACATTACCCGGTATTTTTATAGTATTTGAGGATACCAAGCAAGCAAGTTAAATATATTAACTACCACTATCTAAAATACATGCTAGTGAATACGTTTCACGAAATCATTCATCGAAGGCATATTATCAAAAATCACCCCTTCAGGAATATAGTTCGCTGTAAATCCTTTACGGGTAATGAAACATTTATTCCAGCTGTTAATGACAGTTTTATAATTATAACTTATAATACAGCATGCTGTAATGAGCGTCTTTATTTAACCTATCATGCACTAACCTATTAGTAAACACATCTATCAAAAAGTTTATTTTCAATGACTTACAGAAGATTCTACCGCGTAAGGCTTTGAAGTAGTGAATAAATTTGAAAATAATATTCACTTGCATTGTGTAATTGCGTATATTGTTTTCTATAATAACCAAAAAAAGTATCTTCATTAGTCAGCTGGAATTTGCAATTTGATATGGACATCAAAAAAGACTTTATCATCGTTGTCGATGAGACCTTTATCTCGACATCGATAAAGAATGAATTAAGCAAGCGCGTAAGTCATTCAAACATTTATATTTATCGAAGCCTTTCTGAAGCAAAAGCGCTTGATTATGATGGCGCGTCATACCACTTCATCATAGACATGGGCATATCAGGTGCTACCCCGTTTGATATCATCTATTGGATACGTACCGTTCGTGATGTCTTACCTTCAACCACAGTCTCGTTAATGACAAAAAACTCGGACTGGCCACTGCTTGAAGCAATCTGCCACGAGCTGGATATCGATCACCTTATCGATAAGAGCAAAGAAGAGAACATCATAGACGTGATCTTTTCTCCCAAGCAGATTTTGACAGTCACTGAACGTGAATTAGAGAGAGCGGCTGCACTGCTGGATTGCTCTAGAACAAAAGCAGACACGCTGACAAAACTTGCACAGTACACCCCTCAAAACTCTATCGCCATTGATGAAGACAAAACAAACGCTGCGATTTCAAAGCGTATCGGTAAAGTCGTTCAGCAGGTTGGTATACAATACTCCGCTTTATTGCTTTGGTTTAGAAAATAGACGCCTAGTTGGGGTATTGCGCCCATTTCTACGAAAAGTTCCACGAAATTAGCTAAATCACTGTATATAAAGGGTTTTAAATTTCCGGGTTTACCAATTTACGACCTTTTTTCGTACTTTAGCGATCGTTGATCTACTACACCCAAGCAATCCCTGTATCTGTGACCAGCTCTTTCCCTCTCCCAAAAGAAGGGAAATATTGGATCTTAGTTGTTCATCGGGCTTCCGTCCCTGGTACTTCCCCAGCGCCTTCGCCTTTTCAATCCCCTGAGATTGGCGCTTGCGGCGAGTCTCATAATCATCCCTAGCCATCGCTGCAGCTAAATCGATCATAAATTCAGTTAGCACTTTCGAGATCATGGAGCCATCAGAGTTATCATGGAGAACTGAATGAGTCATCGGTTGATCAACAACTACGATATGTAATCCAGCTTCAACTAATCGCTGTTTTAACAGCTTCCACTGTTCATAAGGTAGTCTTGATAGCCTATCGACCTTTTCGATAAGCAATATATCATTTTGGTGGGAATCATCGATTAACCTAGCCAGTTCAGCTCTTTCTAGCGTCGAGCCCGATTGGCTCTCGATATAGTAACTGGCTATCTGAACACCCTTTTTAGCTGCGAACTGGCTTAATTCCTCTTTAGCTCTTTTCGCATCTTGTTCAGCGGTTGACGCTCGTAGATATGCTCTTATGAACATTAACTTGGCACCAGTTTGATTAGGGTATGGTTTGCAATGGTAGTTCGAGTAGGGTTACTTATCAATGGTTTGCGAACCAATTTGAGAGGTGCAACCATATGGTTTGCGTAACGTGTACCCTATGAGTACTACTGGTTCGTGTATATAGATTGCAATCTATATAGATTCTAATCTATAATCACTCCAAAAGAAGCCAAGCACCGACTATGTGGACAATACTGAATCGGCCAGTCTTCATTGACTGGTTTAAAACATTGAATAGCAGGGATAAGGTTAATGTACGTGCATCCCTTATTCTGCTAGAAGAAAGAGGCCCAACTTTACCTAGGCCATACGCTGACACCTTAGAAGGCAGCAAAGTCAGTAATTTAAAAGAGCTACGCGTGCAGAGTAGTGGAAAACCGATTCGGGTTTTCTTCGCTTTTGACCCTGAGCGCCAGTGTGTCATCTTGTGTGGTGGCGATAAGACTGGTGATAAACGTTTTTACAAGAAGATGATTCCTATCGCAGAAAGAGAGTTTAAGGAGCATCTGGAGGAGCTAAATCATGAAAAGTCAGCCACTAAGCGCACTTGATGACCTGATGACTGCAGATGAACTGCACCTGGCACAACAACAAGCTGCAGAGATGTTACTTGAACTTAATCTTGCAGAGATTCGCCATAGTGTTCAAATGTCTCAAGCTCAGGTTGCAGAATCTATGGGGATAAAGCAGCCTACCGTCGCCAGTTTAGAGAAAAATGGCAAAGACGTTAAGCTTCTGTCACTAAAACGTTATGTTGAAGCGTTAGGCGGTCGGTTACGTATCGATATAGAAATGCCGGACGGGCATCACTTTGGTATGAAGGTCTAATGATATCAACAAGGTAATATTTATCTAATCACCTGAGTCAGAGTGCCCAGCTCTGACTCACTTTTGCCCCATTCCAAGCTTGCGCAAAAAAGAGTCAACAATACTCGCCAGAAAGTAGCCCGACCTTTACTAACGATAATTGCGTAGCATACAGGCGCGAAGAGTCCCCTATACCCCACACTAAGCCCTAATCGGTGGCCGAAGTCTCTGTACTTTAACGGTTTGCATCCAATTGAATGACTGTTTTCAGCAACTGCTAGGTTCAAGCCCCGGCCAGATAGCTGGAGAGACTGTGAAGGGGTGGATATATGCGACACGTTACGCTAGATACTTTTCATAGTGATATTCCTCTCAATCCCTCTCTAGCTATTGGGCGCAAGTGGCGTATTTTTCATATTTGTCCTATGTTTAACAATCGGTTATCGCTTTCAATGTCATGAATGACAAAGTGAAGCAAACGTTTGTTGGATTGAAATTGAGGACTCTAGTTATGCACTACAAAAGCATAATTGCATTTACATTGATACTTTTCATTCAAGCCTGTTCCGAAGAAGGGGTGGTTCAGGAAAGCTCTGAAATAATAAGACCAGTGAAGACATTTTCGGTGACGAACAAAAACACTGAAACAATCTCCTCTTTCCCCGGAGTCATTGAAAGTCGTAACTTACAAGAAATTAGCTTTTTGGGTTCAGGCCGAGTCATCAACTTTCCAATTACCGAAGCAATGGCGGTCAAACAGGGAGAGTTACTTGCAGAGCTCGACCAGAGGGACTTAAACAACAAACTTAGCCAAGCACAAGCCGAATACAGAGTTGCGGAAGACGAATACCAAAGATTAGCTAAGTTATCAAAAACTGGTGCAGTATCAAAAAGCTCTCTGCAAGTGAAAAGGACAGAGAGAGACGTAGCAAAAGTTCAACTCGACATCGCACAAGAAGCGAGAAACGACGCAGCACTCGTCGCGCCATTTGATGGCGTTATCGCTCAAACATTTATTGAAAAAGATCAAGTCGTATCCGGTGGACAAACTATAGCTATCCTCATTGGAGAGGGAGAATTGGAAGCATCTATAGATGTTCCTGACAAGTTCTTAGCCTCTTTACATCAAAGTGCAAAAAACGACCAGTCTGTGAGAATGTGGGTGTCTTTGAGCTCTAATCCAGACATGCATTTTCCAGCCGAGTTTAAAGAGGCAACCCTTGTAGCGGATCCTACTACTCAAACATTTGGCTTAACCTTTGCTTTTGAACCATTGCCAGAAATTTTAGTTCTTCCTGGCATGAATGTATCTGTCAGCATTGCTAAACAGGAAAACAATGACCAGAACACCTTTTTTGTACCGTTAGATTCAATTGGTCAGGACGTGAATGGTGAGTTTGTGTGGTTGATAGAAGGCGACACCAACACAGTGACCAAGCGAGTGGTGGAAATCGGTGATTCTGTCGGAGACAACATAGCGATTGTGAGTGGCCTTAATCAAGGCGATACAATAGTTAGTGCTGGAGTAAGTCAGCTATTAGAGGGTGTAAAAGTTAGAAAGTGGATGGCAGAATAAGCTAGGTGCACAATATGAACATTGCTGAATTTACTATAAAAAACAAAGTTTTAAGTATTATCGTCATTTTGCTCACCTTAGTAGGTGGCTGGCATGCCTATAACAATATGGCGCGGTTTGAAGATCCTGAATTTACAATCAGGGAAGCCATGATCATCACATCTTATCCAGGAGCTTCCCCTAGTGAAGTCGCTTTAGAAGTCACCGAGCCTCTCGAAAAAGCAATTCAACAACTCGCCGAAGTTAAAGAAATTAGCTCTGTTTCCACCCAAGGAAAGTCTGAAATTAGGGTCGAGGTTAAGTACGAAGCTTCCAAGAGCCGCTCAGATCTCCAGTTGGTCTGGAATAAGTTACGAAATAAAGTCAGTGACGCTGAGCAGTCCTTGCCACCAGGCACAGGTAAGCCCTATGTCGCTGACGATTTTGGTGATGTCTTTGGCCTGCTCTATTTTCTGACGGGTGAAGGTTTTTCTTATAAGGAACTCAATCAATACGCCGAAACACTTCAAAACTCGCTACTCGGAGTTAAAGGGGTAGCTCGAGTCACATTAGAAGGACTGCAAAAAGAAGTCATCTACGTTGAAATATCTAGACACGAGGTCAAACGCTTAGGAGCTTCTTTTGAAAATGTACTTAACTTACTGACGAAACAAAATTCAGTGACCCCCGCGGGCAACATCAAATCCGGCACCAAAAGGCTGATTATTGACCCTACAGACGCGATAGATTCACTGGATTCCATCAAAAACTTACTCATTTCAGTCGAGCCCAATGGTAAGTTGATTTACCTGAAAGACCTGGCCAACATTTATCGTGGTTATCAAGAACCTTCGGAAAAGCTCTTCAGGTTTAATGGCGAACCTGCTATCGCCATTGGTGTGTCTGGAGTACTGGGGAGTAATATAGTACAAATCGGCTCACAAATTGATAAGACTATCAGGGATACTATCGATCTGCGTCCCGTAGGTATGGAACTTCATGAGTTTTATCATCAAGCTAACATTGTTGATGCGTCGGTGCAGAATTTTGTGTTAAACGTGATTGCCGCTCTAGTTATCGTAATCGTCACACTGCTGCTCTTTATGGGTATCAAGTCCGCTATTGTTATTGGGGCTATTCTGATCCTGACTATTGCCGCAACCTTAGCAACAATGAATTACGTTGACATCCCTATGCATCGTATTTCCCTTGGAGCATTAATTATTGCGCTTGGTATGATGGTTGATAACGCCATTGTAGTTACCGAAGGTATACTGGTTGGCATTAAGAAAGGCTCTAAAAAGCTAGACATTGCTAAAAAAATTGTCCAACGATCTATATGGCCACTGCTCGGGGGAACTCTTGTTGGTATTATTGCTTTTGCACCGATTGGGTTTGCACCTGGCTCTACCGCCGAGTATACCGGCCACCTATTCTGGGTAATATTGATTTCTCTGCTATACAGCTGGCTATTTGCCATTACATTAACCCCTTTGTTTTGTTTCTGGCTGTTCAAAGAGGCTAACTCTGTTGACGAAGATACCGTCGAAAAAGACGGTAAGTTCAGCTTGGGATACAAAGCTGTACTGAAAACCTCTCTGCGTATGCGATACCCCGTCACGCTCGGAGTTATTGGTTTGTTTGCCTTATCTATCTGGGCATTTCAGTTTGTTAAGCCCGGTTTTTTCCCCGCCTCTACCACTCCACTTTTTGTCGTAGACTATTGGCTGCCACAAAACACAGACATTGAAATAACTGAGGGTGACATAAACAAGCTGTCTGAATTTGTTACAGAGTTGGAGGGGGTCGAAAGTGTGCAGTCATCCGTTGGTGGTGGTGCTCCACGTTTTATGTTGGTTTATGCCCCTCAATCTTCAAATTCATCATATGGTCAGCTGTTGGTTCGTACTGGCAACGACAAACAAATTGATGCTTTACTACCGGTCATTCAAGATTATATTGATTCAAACTTTCCTGACGCCCTTGGCAAAGTGTGGAAGTTTTCGCTTGGCCCCGGCGGGGGATCAAAAGTTGAGGCCAAATTTAGTGGACCTGACCCAAGCGTTCTAAGAGAGCTTGCTGAGAAAGCCAAACGGATATTGCTCGCTGATGGGAAGGCATTGTCGGTAAAAGATAATTGGCGACAGCCTGTTCCTGTGATTGAGCCAATTTATTCAGAGGAAGCGGCTCAGAGAATTGGGGTTTCTCGTGAAGACCTTGCAAGGGCGTTGGAGAGAAACTTTTCAGGGCAGAGCGCAGGGGCTTACCGCGAAAAAGATGACCTGATCCCGATTATTGTTCGGGCAACCGAAGACGAGCGCTCTCGAGTAAATGACATAATTAGTGTCAATGTTGTGAGCTCAGTTACAGGGGAAAGTATTCCAATCGGACAGGTAGTCGATGGCTACCGCACAGTATGGCGTGATGGCCTTGTGCGAAGAGTTAATCGAAACTGGGAGCTAACAGTGCAGGCAGACCCTGTTGCTGGTGAACTTGCCACCGATCTGTTTAACCGTATCCGTCCTCAGGTTGAGTCGATAGATTTACCAGAAGGTTATCAGTTGGAATGGGGTGGAGAATACGGCGACTCTAAGGAATCAAATGAAAACTTAGCATCAACTATCCCGCTAGGCTTCTTGGCTATGATTATTGTCGTTTTCGTACTATTTGGCACAGTGAGGCAGCCTCTCGTGATTTGGTTAGTAGTTCCTTTAGCAATAGTTGGCGTTGTAATCGGTTTGCTAACAACCAATACCGCAATGGAGTTCATGGCTATATTGGGTTTGCTATCTCTCTCTGGATTACTGATCAAGAATGCTATCGTTCTGGTTGACCAGATCGATTTAGAAATAGCCGAGGGTAAACCGGGTATTGACGCTATTGTCGATGCATCTGCAAGTCGTGTTAGGCCAGTTTTGATGGGGGCTCTTACTACTGTCTTAGGAGTAATCCCCCTTTATTTTGACGCCTTTTTCAAGTCAATGTCTGTGGTTCTTGTATTTGGTTTAAGCTTTGCCACCTTGCTTACACTGGTCATTGTCCCTGTACTTTACTCGATTCTCTTTAGGATTAAGCCTAGTGTAAAGGACAGAGCGGGGGGCTAAAGATACGGAGATTGATTGAAGCTTTAGGTCAGATTCAGCTCCAACTGAATCTGACCTAGGTATGTAGACAGGTGGCAACTGTGAGCACTAACTGTCAGTCTTTGTAATACTCAGAGTAATCCTAATAAAGCTAATTTAGAAAATTCTATATCTTATTTATGTCCAAAAACGTGCTGAGTTGGTTGTGAGCACGTTTTTGGGCATCACCAACCAGGTCAAATCATTTCCCATAATCATGGATCACATATAAGTCTATGTTGTTTTGGGCCCGACGTTCACTTAGCATGCTGACATCCTCTTGTTATACTTCAGATAATCCCCAATGCCAGCAACAAAAAAAGCAACGCCTCCAGATCCTGAAAGCCGACGAAATTGATGCGCTTTATTGCCTGCCTACTTTTAACCAAACAGAAAGAGAAGAGTACTTCGCGCTCGATGATAAATTGCTCCGCTATGTTCGGTCTCTGTCACGCTTAGAAACACAGTACTATTTTGTCCTGTATCTGGGGTACTTTCGTGCAAAACCCGTTGTACCGCAGTTTCATCTTACTCAAGTACGCAGTGACATCCAGTACCTCAGTCAGCGCTACTTCTTAGGCAAAAAGCCGCAACAGGTCTCTTTAGCTAAAGCAACAAAATCACGCGTTATTAGTCAGGTACTAGCACAGCTGGAATTTTCTACTTTGACACCAAAGCATTCAGCAGCGTTGCAAAGCCGACTGTTTGATGTCGCAACGATTTACAGCGACCCTCGATACTTACTAGATGAAGCTCTCGCTTTCTTCAGTCAACAGCGTATTGCTTTACCTGGTTACAGTACGCTTCAGTCACTGGTGACCACGGTTCTCAGTTCAGAAAGGCAGCGCATTGAAGACATCATGTCCAAAAATTTGTCAGTGGAAGCAGTTCAGGCACTACAGAGCATCATGGAGAATAAAGGAGAGCTTAGCAACTTATCTGAGTACCGTGGCTCTGCCAGAGGGTTTGCGTCTTCCGAGTTAGAACGCGAACTAAATACACACCAAACACTGCAGCGTCTCTATCCAACATTAAAAGCCTTACTCAGTTTACTGCAGCTCTCGCGAGGCAACATGATCTATTACGCCTCTTTAGTAAAACATCGTTCATTATATAAACTACGACGCACACCAAAATGGCAAGGGCTGCTATATCTGGTGTGTTACCTCTACTTTCGATACAGAGAAAACAATGATCGTTTAGTTACAGCATTTTGCTACCGGGTTGAAAAACACCGCGAAGCCGCGAAAGCGTATGCAAGGCAGCGGGTTGCTGATGATCTGGAAGCGGTTCGGACGAAACTCAAAGAGGCTGGCAGTATATTGCGTTTGTTTACTGACCACGATATTGAAGACTCACTTTCACTCGGCGAAGTGCGGAAACGCGCTTTCTCCCTGCTTGAAGCTGCAGATCTGGATAGAGTGAGTCAGCACCTCTGTCAGAACGAGCTCGATCTACGAGATTACCAATGGCAGTAAATAGATCAGCATGCACGTAAAACAGGGAAAATGTTGCGAAAACTCTTTATCGCCATCGATATTGAGACGCTGCAGCCTGCGTTGGCTGAGCAAATCATTGTCGCTAAACGGGAACTGACTCGGCACTCGTCAGTACAGACAATAAATGAGTTCCTGATCCCACCTCGTGAGCAACCATATATTGCCTATGACACACCAGATCCTATACGTTTTGAACATTACCTTTACCAGCGCATTGCGACTTTTATTGAGAGTGGACAGGTTTATGTCACGGAAAGTGAAAAGAACCGCAGGTTAGAAGACGACCTGATTCCTTCCGATACCTGGCGGGCGGATAAAGCTTCGTTGATTGAAAAAACAGGTTTAATACGATTGGCTACGCCAATATCAGAGACCTTGTCCCAGCTTGAAGGGCGCTTTCAGACACTGCTGAAGCGTGTCACACTCAACATAAAAGCGGATGCCAATGAGTTTGTAAAATGCCAACCTCGCTCTAATCAGCTGACTTGGAGTTTGGCAAACCGGCGCTGGAAGACTGCCATCGACAACCCTGTATACAACCAACTCCAGCACAAAGGGATCATCGAGGTGATGCGCTACGTCAGCCGTAAAACGGATTATCTCAGTGCCTTTTCTGCAATGGCATCACGGAAGAAGACCGTCAAAGCGAATGATGAAGATCTGATTGCATGTCTATTTGGCAATGGAGCAAACTATGGGCTTCATCATATTGCATCTGTATCCGATCGCAGCGTGGGCTCCCTCCGCGCAGTCAATGACAGCTACATTCGACCCGAGACCACACAGGCTGCTAACGACCTTATTTCCAATGCAACAGCAAAACTGCCAATCTTTAAGTACTACACCATTAACGAGCAGGCGCCATTTGGCAGTATCGATGGGCAAAAGCATGCTTGTCGCATCAATACCTTCAAAGCCCGATTCTCAGCCAAGTACTTTCGTAAAGGAAAAGGAGTTTCCGCACTGACACTGGTCGTCAATCATGTGCCAGTTAATACAGCCGTAAATGCACCCAATGAGTATGAAGCTCACTTCGCCTTTGACCTTCTCTATAACAATAGTAGTGAGATACAGCCAAGCTCACTAGCAACAGACACCCACGGGGTTAACAGTGTCAATTTCGCATTACTGGACATTTTTGGCTATCAATTTGCGCCGCGTTATGCGCGATTTAAGCGTATTTTTGAAGGCTTGTTTGATGTGAGCGTGACACCAGAGCTAGATATTACTCTGAAGAAGCCTATTAAGCGCAAGCTGATCGAGCAGGAGTGGGACAATATTCAACATATTGTCTGCTCGTTGAGCCGAAAATCAACCAGTCAAAGTACTGTGGTGAAAAAGCTGGCTAATACCAAACGAAGTACTCGTACGCTGCAAGCCCTGCGAGAATACGATCGGTTCATCAAGTGTATTTACGTACTTGAGTATGTCGATAATCAAACACTCCGGCAGTTTGTACAGCAGGCTTTAAATAGAGGTGAGGCCTATCACCAACTCCGGCGTGCCATCGCGTCGGTAAACGGTAATCAGTTTCGTGGTGGTCATGACTACCAAATCGAGCAATGGAATGACTGCGCTCGCCTCATAGCCAACTGTATAATCTATTACAACTCGGCTTTACTATCAGGGCTAGTTGAACGCTTTAAAGAAAAAGGTAACCAAACGGTGGTCGATCTACTGGCTAACCTGTCTCCCGTAGCTTGGAGTCACATTCAGTTGGCGGGTAACTATACCTTTGCCGATGAGCAAGATGCTCTTAACCTTGAAGCCTTGCTGGAAGATGTCAATCCTTTATCAGAAGGGACTTTAGGTGATGATGAAGATGTTTGATAGGTGAGCAATCAACAATTACCACTGAATAAACAAAGGCTTATTAAGGATCGTGGAACTTTTCGTAGAAATGGGCGCAATACCCCTAGTTAGGACCTAGAGCGGGTAGAGCTTACTCTATCATTGGCAGAATCATTTCACCGCGATCTAATTCTGACCAATGTGAGGCATTATGAACCGTCATGTTCTGCTTATAGAAGACGACTTGGTTATGGCTAAAGGTATTGAGCAATCCATATTACATTCCACGTCAAACAATCTGGTAACAACTATCACCACGCTTCAACAGGCGAAATCGATCCCAAGCTTTGAGACCTTTCATCATATTATCTGCACCCTGTCATTGTACCATTGCAGCCACTATTCAATTCTTAAGTTCCTTCACGACATTAAGCAAACCTACCCCACCATCATCGTTACACTGATGCACAAAGAGAATGAAACAGCTTTGCTCAACGCTGTGGCATCAGTGGCTAGAATCGACTTTTTGTTAGATAAACGAGATGCAGCGAGTTACGAACAGATTTTAAGTTCAGGCTCGGTACCCGCTTACACTTGTAAACGTGACATCGAACGCGCGCATTTTCTACTTGGTCTTGACGATAGTCGGTCGCAAACGCTCGCTGAACTCGCCCGCTACACATCACAAAAAGCAATAGCTCTGGATGCCAACATAACTAATGCGGCCATCTCTAAGCGCATTTCAGGTCTAGTAAAAAGTGCGCAGTTTCCACTGGCAAAACTTCTTTTATGGTTTCGAGAGTAAAAATCACCCTTAAATGGACTTAATTTCCATCTCTTGGCGTTAGGGTGGTATCAAATCGCAATGAGGAGATACCCATGAACGCTGCAACCCAAACCTGCTTTATGAACTCTACAACGCCGATTCAACAGGCATATGATGAACAAGGTAACCCAAACTACCTGCGAGAAGGCCAGCTTCTTGAAGGTATCTATATCGGCCTAGAGAATAATGTCTACCATGAACTGCCCGCAATCAGTTCTAGCCAGATCAAAACCTACATTACAAAAGGTGCGGCGCATTATTATCGTCGATATCTCTCAAATATTGAGACTACGCGCACTAAGAATCTAGCTCAAGAGCGCACGCTAGATACAGGGACTATCATTCATGAGTTAATCCTGGAAGGCACCGGCTTCTATGATCGTTACTATCGCCTGCCACTTGAGAAAGACTACCCTGATGCCCTTATCACACAAAAAGAGCTCGTATTGGCATGTGAAAAGCACCAAGTTGAAGTTCCAAAGTCTGCGACTAAGCCTGTCCTAGCTGAGGCACTAAAATCCGCGAATGCTCCAGTAACCATCTTTGACGACGTTATAAAAAACATTGAAGACGACCCTTACAACGAAGATAAGACAGGTTTGGATGGCATGGTGTGGGACAACGCCCATCGAGCTTATAAAACCTTTGAGGAGCACCCAACGGCAAGTGCGTTCATTAGTAATGGCCTAGCAGAAGTGACCTTCATTGCTAAATGCCAAATCACGGGTCTAATGCTTAAATGCAGATTTGACTGGCTACGTTTTGATAACGATGCAGTTGATGTCAAAAGCACGCGTTCAACCTCCATCAACGATTTCGTCAGACAAGCAGGCTCTCTGGGTTACCACTATCAAGAAGCCTTTTACACCTATGTCGCTTCTTTGCTCAATGTCGATCTGGAGGACTTCATTTTTCTGTGCGTTGAATACTTGGAAGCTGACATCACCGAAATCATCCGGGTCCGAAACAAAGAGAGAGCATTCACCAAGACTTTACGAGCTTTGAAAGACTTACAAGCACGTCTTCATGCAGATGATTTTGTAACTGGAGTGAGTAGCGGTGGTGTTGTAGAGGTCGACATCCCTGAGTACTACTAAAAATCAGTCAAGAACTTACCCTTAAACCAAAGGAGAACTGCCACATGTTTAAAAACTCAACGACTTATCAAACACTGCAGGCTGCAAAACCAGAGTACATTAAACGTGCAGCTAGAATGCCCCATTTGGATGCAAATGCAGAGTTTCAACGTATTGAGAATGCAATTGAACAATTTGGATTCGAAATTTACAACGACCTAGACCAAAGCTCTATCTATTACACCGTTTTGGAGATGGCGGAGGTCGCTCTGTCCATAGAGGAGGGGCTCAATCACGCTACCCTTCTATTCAACAAGCATCCAGACTCTGGGGACTATGAGTTATGCTACTACCCTATTTACCATGGCATGATTCAGCTTCTCAAAGAGTCGAATTGCGTAAAGCGTATTGATGCAGCACTGGTATACAACGGAGATAATTTTGTGTTCCAGGGCATCAACAAGGATGTAATTCATGAGGCAACATTCAATTCCACCGGTTTGGAGAATATCCAAGCATTGTATGGAAGGGTTGAGGGGGTCGATGGTGAAATTTACGTCGAAGTTCTGGAGCGCGAATTTGTAGAGGCTACAATTAAACACCATCAGAACAGCCCAGTCGCTTCTTCACTTTGGTCGAATGAATTCGTAACCGTCATGCTCAAGAAGACTGCGCTTCGCCGTGTTATCGCCAGCTGCGTGGATTTATTCTTACACGATAACCCAGAACTCAAAATACGCTTGCAAGCACTTTCACGTATCGAGCGACGTTTTTGGAGCATGATTGAGGCCAACCAGTTCATTGACCATGAGCTGCGACGCAACCAAGCTATTGAGCTCGCCAAAAAGGAAAGCGCTGAAGATACCGCTTTCGCCTTCAAAGTACCTAGTCGCTTCAATGCAAAAGTGGTGACCTCCGAGTACACGCACATCATTGACCGGGTACCAGAAGCATCGGCTACTTCGGCGCCAAGCTATAACGCAGGCTATATCATGGGGCAAAGCACCGAACAGACACCAGAAGTGACCGACTGCAACGTTTTCAGTGGAAGAGGATGGATGGACGATGAATGGTAAAGACACTCAGCTTAAAACTTTACTGAAGAAATTGACTAAGCAAAACCCAAAGAACTTTCTAGGCAAAGATGTTTCTAGCCCCTTGGCGATTGCGACCCTATTTAGTCATCGTACAAGGCAAACAGAGCCTTCAGAGAAGTAAGAAAAAATGAAAGCCATTAACAGATAGCTAAAGATTAAATTGATCCAGTCTCAAAATTGAGAACTTACGTTTAGAACTATGCTAAATCGCTTTCAATCAATACGTTATCAATCTAACAAACATGCACAGAACGTTAATTATGTGGGGTTAATTCAGAAATATAAATTTTGGGTTGCTTAATCTTAAAAACCGTACGCTTCAAAGCCTATACTAATCGAGTGATGATAAGAAGTGCTTTTAGCACTTACAGAAACGTCAAACCATTGGATTAAAAAGATTATTTGTAATCATAAGAATAAGCGGATAGCGTATGATTGAAACGTTAATAGTGTTACTTTGTATTATTGCTGCTCTTAAACTGGTCTATTTCATTATTAACCTATATAAAGAGCTTCGTTTTGTGCTTGATGAAATGTCTCAAATCAAAGACCAACGAATAGCCAGCTCTCTTGCAAAAGAGCGAATTAACAAAATACTTAAGGCATGGCCGCTAAAATGGCTTGATAAGCCTATGAACAGAAAAGAAAACGCCAGCAACTTTTAATCAACATCCTCAATTAAAAAGGCTTGCATGACACTTACCATGCAAGCCCTGTTCTCCGTAGTTATCTCAACGAAAACTACCCTTGATCTAGATTCATTGACCGTCAGCTAACGCATTCATTTCATCGATACTTATCAATGGAGCCTGCCATTCC
The DNA here is from genome assembly GCF_040412085.2 of Vibrio sp. CB1-14. Lineage (NCBI taxonomy): Bacteria > Pseudomonadati > Pseudomonadota > Gammaproteobacteria > Vibrionales > Vibrionaceae > Vibrio > Vibrio chaetopteri. The sequence continues at coordinate 211,859 of NZ_CP115922.1, read as the reverse complement.
GCTGGTATCGCCCCTTCAACTGCACCTGCAGACAGCACGATATAACCTTTACGATTCAATATCGTGATCATGTTCTTATGGTAGGTCTCAATCGAAACGGCAGAATAGCCCTGTGCCCTCAAATCATCGTGAACTTGTCGATATGGGTAAACTACCAATCGAGATGAGGCTTCGTGCTTCAAAGGCGCTTCATCTGAAGTAAACCAAATTGTATTTGCCATGAAGGCCAGTATGACCATCTGCAGTGCGAGCAAGATAACTAGAATACGTGTTCCTTTGTGTGAAGAGGCAGAAGAAGCAGCAGTGTTTAGCACCCCTTCCATACGAGACTTCTTATCCTTTGTCTCTTCACTTTCAATCATCTCCTCTAGGTCTTGTTGAGGACCTATCACATCTATCATATTCTCATTCACAGAGTGCTGCTTGTCCGACATGCTCGCCCCCTTAGTCTTGGAAAGTTAAAGTGAGTGGTGCTTGAAGAAAAAACGTGACCTCTTGGAATGCATCCACGTTGATGGTTGGCCAGATCTCTTCCAGCATCTTCACGTAGTAATCTGCAATCCTATCTAGCGCCGTTGCTGTTCCACTTAAACCTGCAGCCGCTCCGATAAAGCCAAGATCAGGAGTTTGAAATCCGCCACCTTCTGAATTAACGTCAATACCGACGACACGCTGAGGAGCAATGCCTTGCGCTAAACCTGAAAAGAAACCTGCCCACATGGAACCTTTTAACACTTCTCCGTTTCGAGCCACCAGCATACCTGGTATTCCGGCTTTACCATCAGCACCAGTGGCATAGCCTTTCGCATTTGATTCGGCTACACGCCCCTGCTCATCAATACACACAATAGATTCCATACGCATATAAGCACGGCGGTCTGATAAAGAACCCACTGCTGAAACCAAAGCTTGGCAATCACGTAAATCAACTCGGTAGTTGTTAGGCAGTAGTGCATCATGTTTGATTCGCACTGCAGCTGGAAGCGGTTCGCGCTTTGAGCCTACCGATGTTGGTGCCTCCATACCAGATAACAGCACACCGGTAATCAAGCTGGTGGTAGGCAGTTGCACCTTATAAGATACTTTCTCAGGTGTAGCTTCTAGTTTGGCTAGTGCTTCTGAAAGCTCGGCTTCTTTCTTATCACGCCAGGCTTGTAGCTCAGCTTCGGATTCTGCTTTCTCAGGCGTCATAATTTCGTTTGCTTTCACAAGGGTTTTTACCTGTCCGTTTTGAAGTAAAATCGTATCGTTCGCCTCATCGACACTTCGTATACCGGAGACTCTATTCGGAAGACTTTGGTTAAGTTGATTAGTGCTTGACGAAGGCCTTGGTACCGAGCTTGGCTCAACGGTTGCCCTATTCCCATTTGCATCCACTGTTACTTGGCGGCTATTGGGAACCTGAGTTCGTTGGTAAGGGGTTCGCTCAAGTGTTTTCTGACCCGTTTTCCAAAGCGTCAACTCATTGTCTAACTTATCGACTTTTTTCCCCATACGTTCCAACTGACTGTATAGTGCATCGTACTCGTAGCTGTTATTGTTGATTTTTGAGCGCTGATCTTCCAGCGCAATACGTGTTAGCTCATCTTGAACTTGCGCCATTTCTTGGCGCTCAAGCAAGTCACCTGTGTTATTTGGCGCGTAAATGGGTGTAATTTTTTTCTTTGCTTCAATTTGATCCGCTATTTTTTCTGGTCGAATAAATAGACTAACAAGCAAAGCTACAACTGCTATTGCACCGAATACAACACCGAAACGTACGGTACTGTTTTCCCAATATTGTTTAATATCCATTGCTCTACCCTCAGTCCAATAATGAAGGACGCAGCCTTCTCGATTTCATTCGAGTCTCATGCAAGCGGTCTCGTACGACGTATACTTCTGTCTTCTCGCCGGGAGCTAAAGTTGTTCGATTTAGGATCCCTGTAGAAATTACATCGTCATCTATCCAACACTGGCTCTCTTCAAGAACAACGTTGTATCGATTTTTATTTTCTACCAGCACCACATCAACAATGCGCCTCGAAGAAATAAGTCGTTGCTTTGTCACCGCATAGGCGTCAAACCTGCAAGGGTATCGAGCAGAGTCTGGAATGTTATCACTTAAGTCGAACCCATTGGGTCTCCCATTACCTGCTACTTGTGCCACGAGCAAGTCGATGGAAGTTTCGTAATCATTGCTTTGGAAGTCCGGATCTGACTGTAGCAGGAGCTCTGACTCCATATCTCTGATCCGCTCTTCTTGCTCTTGTATGTCATGTTGTCGCTCTCGTTTAACCTTGGCTATTTGAGACTTCATGGTCGAATTAAAACGAACTTTTATATCCACCATGGCAGGCATCACATTGAGCGGCACGATGGATACATTGATTTGTGTATCTGGCACCCCTTTTTCAAACATTATGAGTCCAAATGGTGCATCTGACTCAGTAGAGAAATAGACATGTGAACCTTCAACTTTAAGCACTACATTTGGATCGCTAGAGCGCACTGCTATCTCGGAGAAATTGACTTTAATCCGATTAAGAATGTACTTAGCAGCCGGTAGCGTTATGTTGTCACCGGCATTGACTTTATACCGCTGCACACCTTTATATTTCTTCATCATGTTTGCCTGCAATCGTTCCATAGACGATAGTGGCCTAGGCGGCGCTTCGTTGTTTATAGGCTCTACATTGTTAGTTGGCCGAGAGTTTTGAGGGGTTAGTGACACCGCTTTTTCTGCGCCTACAGTGCTGACAGAGCGTCCAAAATCATCTCTTTGACTTTCTGTCGTTAAATTGATGAGCTTTTGCTTTTTTTCAACAGGTAGCTGGTCAACAACTTGCGACATGACGGACTCTACCTGTTCTTCTGTCAATTCTTGCTTGTTGTTGTCCACTGGAACGATGTCTGCCACCTGCGCATAGGTTGGCGTTATCCCTATTCCAACTAGTAGAAGAGCAATTGCCATTGTTAGATTTTTCATTGTGTGGACTCCCTTGAAAAGCGGGCTCTATCGATTTTCGGAGCACCTTCGTATTGGCTGATGTGCATCAGTTTCGGCGTACCAAACGCGTTTTGAATGCTTATCTCATATGTCCATCTGATGGGGCGACTGTTTAGCCTCTCATCGTCTGAAACACGTTTGCTCTTAATACTTCGCTGACCGTATATGATGACCCTGTCATACTTCTCATCGAAGAAAGAATCGACAACGTCGAACTCTTGGTATTGATTGCGAATCGACAAAGCTTTGACGTGTGCTTCAAGTTGAGACGCCATCACTTCATAATCATCACCACGAAGCATTGGTTTAAAAGCATCAAGTACCGTATCGAGAGAGCGCTCATTCGCGTTACCAAGCAGTTCAGCAATAGCGACCGCCCACATTCGCTTCCAAGCCTCATCTGCTTTCTCACCAACTAGTGTGAATGCCTCTGCAAAGTTTGGAGGGGTCACCGTCATCACTGGCTGCTTGGAAACAAGTGAGAAGACCAATACCAAGTTGGCGAGAACACTGATCATAAGCATTGTGGTCAACTTCTTCGCTTGATTGATAGCGGCAGTCCAAGTTCCTTGTCCAGGTGACATAGCTTCTGTTTCATTTTTTTCTTTGCGCTTGAATAAATTCATGTTCAAGTCCCTACTTGTAGAAACGGCGATTGTATGGATTGGGTTTTGAGCGAGTTTGTTTGGTGTTTATTAAGCCGTACCACCAAAGAAGATGTTTAAGTCGACCTCTCGGATATTTGCCTTTGATGTAGGCATACCCAGCTGCAATAAATACCCCAGCAATCATGAAAGGGAGAACGTCTCGTGTGTAGTTACCAATCGCGATAGCGCCGAGAATGATGCCAAGCGTGTCGGATTCAATCGACATCAATGACCATTTTTGATTGATACCTGTTGGAATATAGGTGTGTGTTTCTGGTAGAGCGGGCTTTGCATCTTTGTCTACGTCTATTTTACTCATGAGTAAACGCCTCTATTACTTCGCTTAGCTTCCAGTAAAGACAATGACGTGTGATGATTTCGCAATTAAGCGACCCATCTGACGCAGGTTAAAAAAGTTAACCATTCATTTGTTGAGGCCAGTTCGTTGGCAGCTGGCAATAAAAAAGCCTGCTCAAACAAGCAGGCTGTACGCCAACATCGAAAGTGAAATGGATAGAGCAAGAGAGTGCGAACCTAGGTTGCCATCTCTTCGCATTAGCAAAGAGAACCGAGGTATCTTCGCTAATTTACTCCATTTAAAAGCAGCGTATTGACGTAAGAGCCATCGCTCCCTGTATGCAAAGCAACAGGTTGTATGGCAATACTTGAGTCGTTAGTTTTCATATAGTCACTCATTTTGATTATGCGCGCGTAGTCTAATCGATGTAGCGGTTAAAAAAGTCCGTTTCTTTCTTTTTTATTCGATGTTGTATTTTATTTTCGTCGCAGCATAAAAAAGGCTCCTTTCGGAGCCTAGTTGGTTGGGTAATTGCATTGTGATTAAACAGGCAAACCTGCTGAAAGCATAGTTGTGATGATTGTGTTCAACTGTGCAAGTACGACCATGACGATGATACTAGCCCCTAAACCAACAAGGTTTGGACGTACAATGGAGAAAATAAGCACACCGGCGACCGTAAGAAATGCAACGATCTGGCCAGGAATACCATCGGCGAATGAAATCAAGTCGTCCATTACGCCTTGGAAAGCATCACCACCTGAACCAGCCATAACAAGTGAACTGGCACAAAGTAATGCGAAGGCAAGAGCGTAGCGCAACTGAGAAAGGTTAGATTTAAAAGTGGAGTTTAGTTGACCTAGCATACGACATTCCTTTAGTTGTGTGTTGAAGTCGTAACGAGTATCGATAAGTTCCTCCCTTTCAAATTCTATTAAGCACCCTAATTTTTGTGATCACTAAAAAGAGACAACACTTTTTCTAATCTATTGATTGTTCATTGATTATTAGTTTCTCACAGAAAACTGAGTAAATTATTGATTAAATCGCTTGTGCTAAATTGCATGCAAATCGGGCTAAAATCCTTATTTAGTACAATTAAGCTGCCCAAAAACGTTTTCACTTTTGAACCACTAATACTATTTCACTTAACGCACACTCTTTTCGAGAGCCAATAATAAGTAGAACTTGTCTTGAACGCGGTTTCTACGTTGGGGAAAGGTATGACATCAATCTATCAAAAAGCGCTGGATAAATGGGGCGAAACGTCACAAGTACTCATAGCCACGGGCGAATGCGGAGAACTAATAGCAGAAACCACTCGGCATTACATACAGCAGAAGTCGACCTTAGACGCATTTATTTCTGAGCTTGCTGACGTTTCCATCGTGATGGAACAAATGCAGCTACTATTTGAAACCTGTCGAATAAACAACGAAATCAAGCAAACGCCCCCCGTATTTAAAAACTTAACCGTACCACATTGTGCTGTGCTTACTTCCCAAACGTGCGCTGTATTTATTGCAGAAGCAGTAAGTTACTATATCGAACAAGAAGAGAATCATGATGCTGTGCTGAGTGCCGTCGCTATCGTTACAGTCAGAGTCGATGAAATGAAGAATATAGTTGGTGCTGAGCATTTCGACATCGTAAAGTCTAAAAAGCTAAGCCGGCTAGAAGCGATTATCGATGGTCGATTCGAACATCCGCATAAAATAAAAGCCTCATTGTACCGACAGACGCCATGCTCTTAATCGTCAATTGCAACAGCTCGAAAGCAGGTTAATTACACACAACACCATCATCATTCGCGTCGTTCATGAACTTGTATGCAGCGTGCGCCCGAAGGACAGGAGCGATACCATGGAGGCGAGCTTCGGCACACGAAATTTTGCCATTCTCATTTTCATCGTACAGAGCAAGAGGGTCTAACTGTACGACCTTAACACTCACATCTGTATTTGGTGGATAGAATACCATTTCAACACTACTGCAATTCGATAGTATCGACTCTAATGGGCTTTGTTGCGTAATTCGATGGAACTAAATCAGGAAGTTACGATCTGATCGTCTACATCAGTTAATCATCGTAGCCTTATGCCAAAACCTCGTTATAAAACAACGAACTGGAAACAGTACAACAAAGCCCTAATCAATCGTGGTTCACTCACTTTCTGGATTGATGAAGAAGCCATAAGCGAGTGGAAGCAAAGCAAACAGAGTAAGCGCGGCAGGCCTCGTCAATTCAGCGATCTTGCCATTACAACCGCATTGATGGTGAAACGAGTTTTCTCTATGCCATTGAGAGCGCTGCAAGGTTTTCTAGACTCAGTATTTAAGCTGGCTAACATTCCGCTTGTTTGTCCACATTACACCTGTATAAGCCGTCGAGCCAAGGAAGTTGAGGTCTCATTTAAAACTAAAACCAGAGGTACGATACAGCATCTGGCCATTGATGCTACTGGTCTCAAGGTTTATGGAGAAGGTGAATGGAAGGTCAAGAAGCATGGTACTGACGGGAAGCGCAGAGTCTGGAGAAAGCTGCATTTAGCAGTCGATACCAGCACTCACGAGATAATAGCAGCAGAACTAAGTTTATCTAATGTCACTGATGCAGAAGTCCTTCCTAATTTGCTTAAGCAAACACGTCGACGAATCATCGAGATATCTGGAGATGGTGCTTACGACACAAGGAATTGCCATGATGCCATACGGATTAAGCGAGCTGTTCCGCTTATCCCACCAAGAGAAGGGGCTGCCTTCTGGGAACAAGGACACCCTCGCAATTTATCGGTAGGTTGCCAAAAGCTCTACGGCTCCAACCAGAACTGGAAAAAGCGGTATGGTTATAACAAGCGTTCACTCTCAGAAACAGCCATGTATCGTGTGAAGCAGTTGCTAGGAGGTAGATTAAGCCTGAGAAATTACAATGCTCAGGTAGGTGAAACCTACGCCATGATTAAAGCACTGAACAAGCTTACAGGGCTTGGTATGCCTGAAACTCAGTATGTTGTATAAGAATTACCCAATTTCAGGCAGTTTGGTTTTCTGTCCGAATTACGCAACAAAGCCCAGACTTAGTGAAAGCTAGTTCGGACAACGTTGAACTGTGGCCAGTGAAGACATACGCCTTTCCCAAAGAGCTTTACGCTGAGTTTTTCCGTTCCTTGTTGTCAACTATTCAAAAGCCTATGTTTGTCGAAAGCCACCCAACGGGCAATCGGTCACGATTCATTAGTGGATGTGATATCGACTCAATATTGGCGTTCATCGATTCAAAGATAGAATATTTCCTGTTGAAGTAACACTACTTACGTGAGCTCAAAAAAGAAGAAAGCAAGCGCCTGCTGCTTGAGAAAAAAAATGAGAAGTTAACCGACACAGTAAGTGCTTTGGAAGAATCAAATCGATATTTACATGCGATATTGGTTGAAACAGGTATAAAAGAGAATCAGAAAAACGTGAATGATTTTCAGAAACTGTTGGATCTCTATAATGGTCTTCACATTACGCGGGAGCAATATCTAGCCGACAAAGCATAGCTGATTACACCTTTGGAATCGATTGGCGCCCTGTATTAGAAATACGTTATATAGTGAGGGCGTGCGCTCTCACTATACTCTCGAAACCACCACGACTACTCCTCGAAGCTTGGTTTCTCCACACTAATAGGAACAACTCTAGCTCTTGTCACATTCGTGCCATTTCCTAACGTTACTAAGCTTCGGTCAAGCACCGATACTTGGCTATTTTGGCTCTCTGAACAGCTTCTATTACTCCCTATATGGATGTCGAACTGTGTGTTGCTGCGGTCTAGGGTGATGGACACACCTGGGTGTGTGGTAGTGCCTCGTGGAGGGCGAAGAAGCCTTGTTAATGCGATCTTCGACAGCGTATTTCCATTGTCTAAGAACTCAATACCAGGCAAGTGGCTATCGACGCTGCCCCAGAGCATTGAAGCCGCATCGTTTGGTAGAGCGAAAGCGAGCGAAGACGGGTCAAGTTCGCCGCTTACAATCTGAATGCTAGGATCTCCAGTTGCATGCCACGCGATAATACAGCCCAATCTGCTTTGGCCATCAAGCACAACTCCATCAATCGCCCATTCAATTGTCAGTGGGCACGAAGAAGATAACAGGTCGTAATCACTTTCATAAACAACGTCGTGCTGTGGAGCTGACGCCCAGTGACGAGCGTAAATCGTCTGCTCATCTATGGGTAAGTTCCACTGATTATCGTCGAATAGCGCGATGCTAAACGAAGAAAATGAGAACTGCGCGTGATTGTAGACCGTAACGTTAATGTCGATTTTTTCTAGGCTCATCTTCAATATCACCTATTTGATTCTGAAACACATTGGTTTATCTAACAGTTTGAACTTAAGAGCCTAATCATCCATCCAGCGAAGTGGCATGCGTGAATACAAGCCATTTAGGGTGTTTAGGGCTAGTGTGAATGAGAGTTTCTTATTGGGCATGTTTTCGAGATCATCAATAAGACCCCGTACTTGTTTCTGTATGGTATAGAGACAAAAGATGGCGTAAATCAGCAATATTGAGAGTATAAAAATAGCAACGTACATAGGTTTTCCTTAAGCTTTTTTCAAAGACACGTAGATAACACTAGAGATGATCATCAGTGCGCCAAGTGCTTGCAGCGCAGTTAATTGCTCTCCTAACCAGAGCATTGCGAACAGTGCGCCAAATAGCGGCTCACTCCCCATGAGTAAAGAAACGCGAGTAGGTGATAAGCGACGAACGGCGTAGTTTTGAACAAAGAATGCGAACAGGGTGCAAAACGCAACCAAGTAGAGGGTCATCAACCAAAATGATAGTGAGGTTGGGATTGATATGGCGTCCATTGGCAGAAACAATCCGCATGCAATGATGGCGACGACCGCGACCGTCGCCGATTGAAGGGCTGTCAAAGAGACCGTTGAAATAACGCGCCCTTCTGTCAGGCGTTTTGTCGTAGTGACCATCAAACCGCGGAGACAAGCCGCACCGAGGATCCAATAGTCACCAGAGTTAAATGTAAAGCTTGTGAGATCTGGTTGACTGAGGAGATAGACACCGATAATGCACAAGACAACGAGCGATTTGTAGGTCATGCTCACCTCGTGCTTGTTCACCAGTCTCTCTGCAAACGCTGTAAAAATCACTGAAAGGCTAATTAAGAACGCAGCGTTCGACGCCGTGGTTTTTGAAACACCAATTACTTCACAGAAAAAAATGGCAGAGAGGATAGCGCCTGTCGGTATCGCAGTTATCCAGTCTTTATTTCGTCCTAGCTTAAAATCTCTAATGACTACAGGCAGCAGTGCTATAAATGTCAGACTGAAGCGAATCGCAATAAACATAAGAACAGAGGTAAACACCAGGGCGGACTTCGTCATTCCGTAACTGGTACCCCAAAAAATGGCGACCAGTAACAAAAGCCATTCAGTAACTGGCCACCGGTGCTTTTCATTGTTCACAATTGACAATATATGCATTTTATTTGTCCTCGATCTTGGTAAAGGCGATCACCAATACATCGCGATAAGCATCGAACTCCACATTTTCACGCGTTATTTCACTGACCTGATGCATAGACTGCGCGTCATTTGCGATGATGATGTCCCATGCGTCGGTCATCGTGATCTCCTCAAGTTTCTTACATTGATTATCGGTAATCGTTGTCGTGCCGCCTCGAATGTTGTGTCTAGCAATGAGAAGAGATGAAATAAAAGTGACGCCGTCACGATGCAGTCCTTCAGGGGTCGGTTGTCCAGCCTCATCATTTGCTAGGATTCGGTAAGGGTGAAGCTTGATGTTCCAGTCGTTAGCTTCACCGAGAATATCGTCGAAGCAATAAGCGAGGAAAACAAGCAGACGTTCTAGGCATGGTGAGGTGAGAAAGTCATCAGTCATCGGCTCGAAATAGCGTAATGTGCCACCATTGAGTGAATTGACGGACATAGATTGTTGATAGGGTTCGTGGGGAAGTAGGACTAACTCATTTGAGTGTCTGAGCTTAATCAGTTGACTGTAACGACGATAACGGTATCGACCCCCATCGTTCATATACTTATCGATTTTGAGCTGGTGCCAGTGAGATGCAAACTCAGCTATATCTTGGTCATCAATAAACAGCGCTTCACGTAACATTTGACCTTTCTCGTAAGCGTATGTGTTAGAGCCTAGCTCGTTTGTGATGCGTGTACTGTGGGGAGCAATTAACGTATTCATGACTCACTCCTTACGCTACGTTCGAATCGAGATCGAAACCGGCACGAGCTTTCACTGTTCGTAGACTGCGCTCTTTGGTCACGAGCTTTTCCCACTCGTCTCTGTTTTTTAAGTAACGAGCGTTCTCTGCGTAAATCGCACTTGGTAGCGCTGCGCCTCGGGTTAATGTGAAGGTCACATCGCCAGTGATACTCTCAGAAAGCGTGGAAATATACTGATAGCTCATCTGTTGAGCCAAACTGTTCCAACGTCCTTCTACAGCTTCCATAGTCCAGGCGTCATCATGGACTCGTTTGGCACGCAAAATATCAGTAGGTAGCGTAGCGACGGACAGCAATTTAAACGCAGACATCAATAATGTGGCCGCTGGTGCTTCTCTAATTTCTAGTACCTTCTCGTCTTCTTCCAAATGGTCAAAACCAACATATCGTCCTATCTCATAACCGCCAATGTGTCGATTTAGATAACTGATTAGCTGACTCAGTTGAATTGCGCGACCATTTAATTCAACAGGGTGGCCTTTATGAAAACCAATTTTGATGGTGTGGTTTTCCAAATGATGCTCTGGCTCCCATACTGCCCAAGAAAAGTGACTATTTGGATCAGCGAAATCTTCGGGATTATCCATAACGCCGGACTCGAACTCACGGCACCATAGGTTAGAATCTGAACTGACTTCTCTGCCTTTAAAATGCATGAGACCTTGTTCAGCTAAGTGATCCGTTTTTTCTTCTCTTGATATCGCTGAATACTCGTATGGAGAACCGTAATAGCCGTCAAAGCCTAACGTTTCAATAGCACCGTTGAGTCGACGGAGACTATTTTGAGATTGAGTAGCGGTATGAACAATGGCGTCGCAGCCGAGTTTCTTTGCGGTGTTGACTGCGTGTTGGGCAATGATAGGGCGACTAAGTGATGAACTCACTGGGTAGTCACCTAGATAATAAGCTTGAGATTGAATAGCGGGCAAAACGCCGTACTCAATAAAATCTTGTTTTGCGTCCACAATAGCTAATTCAACATCAAAGTGGTCGCAGACTATTTGTAAGCGTTGTCGGTCATATGTCTCGCCAACGTCAACCACTAAAGCAGTGACTTTAGCTTTACTTTCAGATAGGAGAGACAATAAATACGCACTGTCTAGACCACCACTAAAGAGGGTGAGAATATGTTTACATTGCGTAGACATTAATAATAAATCTTCAATACTTCTCAATTTCTTCATAACGCATTTCCTTTGCTGATGACTTTAAAGAAGGCCATATAAGTATTAATATTGATTCAAAGGAAATAAATAGCTCCAAACGCAAAGGATAATTGCTCTGTGGACAAAAGTAAGTTGATCGGACTATTGCATGAGATGGCAGTTTTCGTAGAAGTCATCGAACAAGGTGGTTTTGCAAAGGCGGCAAAAGTGCTGGGTTGTGCGCCGTCTTCAGTAAGTCGAACTATTCATAGACTTGAAGCTTCGCTGAATGAAAAACTCATAGAGCGTAGCACTAGACATATGGCTTTGACCCCAGTAGGCAAAAAAGTCCATATGCATTGCCTTGAAATGTTGGGTTCTGCTAAGAACGCAGTATTTGCTGCACAATCTGAACAAGAGGATATATGCGGTTCGTTAAGAGTCGCGGCTCCAAAAGCGTTATCACGACAAGTTTTAATGCCAATAGTTTTGGACTTTGCAGAGGCTTATCCAAATGTCGATTTACATTTTAAAGTAGCAGATCACTTTATCGATCCTATGAGTGATGAAGTTGATGTATTAATTCAAATCACAAATTCACCCAAAGAGAATCTTGTTGCTACTAGCCTTGGGCAATGCAGATTAATTCTTTGTGCAAGCCCTGCATATGTAGAACGTATTGGTATGCCATCTCATCCAGATAAGCTTTCAGAACACAACTGTTTGTGCCTAGGAGAGAACCCAAGAGATAAAATCTGGTCATTCTCGTCGAACAGACACTCAACGACAGTGGACGTTAAAGGCAGTTTTGCGGTAAATCATAGTGAAATTCGTCGAGAAGCGGTGCTTCGTGGGCTCGGGGTGTCAGTCTTTCCGGAGTTTGCAGTTCAGTCGTATATTGATAATGGTACCCTTGTACCGCTCCTCGCTGATTGGCATGTGAGTGGTAACTACCAGGGCAAAATTATCGCTCAATATGTGCAATCAAAGTACATTCCTCGACAGCTTCGTGCGTTTGTAGACTATGTAAAAAGTGGTCTTGATAACAACAGGCACTTGAAACTTGAACCTATCAAAGCTTTCTCAATGATGGATTAATAAGTCCAGCGCGGGCTGGTGGCTTTTGTATTAGTGAAGGGACGACAATGAAAGCATACTTTCAATATTTACTACTGGCATTGAGCGGCGCTTCGTTTAGCTCTCACTCTGAGAATGTGGCCGAGGACTTATGGCGAGGGCTGGTTGTCGCACCAGAAAATCGCTGCTCCGACTATAACAAGAAAAAACAATATCCTTATCGAGCATCTTTGGAAACGGACATCATTGGTGAGATGGACGGTAAGATCTATGGCCCGTATAGCGGTAGCTATTTCTCTTCAGCGAAGAATACCGATATCGAACACATAGTTGCGGCTGCAGAGGGGCATGATAGCGGACTTTGCGATGCGTCTACTCAAACAAGGAAAGACTTCGCGTCTGATCTATTGAACCTGACTTTGGCGTCCGCTAAAGTCAATCGATGTAGCAAGCAAGGCAAATGCGATAAAGATGCTGCGAGTTGGCTTCCCGAAGTCAATCAATGCTGGTATGCGAACAGAGTAGTTATGATTAAGCGTAAATATTCTCTGACTGTCGACGATGCAGAAAAGCAGGCATTAGAGTGGCTTTGTTGCGTAATTCGGACAGAAAACCAAACTGCCTGAAATTGGGTAATTCTTATACAACATACTGAGTTTCAGGCATACCAAGCCCTGTAAGCTTGTTCAGTGCTTTAATCATGGCGTAGGTTTCACCTACCTGAGCATTGTAATTTCTCAGGCTTAATCTACCTCCTAGCAACTGCTTCACACGATACATGGCTGTTTCTGAGAGTGAACGCTTGTTATAACCATACCGCTTTTTCCAGTTCTGGTTGGAGCCGTAGAGCTTTTGGCAACCTACCGATAAATTGCGAGGGTGTCCTTGTTCCCAGAAGGCAGCCCCTTCTCTTGGTGGGATAAGCGGAACAGCTCGCTTAATCCGTATGGCATCATGGCAATTCCTTGTGTCGTAAGCACCATCTCCAGATATCTCGATGATTCGTCGACGTGTTTGCTTAAGCAAATTAGGAAGGACTTCTGCATCAGTGACATTAGATAAACTTAGTTCTGCTGCTATTATCTCGTGAGTGCTGGTATCGACTGCTAAATGCAGCTTTCTCCAGACTCTGCGCTTCCCGTCAGTACCATGCTTCTTGACCTTCCATTCACCTTCTCCATAAACCTTGAGACCAGTAGCATCAATGGCCAGATGCTGTATCGTACCTCTGGTTTTAGTTTTAAATGAGACCTCAACTTCCTTGGCTCGACGGCTTATACAGGTGTAATGTGGACAAACAAGCGGAATGTTAGCCAGCTTAAATACTGAGTCTAGAAAACCTTGCAGCGCTCTCAATGGCATAGAGAAAACTCGTTTCACCATCAATGCGGTTGTAATGGCAAGATCGCTGAATTGACGAGGCCTGCCGCGCTTACTCTGTTTGCTTTGCTTCCACTCGCTTATGGCTTCTTCATCAATCCAGAAAGTGAGTGAACCACGATTGATTAGGGCTTTGTTGTACTGTTTCCAGTTCGTTGTTTTATAACGAGGTTTTGGCATAAGGCTACGATGATTAACTGATGTAGACGATCAGATCGTAACTTCCTGATTTAGTTCCATCGAATTACGCAACAAAGCCACGCTCAATCACCGCCTGAGCTCTTTCTACCAGTTCTAGAGCACTCGATTCAAGAATTTCTATCTGTACATAGCTTGGAGGAACCTTATATTGAGACAATAGCGCTCTTAGGCGACTGGTAAAATTGATATCATCCAATTGATAGCTGGATACGTTAATAGACAATTGTATATCCATGCCACATTTCATCCACTCGGACACTTGATGAACGGCTTGAGTCATTACCCAGTCACCAATCTCACATTGTAGCGCGGGAGTTTCTATATCAAACAAAAATTGCTCGGGGTTAACACTCCTTTATCGGGTGATTCCAACGAAGAAGGGCTTCTGCTCCTATCAGCTCATTGCTTCTCAGGTTCATTTTTGGCTGAAAGTATAGTTCCAGCTCATTTTCAGAAACGGCTTGTTCCAACTGTCGCTTTTTAGCATGTCGTTTTCGCTTACTTCTATCATGCTCAGGGTTAAAGAATGACATACTATTCCCCCCCTGCAGTTTCGATTCATACATAGCTAGGTCAGCTTGTCGAATAAGGTGCTCTATATCTGTGACACTATCCGCCTCCGTCATAGTCACACCAATACTCGCAGAGAAGGGCTGAGGGTGAATCAAATCTGTTTTAAATCTCATCGTAGAAATTATATTGAGTAGCTTTGAAGCGTACGATTTTACTTTAGTTTTATTCCGAACATTATTAAGGATAATAATAAATTCATCTCCCCCCCACCTTACTAGAATATCGTTTGAAGGAATATTTTTACTCAAGGTAGAAGCGAGTAACTTTAGTGCCTCATCGCCAACTTCATGTCCAAAAGAATCATTAATCTTTTTAAACTCATCGAGGTCAATAAACAGAACTGCCATATATCGACCGAATTCATTGAATTTTATTAACTCACTGACTTTGGTCACCAATAAGTTACGATTAGGCAGTTTCGTGAGGGGGTCATAGAGTGCAAGTAACTCTAGTTGCTTCTCTTGCTCTTTAAGGCGTGATATATCTGTAAACAGAGCAACAACATTAGATAGCCTATTTTGAGAGTCCCTAACTGCCGTTATGCTGACAAGTTCAGGATAAGCTTGACCATCTTTTCTTACGAGCCATAATTCACCACGCCAAAACCCATTACTTAACACTTTTTGTTTCAGTTGGGCATAGCGAACCTGAGATTCACTTTCATCTATCATTGACTCTAAAGAGTGACCCAATAGTTCTTCTCTACTGTAGTCATTAGCTGAAATAAACGCTTCATTAACTCTTCGAACTAACCCCAAATTATCAAGAATTAAAATACCTTCTCTCGTGTTGTCAAAAACACTCGCTGACATTCTCAATTCTTCTTCTGCATGGCTCTTTTCCGTTACGTCTAGATATGTCCCAAACATCTCTATCGGTTCACCAGTCTTTTCCCATTTCACCACCTGTCCTCGAGCGAGTATCCAAAGCCATTGTCCAGATTTATGTTGAACACGACATTGACATTCATAAACTTCAAGAGAACCTTCAAAGTGGCGCTTTAATTGTTCTTCTGATTGAACAAAATCTTCTGGGTGACAGAGCTTTTCCCAAGTCTTGAAAGTGAGTGGTTCAAGCTCTGCTAAGCGATAGCCGAGCATCTCTGCCCATCTTTCATTAAATTTAACTTCACCCGACTTTATATTCCAGTACCAAGTGCCAATTTTGGTTGCTGCAATAACACTATTCAAATCTCTCTGTTCTTCCAGCAGCTTCATTCGCGTTGCTTTGATTGTTGAAAACATCTGGTTTACAACCCGAATAAAACCATCAATTTCATTATACCCACTGAGCTTCAACTCCTGATTGGGAATGGTATTGACTTCATCAACTTCTAACTGAAGCTTTAAACTCGCTAAGGGTTTCGATACAAACCGTTGTAAAAGAAAATATAATATCGATAAGATAACAGCGTTAAGTATTAGACCTGAGAGTACGGCATGAAAAAGCGACTCATACATCTTATCCTTAATAATGCTATCAGAAACACTGATCTTTACTTTGCCAATCTCCTCACCGTTTGGTGATTCAATAGGCATGCTTGTTATGACAAACTCATCACCAAACAAATAGCCCTTTTCCTCGTCACACTCTGAAATTTCACCATTAACTTTTGTTACACCCGAAACATAGTTATCTCGGTTAAGAATTTTGGCGAACTGATTGTCATAAACCACAATAGCTTGGTAATTTCTTTCTCTTGCTTCATTTAAGATGATTTTTTTATATTCATTAATAGCATACGCTTGCATCAAAGGAGCAATATTATTACTCAGTGTAATTAAGCTCATTTCAACTTGTTTATTGATGTGCTTTGAGAGTGCTTGTTTTTCAATTGAAAGAGCAATCGTTGTATAGATAGCTATCACGAGACTGATGCTAAGCATGATAACTAGCATGGTCACTCTTATGAGAGCGACGGACTTGGAAGAAGCGTTCATTTTCCCCATCAGGTTCCTTTCTAATCCAAACCGAGGACATTTCTTTTAATTTCTTCTTCTTGGCTATCAAGGGAATTTTTGTCCACAGCAAGCACCTTAAGTTCTTGTGTTGATTCAATCTTCGTCCCTTGCCAAAACTCATAAACAGTCTCGACTGAACGCTCTCCTATTTTAAAAGGTTGTTGCATCGCAGCTCCAACAATAACACCCGTTCTGAGCAACTCCAGAAACTCTGGCTCTGCATCAAAACAAATCAACAAAACCTCCTTCCCTTTACCCATTTTCGCGATACCATCAAGAGCAGCTTGATACCTGTTCGAACCTTGTAGCCAAATAGCACGCGTTCTAGGATTTTTTGTTAAGATTTCGATTGTATAATCAAATGTTTCCTGATAACTAAAATCCACTTGCTGATAAAGACCATTAACATCTATACCACTTTCATCAAGAGCAGCAATGAAACCTTGTGTTCTCTGTTGACCATTCACTCTCATCTGGGGAATAGCGATAATACCTACGGTGCCGTCAACACTTGAGCTACGCTCCATCTTAGCTGCAAGCATTTTTCCTAAATCATAGGCTCCTTGGAGATTGTTTGATTTTATGTAGGACAAGTAGTCGCCACTCTCTGCTCCAATATCGGCAATGACAACAGGGATCTGGGCTTGTTTTGCCAAATTAAGCAAGGTCACCGCGGCAGAAGAATTCGTTGGAGACATGATAATGGCATCAGCCTTCATATCGATGGCCAATACAAGATTTTCTAATTCTTGTTTAGCATCATTGTTGGCAGAGAGGACAAGCACGTCGTAATCATAGACGTTTGCTTTCGAAGTAACTCCTCTCCTCATAATTTCCCAAAAGGGTATTCTCAAATCTGAAACAAGATAAACCAGTTGCTTTTCAGACGTTTCTCCATCCATAGAGAGAAAGAGCAAGCATAACACGATCATCTTTTTCATAATGGTCTCCAACCAAACTCTAGTTAGCAACACATGTAACGCTGGACTTAGCAACATAGAACTAACATTATTATATTAGTATAAATTAATGTAATGTCTTTACTGCCTTCATAACAAATGAAACTCCCCATCCCTTAAAGTGATCATCATATTGCGCTACCGAGGTCGATCCTAATCAGCTTCTGCCTCCTTATCACGCAGAACATTTACAAAGAAGTACTATCTCCACTTTTCTAGCAAAAAGTCAGCCCATTCTTTCGAAATGAACTTAAAGTCTACTGCTTGTTCATCCCGAGATAGCACCAGATAGTACTCAACTTCACTCTTATCTCTGGGAGTCATTAGCCAATAGGTGATGCTCTGTAGTAAATATATGCTTTTCTTATTTCCATACTTGTTCCTAATTTTCACGCTATACAATAGGCATTCAATATATCGATTAGACCGCATAGCACCAATCAGTTCAGACGATTTTTGTGGGTAAGTTATCTTTTATAAGCAATGGTAAATATCTGTTTTTAATGATAAAAAAAGGCCAGCCCTGTAAGAGGATTGGCCTTAAATCATTGAATGTAAATCAATCTAGGAGTGCAACCGACTGCTGTGCAATCACAAATTCTTCATTGGTTGGCAAGCTATTAGTACAGCACACACTTTAAACACATTACAGCTTTCCTCCAACAAACTTTTGGACAAAAGTCATCTACGCAAAATCAAATATTAGCAATTAATAACGACAGGGATAGTAAATAGCTAAACTGACGTCCAGGACACACCGGATCAGATGGAAACCTCTACCCTACGATGACGTCACTCATCTTAAGAAACACACCTGTGGTCACCATCGCGGTAGCAACATGTCTGAGTTTTTCAAAGTAGTCTAGCTCTTGTAACGGAACCCCAATACCCCCTTGTTAGCCCGCTCCGTGCGTCATTAGGGTCACGGTATCTACGACCTATATCAGTTTGAAAATCTCCAATAAAGATTCGCTCGCTGTATGTACACGTTATTATCTTGGATGAACTTGAGTACACTGCTGCTACAGCTCTCCACGACCAAATCTATAAATGAGCTTTCCTGTTGTCACTTTATCATTAACACTCTCTCTTGTTCCCTTGGCATAACGCCAATCTGTTTGAATCGCCCAATTGTTATTAATTTTGTAGTGAAGGCCTAGACCTCCGTTAACTTGAAACGTTTTTTGTTTTCTGTCCATGTCTTTCATCGCTTCACCAAAGCCAGCGGTAAAAAAAGGCCTTAACGAAGAATCACTATTGAAATAGTAAAGTGCATTTACACTATAGTTTTCGTAAGTAACCGACTGCTGAGTTTGAACATCATTTAGTTGAGCTCGGGTATAAGTTAAGTGGCCTGAGAGTTCAGGTGAAAAATGTAAACCAAGGGAAAATGTCGCTCCAATACCTGGCTCCAATGACCAACTGTTAGCAGGGGCGACATGACTGACACCCGCAGATACACCTACGATACTGTACGTCACGGGATCTTGCGTTGTTTGTGAGTAATAATCACTTCTATGTTTTTTTGAACCTGTTGTCGTGACCAGCTCATATTGAACCTGGAACCTAAACTGCCTCTCGGTACTTCCATTGGGCAAGTTTGTTTCTTGAACCCCCATGAAACCAGAACCCGCAGTCACTAAGTCGCGACCCGCTAAGTGGTTGACACCTCTCCCAAGGCTATCAACAGGATCTAAGAAAAACAGTGTAGTGCTCCCTAACGTCGAGGAACCTAGAACTGTTCCGCCACTGAGCCTAATCTGTTGCTCTTTATGATATGCCCACTCACCATACACCCAACCCATGATGGGTGTTACGAATAAATCTTGTATAGAGGGGACTTCTGCAAATGCTTCTACACCGTACTCCCAGTAAAACGTAGACATCAATGTGGAATATAGAAATGAGTCCCACTGACGGTAACCAGACTTTCTTGCCGACTGATAGTAGACACCACCGAAATAAGGATGCCCAAGGTAATTGATATACCAAACATCACGATCCCAAACTGGTCCTTTACTGACATTGTTCCACCATTTCTCCATTAATGGATCACCGTTTTTTTCCCATTGAGTAATAGAGGTAGGCATTAGTGCTAACACTCCAGCGACTCCCAGCCCATAGGCCCCTATTGATTTAGTTTGGGACCACAAACGCTCGGCATCCTCACCATTTTCAGCGGAGAACAAAGAGACTCGATAGGGAGAATGGTACACATCATCCCAATGATCCATTTCCTCCCACGCCGAGTTGGAGTAGCTATTCGCTGAATAAATCGTCAGGCTTGTGATGTCATTGGCATCCTCTAACTCGCTGACAGAGTTATATCGCCAGTGAGTTGTTGTAATGACAACATTCTCACTACTTAGCTTAAGCGTTTTTCCGGTGTTACTTGCAAACG
The DNA here is from genome assembly GCF_040412085.2 of Vibrio sp. CB1-14. Classification (NCBI taxonomy): domain Bacteria; kingdom Pseudomonadati; phylum Pseudomonadota; class Gammaproteobacteria; order Vibrionales; family Vibrionaceae; genus Vibrio; species Vibrio chaetopteri. The sequence goes on along the minus strand of NZ_CP115922.1, from coordinate 191,957 downwards.
CTGCGGACATCGAAATGGTCAACACTAGCCCTAGCTGGGCAGTGATAAACGGTATATTCATTGGAGCACCTTTAAACATCACATTGCATATAATGGGGCGTCGACAATAAATGCCTTGCAAAGTGACTATTAAATTGGAGAGGCTTCTATTTTCAAGAGATGTTGAACAATATAGTGCCTTGGAATATAGGCACCATATTGCTCATACAATTATATAAATAGTATGGGAACGTTTATTTATATTCCGAACATTCAACTCTCTCAATATTCGGAATTACCCAGCTATTGTCATACCACGTGTCAGTAGGATCATAGATTCTAAAATATGGGAAGAACCCTTCATTGAAATTGGTTTGAATTGAATTTTCATTATTGTCTACATTAGGCCCCCAATAAATACTGTAAGACCCATCGGTATTCTGCTCCAGCCCTTCTTGGTAACTATTTATTCCCCACGTAAAATGATCGTTCTGAATCATTGAACGCTCTGGCGCATTGTAGGTCACCAAAGACCAGAAATTGCTATAAGGAACATCTGCTGGAATGTCTAGCTGATAACAATTTGAACCATTCAAATAGTTTCCGTCGCTATCTACATAGGTAGACACGTAGACGGCTCCTGTGCCTCTAGGCGGCCGAGTCATGGCTGCAGCGGTAAAGGTTGCTTGATGAGCCCAAACAACTTGAGCTACTGGGTCAACAATATCAAAGTCCCGATGTGTCCAGTTTTCATCAGCCGTTGTATTGGGTAATACCCAATGGCTTTGCTCTTGCCCCCATTTATAAGCATTTTGCTCTCGGTTAGAAAACGTTAATGTAAGTACGCGTTCCCAGGCTAGATCCTTTGCTTCTTTTAGCAAATCTTCATCAATCGAATTATTAAAAAAGCCAGCATGATATAAGTGTGCAGTATTGTAACTGTGCTTCTCTGCATCATATCCATTTAATAGATAGTACTGTTGAATCAATGCCGGAATATCCTTCTTATGAAAAAGCATATCCTGATACCCACCATCATCGTATACCGGTGCAGAGGTATTGTAGAAGGTAGTTTTAGGTGGCTCATTCGCATCAGCAAGAGAATACGTTTTAAGGCCGTTTGTTAATGTATTGACGGCCCCTGGCATTCCCTCCTTACCTTGAAAAGCTCTAATTAGCCAGACGATAGTATTGGTCGGTGAAGGTGCGTGAATCATATCTGACGGTACTTCTCCTTCCCATCCAGGTGCAGTAAGTAAATAGGTACCTCCTTTGCCTCGATCAGAACCAGTCAATCCAAAATCTGCAAACGACGTCCATCCAGGACCATTTGCCATACCCATCACACCCGGTGGAACCTCTAACACCACGGCTCCTCCTTGTACTTCCAAGTTCACAGGATGAACGGCATAAACGGTTTCAGAGTTTGCAGTAAGCACAATTTGTCTTGGATCTACCGACGTTTTCATAATACCTATATTCTGCTCTGTTGAACCGGCATCAAAATAAGAGTGGTAAAGAGACATAAAGGCAGCTTCAGGTTGCAGGTCGACAAACGCTCTTGTTAGATTCTCGAGATCCATTTGCTGGTAAACTTCTTCGCTATTGAGAACCGGATATCCAGATGGAACTTCACTCGCAATACTAGTAAAAGCAGCCGTTGCCAATGCCAAAGTAATCATTGATTTTTTCATAATATTAAGTTCACTCATGGAGTTAGTTTTTTGGTATAGCGCAATGCAATCGCAAAAGTTATGTTAACTTGGCAATATAGCTATCGTGCTTACTCTATAAGAGACACCGAGACATTCCATAGTCAGCATTTCTTCAATATAAGATGATTGCTCCCCACATCATCAATCCACGTTAATATTAGCGACTAATTAAACCAACAAGAAATAACAATTATTACATTAAGAAATAACTTGAAATCATATCATTAAATTAATATTTATCTTGGTAAATTTTAGATATAACCAATCGTAATAGCATGAAATCACCATAGTCATTTCTTAAATAAAAAGACCTTATTATAGAATTTCCCACATAGCAAAGGCATTTAATTTTAAGTCTATGCATATCACTTGATGGCCTAATTGGAATGGGCTTTCAATACTCACCAGGGATAAATTAAATAAAATAAGAGTTATTATGAAAACAATCAATTATATTAAAGTAGCAACTATCGCATCTGCTCTATCTGTCGTATTTAACACTTCTGTTGCTGAAGAATATCAAGATATGTCAGACCCGCTTTCAGTCTATTCACAAGCAGGAATTGGAGCAACAAACAAAGGCCTAAACTTCAAGTTCGGTCAGGCGTATGACACCAACAACGAATCCACAATGGCAATGCATATCCTTGAAGCAAAGGGGTTTGCTGCTGATACCCTTGGATTAAAAGGAAATGATAGCTTCGATTCTCTTCGTTACCGCCACTTTAATGTCAATATGCAAAACGGTATTGGCTCTCAAGTGGACATTAACTGGGACTTCAATCAAAAGCTAGGCTCAGCCTCATACTCCATGATTCAAGCACTCCCTGCTATGGGAGCGATTCAGCTCTACCCACTAGCTGGCATTGGAGTGAATATTGCGGACGTTGATTCGGCTCTATTAGTCGATGAAGGTGAATCGTTCGGATCAATAGGTTATGCCATCCCATCTAGTTTTGGCTTGCTAGGCCTCTACTCGAAAATAGAGATAACCGACCAAGCTTGGTTGAACTACAACCCTATGTACACAACTCAATTGGGTGGTGTTGAAGCATTAAGCAGTTTATATGGTTGGCAGCATGAAGTTGCTTTGAGCTATCAAATAGATACTCAAAGCAATATCCGAGCATTTTGGAATTTTGGTGAAGCAGTAAACGGCACTGATTTCAGAGTCGAATATAACTATCAATTTTAGAACTATTGCCATGGATGGCGAACAGCTCAGAAATATAAAACTAAAAAATAAAAACAACCAATTATAAACATATCGGAAGATTAAATATGTTACTTAAAAAGAGACTTACATCTCTCATATTACCCATCCTAGCGCTGCAGGTAGCGGCTTATGAGCTAGTTGATGAAGAAAAAAACCAAGAAGACCCTACTAAAATAGTGACAAGAGTTGGCGCTGGCTATAATGGAGAGTTAACGCTTAATGGTTCGTTAGGGCTGGATGAAGCCAGAATGATCAGCGGCAATATCAATTCCGATGCTAGTGAGTGGCGTATTGGCGGGTCTTGGCTATTTAGCAAGGGGATCGTGAACTTCAACTGGCTTTGTTGCGTAATTCGGACAGAAAACCAAACTGCCTGAAATTGGGTAATTCTTATACAACATACTGAGTTTCAGGCATACCAAGCCCTGTAAGCTTGTTCAGTGCTTTAATCATGGCGTAGGTTTCACCTACCTGAGCATTGTAATTTCTCAGGCTTAATCTACCTCCTAGCAACTGCTTCACACGATACATGGCTGTTTCTGAGAGTGAACGCTTGTTATAACCATACCGCTTTTTCCAGTTCTGGTTGGAGCCGTAGAGCTTTTGGCAACCTACCGATAAATTGCGAGGGTGTCCTTGTTCCCAGAAGGCAGCCCCTTCTCTTGGTGGGATAAGCGGAACAGCTCGCTTAATCCGTATGGCATCATGGCAATTCCTTGTGTCGTAAGCACCATCTCCAGATATCTCGATGATTCGTCGACGTGTTTGCTTAAGCAAATTAGGAAGGACTTCTGCATCAGTGACATTAGATAAACTTAGTTCTGCTGCTATTATCTCGTGAGTGCTGGTATCGACTGCTAAATGCAGCTTTCTCCAGACTCTGCGCTTCCCGTCAGTACCATGCTTCTTGACCTTCCATTCACCTTCTCCATAAACCTTGAGACCAGTAGCATCAATGGCCAGATGCTGTATCGTACCTCTGGTTTTAGTTTTAAATGAGACCTCAACTTCCTTGGCTCGACGGCTTATACAGGTGTAATGTGGACAAACAAGCGGAATGTTAGCCAGCTTAAATACTGAGTCTAGAAAACCTTGCAGCGCTCTCAATGGCATAGAGAAAACTCGTTTCACCATCAATGCGGTTGTAATGGCAAGATCGCTGAATTGACGAGGCCTGCCGCGCTTACTCTGTTTGCTTTGCTTCCACTCGCTTATGGCTTCTTCATCAATCCAGAAAGTGAGTGAACCACGATTGATTAGGGCTTTGTTGTACTGTTTCCAGTTCGTTGTTTTATAACGAGGTTTTGGCATAAGGCTACGATGATTAACTGATGTAGACGATCAGATCGTAACTTCCTGATTTAGTTCCATCGAATTACGCAACAAAGCCACTTCAACTTCAAGAAAAATCAGTATGAGAGTGGTGGTAACAGCACCAGCTACAACTTGGGGACATTTATACCTCTCAGCGTTTTCGGTGTGAACCCAGCTGGCTGGCAACTTTTTCCAGCCTTTGGTTATAACTACACAGAAGGACGCGCTGTAGTGGCCACCACTCACTCATACCACGGTCAATCATTAATGGTGCCCATTGAAAGCCATGGCGCGTATCTGGGAATGCTCGCACTTAAGCCAATAGGTCATGGACTTACACTGATGTTAGGTGGTGGAGGTAGTGCAGGAAGCAATAACACAAATAATGGTTATCTTGGTGGTGGCATAAGCTATCGAATCGATGATAACCAATCAATAAACAGCTTTGGCATTGTCAGTAATAGCTCACAATTTGGTTCAAAAAACACCCTGTCAATTAACTATCGATACGAGTTCAATTAGTTAGTCAAACTCTATACACTATCGATCGAAGGTGCACACAAAGGCAGCCCTCCTTTATCCAACCGATCGCTACTTTATTGGACTCTGTGCAATATGTTTAACTTCATGATAACCTGATGTGGTTATCATGAAGCAAGGATTGCCTATGAAAGAGTCGGAGATGTTAAAACTCGACTTTAATTCTCTAAAGTTGCTTAAAATACTGGGCGAAGAGAAGAATACCAAACGAGCCGGCGAGCGACTTTTTATCAGCCAACCCGCAGTAAGCAAGTCACTAAGAAAGCTCAGAGAGCAGTTCAACGATCAACTGTTTTTGAGACAAAAGCATGGGTTAGAGCCGACACCCAAATGTGATCAGTTGCTTCGACAACTTCCCGATGTCTTATCAAGACTGGAAGCGATATTTGAACAAGGAAGTAGTTTCAACCCGGAGGACTACTCTGGCGAAATCAATATTCACATCAACACAGTGCTCTGCTACCCACTAATGGAGCCCTTATTCAAAACACTCACTAAAAGCGCTCCCAATGCAACGATCGTCATCCAAAACTGGTCTCACGATACCGAAGTTAAAATCAAAACCAACCAAGTAGACCTAGGGATTAATTTTATGCCTTTAGGCATTACTAAAGAGATCGTGCAGCAACATGTTGTTGCGGCTCAGTTTAAGCTCTGTTGCTCTACCGAACATCCAATGAGTAGAAAAGGAAGCATAACCCCACAAGATGTCGGAAGCATGCCGTTAGCATTAATGTTAATGCCTGATTACCACCAAGGGGAAACATTTGCAGAAACCTATTTGAGAGCGCGGGATATTGAACCTCGGGTATTATTACGAACAGACAAAATAGGTCTATGCTATCAAGCAGTACGTAAACACCACTGTCTTTTTCCTGTCAGCCATATTGTTAGACACTCTATTCCAGAAAATATGACGCTACTTGATATAGAGCACTTTGAAGATGGACCAGAATTCTCCATTGGTGGTTTTTTTGCTCATCGCTCCCGACATTCACCGTATCTAACTTGGTTAAAAGGGCTTGTTTTCGACACGATAAAGCACCTAAGCTAACGACCGTACAACATGCCCCTCCTTCTGTGAAGGAAGGACAAAGCACGCGTATCTTTCCAGAAAGACCTTCATGGATTTAGAGCATCAACGAGCTCATTTAAAGTGATGTCAACAGGGCTCGCACATCATTAGTCGCATTAAATATGTAGGTTACGATGTTTATGGACAAAACCTTGTTACGGTTTTTGAAGGGTTGGAATATTTCAGATAACCTGATCTAAGGCAAAATACCCATCAAAACTACCGAACAGTGACTAACTTTACTAGTCTATTACTAATTTGAAAAAACATGTCAGTCGTGATTGCTTATTTTTTTATGAACAGTTACACGTAAAAGCTAGGGGAAAATTGTGGCAATCAATGAGAAAACAAATAAACACATTAGAGCAACATGAGATCGCTTCAATAAACCGAACAAAATGTCGACTTTTACCCTTGGTGAGATAGCGGATTTTGCAGAAAAACGAGGCTTACTAGTTGAAAGTGTCACAGAAGTCGACTTTGGATATAACCCCCGAATCAAAGCCATTCAGATCAAAGTAAAAATCCACCTGCTGAGCAGGTGGCTTTGAATGGCGGCCCCCTAAAAGGGGGGCTAACTTTTAGTTACTCAACCCTAGATGCATCTGACGCTCTTCTTCTTCCTTTCCCACACGATCTTGATGCCTGACATATCTTCGGATTATTTCCTCGTTCATTCCTACCGAATCAACAAAATAGCCACGCTGCCAAAACTTATTGCCCCATAACTTTTGCTTTCTTAGATACGGAAATTTGTTGAACAGCCTTATCGCTGTCCGTCCTTTAACAAATCCCATATACTTTGAAATACTCAAACTTGGTGGCATTCTCACAACTAAGTGGACGTGATCTACTTGAACGTTCAACTCTACAACCTTGCAGTTTTTCATGTTGCTGTAGATATAGATACTTCGGTACAGCTCTTTGCCCAAGTTACCCTTGAGTATTTTGAGTCGGTACTTCGGCGTCCAAACTATGTGGTACTGGCACCTGTAATATACGTGCGAAGCGGATTCATCTCTGCTCATGTTCTTTTTCTCCTTGATTTGCTGGTTACAAACTTGGATATCTTGAACATGAGCGTCCTTCGGGCAAAGCCCTAATGGACGATCACCACCTTCCTAGAAGGTGGTTTAGGGTTAGAAAACAAAACAAATCTATAGGTTATGTAGGTACTGAGGTAAAAGAGGAAACCATTTAGACTTCTTGAGCATATTGTCCCAACATTTGTAAGCGTTGCTAAATGTTGGGGCACTATGTATCGAAGAAATTAGTTTATCAGTTGCTCTGAAATGCCCTTAAATGAGGCAAAACAAGTATCGAAGTCATGGGGATCTGAGTTGTAAACCATTGGAGCCACAAAATCGGCAAAGCGTTTACGAAACTGCTCGTTGTTTTCTATCTCTTCTAATCCTAGGTTTAACTCATTACGTGGGTCATCGACGAATTCCTGATGTTGATTGCCATATCGATTTTTGTCCTCTTCCAGTACAGTATCAAACATCGGCTTTAGTACGTCCATATTAATGGTATGCCCGTGGCTGATGCAGTGAACATCGTAAATATGTCGAACAAGTGTTCTGTCATCCTTACGCTGCGGGTTACGCTTAACTAACATGGTGCGCCGCAACATAGAAAGCACTTTTTCAACCAACGTAGAGTCAATAGAAATACACGAAATCGAATTAACTTCAGCAGGTTGATGGTAGCTCTGCGCCACCAGTGATGAAACAGAGCGAGGTTCAACACCCTCAAGCTCTATTGTCTCGATCAATTCCAGTTTGATGAAAGGTCTCAAACACGGTGCTTGTTTATATTGTTGTGGATATTCTATTACGATTTCAACATATCGATATTCATCGCGTACCTTTTTATCGCAGTAATCCAGATAACTATGATCAGCTAACCTTGTTATGAGATTATCGACTAATGCTTTGCGAGCTTTTTTCCGCGCATTTGTGCCCTTTTCGAGAAACTCCTGAGTTGGTATCAACTTTATGTCAACGTCCTCAGACATGCGTAGAATCTTGATATTGGACTTTGCCAAAGCTGTTCCACCTGAAAAAACAAGCTGGTGGTGCTCACTTTCTACGCTTTCCAACATGGCAAGCAAAGACACAACCCAATAATCCTTTTCAGTGATAGAAGGGTTACCTAACTCAAGGAGGTCAGATACTTCAAGAAATTGTCTTTTTAACTTTGGTATACTCATTGTCGCTTACTCAATACTCGGTTACCAACCTTGAGATTTCGGTTGAACTGTTTTGGGTTCCACTTGTATCTGATGGATGCTGGAATTTGAGTGGACTGCCCATTTATACTCTTTAATGTCAAAGCGTCCATCTCAAAGTCTACACCGCGCATTCTTAAGATCTCACGCATGATTGCATCAGTGCCACCTGGGTTCGTAGGCATCGGTTTATTCGTAAGGCTGTTGATTGTTGACTTTGTGTATAGACCATACCCAATTTTCATCAGCACACCTCTATCCACAAGTTTTTTCAATACTCGACCAATCTGATCATAGCTAGCGAAGTTGTCAAAGTCTTTACGCTCGAAAACATAGCGTCGAGAGCGCTTTATCTGTTGATAAATAAGATCAATTGCAGTCATGATTAACCCTCCTGCGTGATGCTTGCCCTCATTATACCTGAAAGTTACCCTCACATGAAATATATACGGCATTAGCTCAAGAGAAAATACGACACGACATTACAAAAATTTACCATTAGCTAATTGTTTTGTTGAATATTATTTTCAAAAAACATGCAGCCAGGCATCATAATTTTAATCAATGACCTAAATCTCAACAAAGCTCTAAATGCCACCAATTGTTCAATGTCGAGATCAACTTCGTCGCCAATAGTCCTCTGTCTCGAGGGAAGTATTGTAACGATCACTAACGACTACTTTCGTCTCTGCTAACTAACTGGTAGGGATCTTAACACTTGCAAACACTGGTCGGTGGTCAGGTCGCTTATCGTCATCGTTGCAGTATTCAGGCTCAGCAAACAAAATCTCCGAAGTCCCCTTCGCACCATTGGCTACGAAAACAAAATCTAGAATGCTGTTGTAATTTTTATGGCAACCAGTTTTTACTAAAGTTGTTGGTTTTACCCACTGCCAGTATCCACCAGCAACAAACTCTCGATAAGCCTGATTCGTCTTCCCTGTAGGTACGTCATAATCGAAGTTATAGTCGCCCAGTGCCACCACTGGTAGAGTTTGCCCGCTTACCCAAGCTTGGAGTTTCTTTGATTGCCGCTGCCTTATAGACGCATCTCCCCTCATTAAGTGATTCACCATGACGATAAACTCAATATTTTCTCGCTTATCTTTCAGGCGCGCGTATAGCGCTGGACGCTCGTGCTTATGTTCATTGAATACAAGCTCACCGGTTTCAACTGCTTTAAATTTTGAAGAATCAAAGAACAAAGCCAGGGCATCCGTAGTATCAGTCGCTTGGTCGCTGTTCAGATAACGGTACTGCTCACCCATTTGAGACTTAAGCTGCGGAGACCAAGACTGTGTCAACTCGCTAAAGCCATAGATATCCGCTTTTGGTGCCGCTTTTAGATAGCTTGCTACGGTTGTCACCTTCGCATCTGAGAGATAGCCACCTTCAACGTTATAGCTCATCACATCAATGCTCTGTGCGATGCTTAACGTTGAAATTGCCGTAAGTGTTAAACCCAAACTCCATTTTTTCATGTTGTTACCTAGCCTTTTCAAATCTATTTTGCATCCACAAGCGTGATTAGCGCTCTGTAGGGCTATCTTGTGGACATCAATCCAATCAACTGACTGCTACATTGAGCTCAGTAGCGAATAGTCATTGGGTGTGATCCTTCGCATGCCTCCGACCATTACGCAGCCCCATTTCTGGCGATTCGTTGGCGTCAAGTCCAGTTTGTCGAGAAGTGGTTTGATTGGTACCGGCAAATCAAACACTTCCACGTCCGTCATTTCGAGAACAACGCTCGGCTCTGCATCAAGCTGTAGTGGATATTTGCGTTTATGAAACGTTGTCCAAGGCGTGACTTTCGCGATAGTGAACGACCCCATTACATGCTGCGTGTCGGGCTCATCACCCGGCAAGTAAATTAGGACTTTCTCTCCACTTTTCACGATATTTTTGCAAGGTGTTTGCTTGTAGAGCGGCCAAAAACCACACTGTATCAGTGCCATGACTGACTCTGTGGCTGTTAAACAAAGCTCACGTGTGTAGTCAGCCCTTTTTAAAATCAGATAGTGACCTTCGTAGTTCATATCCTTTCTCCTTATCAGTCATCGAGTGCACCCGTTGATTGCTGCAGATAGGCAGCTTCCAACGCAAAGGCGTACATAAGCTGTTCCTGTGGATGCAAAGACGATGAATAGTCGAATCCCTCAATGTGCTTGTAGCCCATTTGCGAATAGAAACGTCCTGCAAGAATATTCAGTGTCCGATGGAGCTCTTGTGAGACAACGACATGGTCACCGCAAACCTCATAGCGTTTTGGAAATCGATTAGGCATGATGTACTCCGTTTATGGTTACTGTAATGAACTGCTCGCTTGAGAAGTGCGCGAGCTCTTTGGTATCAATGTCCTCTGTTTCAAGAAGTTCATCGCGTCTTTCTTGGCTCAGTGAAACGCTTTGACTGTTTACGAGAGTGCACGGCAACGATGAAAGCTCAGCAAAGATCTTAATCTTACTCTCAAGAGAAGGTTCTAAAGTCCGTATCTGGAGCGTTCCTTCAAAGCCTGATTGCACCGCGCGAGTGAGTGATAGTCGTACTAGGCTCATCGCATTTGGACAGCGCTCCGCCTGTAGATCTAGAATCAACATCATGCCCTCCTTAGCGATTGCAATAAGCGCTAGCAATAACTCTAAGCTCAGTACAAAGCAGTCTTGCTAGACGATTTTCACTGCTTTTCACGATTTTCAGTTTTCCGTCGATGTTCTGATACACCTGCGCGTTAATCCAAAGCGCATGGTCTTTCTCTGTAAACGGAAGTGCTTCTAGTCCCTTCAGTGGTGCTAAATCAAACTCCTCTTCGCCACGAACCTTGGCATCCACAAGTAGACTATTCCCGAGCAAACCGAGCGCTTTGAGTCCAATAGCGCAGCAAAACAAGTTGTTCGACACATGCAGTTTCCACTGCTCCTTGTTTGCCGATTGAATCGCTTTGTATGGTAGGTGGTCGTAGAGCGAGGCTAAGTAACGGGTGATGTCGAGCAGATAAGCGTCATAAGCATCGCGGTTAGCAAGCGCGCTTCTTACCTCCGCCTTGCTGCCACCGATAAAGGCACAGAAAAAGTCGACGATTTGCGACATGTTACACCACTGACCTTGCGCCAAGCGCCCTTCTACAGCAACAGCCTCACTTAGCGGGGCACCGCGACTCTCTGTTACCGTTAGCACTTCATTAGCAAATACATTCAGGACATCTTCGCTATCGAAATAGATGGACTGAGAACGGGAAGGTTTACGAAGCCCTAGATGCAGATCCGCGAACAACTGACGAATAGCGGTCGCACTCTCATAGACATCGGCAGAGGGTACAATCCAAAATTTTACGTCCAAATGGTGACCGGCAAGACTGCCCTTGAGCTTCAACGCTTGTTCAATCCCTACGCGTCGCCCTTGTCCATCGAGCACAAACGTTCGCGTCCCAACTGGAAGCGATAACATGCCAAGTTTGGTGCCATTGGCCTGTACAGATGGCATCTCAATGGGTTTAACGCTTGCGTGATTCGACAACACAACTATCACTTCAGGAAAAGCCGTATTTTCTCGTTCGACAGCATAGTGAGTAATACCACTGGCACGAGTGGATTGTACCAACCTCTGCATGCGTGCTTTCTCATCGATTGAGTCGTTTTCTATGCGAGTCATCATGCAAAACTGAGCAAAAGTAATCTTTCCAAGATGAGTTTCACCGATTCCCTCGTTACCTGTGATCACTAAAAGCTCGAACGCCTGCTCTAGTGTTAAGTTCGCTGATAAATCGATTGTAGTCATATCCATGATGGCACCTCGTTTTTAAATTGTTAACTTAAAACTAGTCGGTGTTATTATGTTAATCAAGCAATCAACAATCAAAATCACACATAAAAGTATTAAATAACGGATATATAACGATTTAAATTTATACAATTATTTCCTTTTAGGTTTTAATTTGACAACTTTGTACCCATGTACTTTACTGTTAATAGGTACACAAAAAGAGACACGGTTATGCTGAACTTTATTGATGTTAGCTCGCTCAAATACGAACTTTCTGAAGCGGTCTTTACGAAGTCAGAGAAAGTCATTAAAGAATTGATGAGGCTCTTAGAAGAAGGCGCAGTGTTAAAGGTTGGCTATAGCACTGGTAAAGACAGCAGCACTGTTCTTAACGCAAGCATTGAAGCTATGCGACGCTGCCTGGAACAAGGCACGATTGAAACGACGAGACCACTGGTGGTCATCACCGTTGATACCACATTAGAGCCATATAACTTGTCTTGTTATGTACCCCATGCACATAAACTGGTTAAGGCCTACTGTGACTCTTTGGGCATTAATCTCGAGATTGAAGTCGCTTCACCACCACTCTACCAACAGTTGATGGTTCTGTTCGCTGGCACACAAAAGCTACTTCCGTCTGCACGCAGTGGGAGAACTGTCGACTGCAGCATCATTTGGAAATTAGACTCTTCAAGACGTTGCTTAGAAAAAATCCAGCATAGACTCCCTGCCCGTTATCGCTCAGCACACTGGGTCGACATTTCAGGTAGTCGCACTGAGGAAAGCCAACGTCGTAAGAATAACATGAAGAAAGCAGGCACAGATTCTCGCACCGCTGCTTCACTTATACAGCATTGGCAGAGCCTACCTGTCGGCTACAGCATCACTAACTTCGCACCCATCTCTGATTGGGATACTCGCGACGTCATCAACTATCTAACACACGCTGGGCAAAACCCCGTTCAACGCCCATCCAAGCAGCACGCTATTCGTGCTTTTTGTGAGAGCTTTGGTTTGCTGCTCGCTCTGTACGGTGAAGGTTCTGATGACGTGTGTAGCGTCACGTCACAGTCAACTTGCGGCGGAACGGCAAGATATGGGTGTCAATGTTGCCCCGTGGTCAGTGATGATCACAGTGGCAAGGAGATCATGCAGTATCCTCGCTGGGCTAGGTTTGGTGACGATGTACTTCGCTTTCGTGATTACTTTGTTCGAGTCAGTCTTGATGTTCGCCATAGAGCTTATCACCCTCGAGCGACCTGCGGAGTGACGAGTAACATCTACCTTCAGCCCAATGTTCTAAAAGCAAACGTCTTAGAGAATCTGCTTTACTACGCGGCGCAGATCACTGAAAAACAAAAGCGCATTCACGAAGAATTTTGCGAGCGCTTGGCGTCAGGTGATATCGATAACGATGAAGGGGTACTTGATATCATGAGTGACCCAACTTTATCTGATGCCGTGAAGCGTGAATACCGTGAAGCGTACATCGCGCGCATGAGCGACGCACCGATGTTGTCTCTTTTCACTGAGCAGCACGCGGGACTTCTGTCTGCTCTATGGTCACTGAATGGGGTTAAATCGACACCCTACAGACCCATGAAGATCTTAGATGCGGTTCAACATGGCAAGAGCAAGCCGTTTCCCATGCTTAACTCTGAGCTCAATGATGCACGCCGCGCCGCAGGACTCCCTGATTGGGACGATGCTTCGGTGCTAAATAAAACCGTACCAGATGCACTGGTTTATCAACTGTTCACACCGGCAAAAACGTTTAACAGCGAGGCAAGCGAACAAGAGTGCTTGGCGCACTCGCCAATCAACCTAACTGAATACTCATCGCAAGCAACACCTGTGCTAACTCCAGATGCTGACGGTCGCTTTGTAAACCGTCACAATATGACAGCGCTGCATAACCTACGCCTAAAGGTGGTTTACCGAATCGATGATCAAGGCGAATCACTTTCAGTAAAACGCAGCAAGCGCGGGGTTAACTTTGATTTACCAACGTCTTCGAACGCCCACCAGCAGCTCCTCTTACTTGCAAAAGACAAGCTGCATCGAGTGCTAGTCAAGAAGTACGGAGAGGATATTACCACCGAGGACATGATTGGACAGCCCCTGTCGCAGCACGATGTCATCAGTATTGAGTTTCTAACTGAAATGCCCGAGTGCAAAGAGTTTTCGAGTGCCTACCCTGCCTTACGTGAAACGAAAACCAACAAGCGCCAAAGTGGCGTGCGCTTTACAATGCGCACGAGAAGCAAAGAGCGTGATGGTAAATGGGTTGCTGGACGCACGTCCCTTCAAGATTACGTCCCTTCTACACGTTCCAGCCAAGCGGAGCAGTTTGAACAACATATTGGCTACTGGCTGCCAGATAGAAGTCAGAAGCGAGTGCAGCTCTTTCAACTGCACGACTACAATTTGGATGAAGAGCTTGTTGGGCATATGGAATACTCCATCGACATCGACGACTCTGCGTTTCAGAACTTCATAGAGACCCACTGGAATACCTGTATAGCCAATCACAACCAAGCGCTTCTACGTAGCCGTTCAGCAGGACTTGCGCTCGCACCTATCAAGGAACTGCCGCGTTTCACTACTTGATGAATCACGCCGGTCTTATCATGTCCACGTCATTTGAGAGCTATGTGCAGCGTAGCCTCGCTAGAACCGAGTTATTCCACTCAAATGCACTCTACCAAATCTCTGATTTTGACTATCAAAGGCTGTCTCAGTTGCCGAATGTCATTTTCATGAGTGAGCATCGTCTTCAAAAAGCTAACCACCTCAAGTGGATCCGACGTGCGCGAAACCTTTCACGTAGAGCGCTAAGTAAAAAGCAGCAGCAAGCCACTCACCAGCGCGTAGAGCGCGTTGTTCAAGCGAGGATTGAAGAATATTTTGAGCACCTTCAAACAGAGTTGGTTGGCCATGCCATCTATGACGCGCATTACAGACTTACTGACAAAGACAATGCGAAGCAATCCGTCAACGAACTTTGGCTTCAAACGTATTCAGCAGGCGCAACACATTTCGATGCCATGCTAAAGCTTCTGACCACTCGCGAGGAGCAAAAACAGATCTTAGCCAACCTGCCTTGCATGCAGTCCCTCGCAACTTTCTATGCAAAGACCGCTCATGCATGTTTGTCGCATGTTCGCCGCGAACTTGAGAGTATCAGCAAAGGCGTATCGGCAGCACTGACCGAGTTAACCCTTGACGATTTTCACGATGATGGATTTGGTAACCTGGAACTAGACAACGAGGCACTGCTTTCACCTATTGCAGAAGCCTTTAAACACTATGGCCTTGGTCGAAACCCGTTTTTACTCCTCACCGGCATGACACACAGAGTTGCCTATGCACTAGGCCACAACGCTGAGCAGGGCATGCAAAAGGCGACAGAAAAAGCCTTAAGTGATTGTATTAGTGCTCTTAATTCTCCTGTACATCCGTTATATACTCAATTAGCGACAGTCAATGCGGAGCAGGCGATCAGAGCCAACGTATCTGTTTCGAGTATGGCTGGCGCACAAGGCAAACTGTCTGACTCAAAGCGTCAGCTATTAGAATCGTTAAGGAAGGCATCGTAATGACATCGGGAGCACTGTACACGCCAGAGCAAATCAAGGCATTAGCATCAGTATCGCGCAAGCCTCGAAATAAGAGCGCTCACGAAGCAGCAGAGAAACTAGTGACGACAGTGCCAGCAGCTGGTCTTCAGAACGCTATTGATGAGTTAGGCGAAGACTACGAGTTTCGTCGTTATATCGAGCGCACGGTAGCAGGTTGGCAGGCAATGGCAGATAAGTTGAAGAAACTCGACAGGGAGGCGAGCAGCCCTCTCCCACTAGCTCAATTTCAGCTACTCATAGACCTACACGCGACCCAGCCAAGCAAGCAAAGTACTGGCGCCCTAGAAATGATCCTAGTGCACAATATGCCGCAAGCACGTGTCTGTGAATTGCTTGATCTTACTGCGTCACATATGAGCCGTTTGAAAAGACAATTTAACGAGCGACGCAAAGCGCTGCTTGAGGCGTCGCTGCAGCTCTAGTTGGAGCTCAGCGCTATATCAAAGACAGTAGTCTAACTTACTGCAAGTAATGCCCCAACTTCAGTACAAGAAAGAGCTGACCTTGCTTATCTGTTGCTTTCAGTTTAAATGTTCGCGTTCCAGTCTGCTTATCGTAAGTATCTTGTTGAATCTTCACGGCATTGCCAGAACTACAGATATCCTTAATATACTCATAAAGGTCGACATTTTCTTTGCCTTCGCCTTCTATATTAATAGTCTCTCCGTTCTTAAATTTTACGACATAGTTCTTCGTATTCATCGTTCTTTCTCCCTACTTGTATCCCGAAACCACACGAATACAAACGGCATCACTAGTTGTTGGACTGGCGGCTTTACATGCGTGCATTGCACTATGGAACGGGTTTGCTAGATATCCACCAATGACGCTGCCAAGCGCGATAATAATAGCGGCGACAATTACCTTGTTCATCCGGACCTTCCTTGTTCACTCTTCTCTACAGTAAGGGCGACGTCGTGGTTGAAATTATTAACCTCAAGCCAAGTGCATATCGCTCTATGCTTTATCTAAAGAAATAGGAGAGCGACATGGAAGAAGCAACTAACCCCTTATTGAAAATGTCACTTAAAGCTTTCGGCTTACTGCTCTATTTGGTGTTAGGCGCCTCATTTGTTGCCACTATCATGGCGACTCGAAGCCACGTCGATAAGATAGAGCATTCCATTTCTCACGAGTTCTCACAACAGTCATCCGCGCATCAAGCGTTTGCTGACAGCTATCTACTTTGCGTTAAGGATTTTTCCACGAGGATTGATAAAGATTGCGTCGGAATCGCTATTGCGGTGATGCAACAACCAACCGCTACAGAACAAGTCGTTAACGACTTCTATCAGCAAGTCATTCCGCCACCGAAAGGCTTTGATCTATTCTTTGGCCTATTAATGGATCCAGATGCGCTTATTGCCATCCTCACAAACCAGGGAGTGAAGCTATGATCGACAAAATATCCAAGCTATCCCTGACTGCAAGTTCCCTGCTGATAGTCGCAGGGCTTATGATGATGTTTCTCTTCAATGTACTTTGGTGTCACTTTACCGCCCAGGGGCTCCCTGATGCGTATCTCGCCGTCTGCGGTAATGGCAGTAGTAACCACTGGAGCCTATCCTGCCCCCGGTTATCTGCTGCTCGCGCTCGGCATTTTACCGCTGACATTACGACTCTTTCTTGCTGGTGAAAATCGTCATTCATCCTAGGCTATACCTGCCTATCTCTCATAAATTCAATACAGTAGACCTATCGCTCTATCCATTCTGTATAAGCGTGGTTATTATATGCACCCATACTAATAAGCGACGCAACGAGCAGAAGGCAACGGATGAAACGCATAACGGACTTGAAGTTTGTCGACACATACCTGACTGAATTTACCGGTGACTATCGCACTGCGCTTGAAGTTATCGATGAACTGCCAGATTACACCCTAGTCACCCTACGCGACCTTATCGACCACATCATTGACCTTATCGCCGCTCACCACAACTACAGCTTAAAGGCCGCCTCTATTTTCACGAAAATTAAAGAGTTGCAAGACGCCAGCAAAATAGATAGTTACCTTGCTGACCTTCTACACTCGATTCGAATTAAGGGCAACAGCGGCGCGCACAAAAAAGAAGTGTCTGCAGATACTCATGATCAAAGAAAAGACAAGCTGAGAGAATTAGCTTTATCGGCAAGAGAGGAGCTACTAGAAGTTCTTAAAACCGTATCATCTCTTCTACATAACAAGACGTGAGCTTGACCTTTCCCTTGCCAAAGTCAGCATAAAGAAGCCCGAAGTCATTATTGCAGAAGCGACATTAAGCACTGACTACAACGCAAAGATGAAAGCCGGACGAATGTACGAGTCGTTGTATCACCATAGCGTCTTGCATGGTTCGGTTATAGGAACAGATCTTGAGCTAGTGTCGCGAATGGAGCTTCTTGAGCATGCTCTCGCCTGCTACAGCATGGCCTGCGCCTTATCAACAAACATGGAAGGCTATCGAAAACTGAAAGGTCACGAAAATTCCGTCCATGAAATGATCTTGGAATGGGGAAAATCGGAGCCACTCTTTCGATACGCGAGTGTCGCTTATCAGTTGTATAACGATGATAATTTGCCTCAGTACGCAAGAGAGCGGCTGGAAGCATCAACGAATGCCGGCTACGCCCCTTCACAATGCCTATTGGCCAACGTTCTGTGTCGGGAAGGAGACTATGAATTGGCTATCGAATACTTTATCAAGGCGGCAGAACAAGAGAACACGAAAGCACTTATCGACCTCTATCAGCTTTATACCGATAATAATTTCATCGCTCCCGATCATGACAATGCGCGCAAGTTTCTAGACAGAGCAATTGAGCTCGACTGCCCTGACGCATACGCTACCAAGGCCATAGATTACTTTGAAGGCGTTACCGACAGTAAAGACGAGAAACAAGGCCATGAGTTGTTAAATACAGCGATAAAAATGGGTAGCCAAATAGGTATTGAGTACAGCTTATCTAGGAGTGTGCAAAGGCAAATTGCTGAGCGGATTTCTAGCGAAGCCAGCACGATGCTTCAGGAGATCCGAACATCACTTGAGCAACAAAAAAAGAAGCCGACAACAAATCCTCATATCGCTAAGGCAAAAATCAAACCAAACGATACCTGCAAATGCGGTTCTGGTAAGAAGTACAAAAAATGCTGCGGTGGCATACCCACGATAACACCTTCGCATATATTCAGTGAGTGGATGTAGTGGTGCAAGCTGTATCAGACTCACTGGGATGACTAGGGTTATCAAACACGATAGGTAATCCTAGTTTTTTACTCAAAAAGTACTCTGCTAGTGCGCCTGAGGAGCGCTCCCATCCTGATAACATCACAACTCTATCGCAATTGAATATCATCGCCATCGAAGCCCGCATGTAGGCACGCTCTCCCAGTCCAAGCGGTAACTGACAGGTGTGGATAACGGTATAGCCTAAGTCTCTATAGCGCTTCTCGCTGTCCATGAACCTTTTGCGGTTAGACGTAATATCACCGGCGGTCACTGCCCCTGAAAGAAAGACCACTTCACGAATTGGCTCTACTTTAGCCTTATTGGATACGGGAAACTGTAGTAAATTGCCCGTAACCGGCAACACTTCATGATTGATCTCGGCTAACTCTTTTTTAAGCAGTTCGCTTACCTGCTCACAATTGAGTAAGTATGGGTGACGAACAGCGTCATTCGTTAAACATAGCCGTGTGGCATGTGGCTCATCCTCACAACGCTTGAAGTAGCACACCTGCTCAATACTCTTTTCGTAGACATCGACGCCATCGCACGCCACCAGTTCGTACTCGCCAAAGTCGCACGCTTCCATAATCGTTTGCATCAAGTCTGCAGCTAAGCCTCGTTCAAGCATAGACCTTCTCCTTTGGTAAAAATGACACTTCAATCTTTCTTCTGCGCAGCGCTCGTAGCGCTCTGACCTGAGCGTCAAGCTTGGCAACCGACGACTTGTGACACTCAATTCGCTTGTTTAAGCGCTCGATCTCTTGTTGAAAATATCCTTTGGAATCAGAGGCTACGTTACGGCTATTGCGAATGGCCACTTTGCGCTCATGCTGCAGCCTTTCTAAATCGAGTTTTGCAGAAGTCTGTGCATAGACGTTTGATAGGAGATCCAGCTCGGTCGTTGACAAGATATGTGACCTGAGCGCCTCCTTGGCAGACTCGAAATCGTCAAAGTGCTTTACCTCACCCAAAGAGAGATATTCACGGCCAACAACTGGCTCGTAGACATTTGGGTTCAATGGTGACGGGTAGCAATTGGATACGCTGACCAAGCAATCCGATGGGCTGTCGGCGAAGACGACAAAATGTGTGGTACCAAAAAATACGCCCATGAGGCACTCCTTTGTTCACTGACTTGATTAACAGAGTACGCGACTCAATGAGGGGAAAAGTCCGATTTAGAAGCCAAAATGATTAAACCGGACGATTTTTCATCAAAAGTAACAAAGGTTTTAGTTAGTGGGATAGACGTTCTGATAGACAGTACTTAGGTCTTAGAAGATAACCTCTAACGAAACACGAACTAAATTGACAGCACTCTTATTGAATTTTTCGAGCTGAGATTGGCTATCAAGAAATAGAGTTCTGAGTTTTCCTTCAACTATGTCATTCACTACGAGGGCATGATAACCTTAATTTATAAAATATATAAGTTACTAATTTAGTTAAGGAAAACGTCATGAATACTGGCTTAAAGTTACTGGCTATGGCCGCTTCACTTAGTATCGTGGGGTGCGCGTCGAAACCCTACAATGCAGGTCAATACGCAATTGAGAATCAACGGCTCGCTTCAGAGTCGTCATTAGAAGCGGTTGAACCCGATGAGCAGTTCTCTAACGCGATGAAAATCATGTATGACTACACCCAAGTGGATATAGACAGAGCCAATAACCTTGACCAGCCATTCGTCCGAGGAAGTTCGGCGGCAAAAGATGCGATTAGCGCTGGTGGTACTGTCGCTCTGCTAGCAAGCGGTGCGTCTTTGTTGGATGCATCCTCTTTCCTCTTGGGCTCATCCTATAAAAAGGATGTCAGCTCACTCTATAACAACAACCGCATATTACGCTTCGTCGAAGTGAGTGAGTCCACGACACCAGTGGAGCTAGAACGATTAATCACTAGCCACCAAAAGGAACTCGCACAGCTGATTGCCACTAGCTACGGAAAAGTCGATGTCGATTACACTTTTATTGACGAAACAAAGTTCTCTCAAGAGCTAGAGAAAGTTTGGTACAAGAGCGCGTACCACGTCATTCCGTGGAATCGCACGGATTCGAATCGAAACTTTTCGAAGTTATGCAAACAAAGTACACCTGAAGTCGAGAGTTTTATCACTCGCCTAAATGCAATATACGACGTGAATTGCCAGTCTCAAGTGTTGAATCACCTCCAATTTGTGGTCAATGACAACCTACAGCCAGTTGCTGCATTCAACGGACGCAAAGTACCGAATTACGCTGTCATCAGTGCGATATTGCCGGATGATTTTCCGATGAGTGCGTTAAGCAGCACGTACCCATATGACTACGCTTTTCAACCAGCCTTTGCTTGGTTCTATTCACCATCAAAGTTTGCCAGAACGTATGGAGAGAAGGATTTAAAACAGCAGTTCGAAGCCGGAAATGTGGTTTTTCTGCCAACATTAACCGCTCTTCAGTCGAGTACAAATGTGCCTTTTAGCTACCAACGCAAGTAATCGTTTGGTGACTTACTCGAGGCGTAAAGTCGTTCTGCTTACCAACATTTTTCAGTACGTTCGCATCTGGGCGCAAGATATGACGCTGTAGAGTAAATAATCCACCTGCTGAGCAGGTGGCTTTGAATGGCCCCCTAGAAGGGGGCTAACTTTTAGTTACTCAACCCTAGATGCATCTGACGCTCTTCTTCTTCCTTTCCCACACGATCTTGGTGCCTGACATATCTTCGGATTATTTCCTCGTTCATTCCTACCGAATCAACAAAATAGCCACGCTGCCAAAACTTATTGCCCCATAACTTTTGCTTTCTTAGATACGGAAATTTGTTGAACAGCCTTATCGCTGTCCGTCCTTTAACAAATCCCATATACTTTGAAATACTCAAACTTGGTGGCATTCTCACAACTAAGTGGACGTGATCTACTTGAACGTTCAACTCTACAACCTTGCAGTTTTTCATGTTGCTGTAGATATAGATACTTCGGTACAGCTCTTTGCCCAAGTTACCCTTGAGAATTTTGAGTCGGTACTTCGGCGTCCAAACTATGTGGTACTGGCACCTGTAATATACGTGTGAAGCGGATTCATATCTGCTCATGTTCTTTTTCTCCTTGATTTGCTGGTTACAAACTTGGATATCTTGAACATGAGCGTCCTTCGGGCAAAGCCCTAATGGACGATCACCACCTTCCTAGAAGGTGGTTTAGGGTTAGAAAACAAAAACGCCGCCCAAAGCCTTTTCATCTTCAGCTTTGGGCGGCGTTTTCCTATCGATTCGATAAGCAAGAGCTCTGCCTATCTGGGTTAAAACAGCTTGAGCTCCGACGTCGATAGATCGATAGTTTCTACGCAATGGCCTGTATTTGAACTAACACGTTCACAAAGATCTTCCAACGAACCTTCAGAAAACTCGACTAGGTTTTCGATACGTTTCTCGCCATTTTCAAGTTGAACAATCACTTCCATTTTCGCGCTCCTCATGGCTTTCAATAGAGCTCGACTATATCTCTTCCCAGTCAAGCGATATCGCTACGCCACATCAAGAATTAACTTTGATTTAGACCGTTTCAGGGCGAACCAAGCAAGTGCCGCTGATGGCCTAACCTTACGACCATCATAAAGGGGGACGTTCTGAGAAAAGTCCGTTTACGAAGTTTTTTTAGTTAATTTCGGACTTTTTTTTAACCCACCTGCTGAAGAATGAAGAGGAGACCACGAACAGGAGATCCTTGTTATGATAAAAAATCGAGTAGCCACCGCCGTTGACCTTTTTGCAGGCGCTGGTGGTACCAGCGTCGGAGCCACGCTAGGAGGAGTCGATGTTCTCTGGGCAGCAAATCACAATGCACTTGCTGTAGAGACCCATCAAAGAAATCACCCAAACACTACACACGTTACTCAAGACTTACACCAAGCAGACTGGAGTCTTTTGCCAAAGCACGACATTCTTTACGCTAGTCCATGCTGTCAGGGACATTCCCGTGCACGCGGAAAACCTCACAACGACTACCACTCTGACAAGAGCCGCTCAACCGCTTGGGCTGTCATTAGCTGTTTAGAGTGTCACAAAACCCCGGTTGCTCTGATTGAAAACGTCATAGATTTCAAAAAATGGTCACTATATCCCATTTGGCTTGAAGCACTGAAAGCCCTTGGCTACGCCGTCTCTGAAAACACATTCAATGCAAAACATCATGGTGTACCACAAAGTCGTAATCGCCTTATCCTGCTTGCCACAAGAACGCGATCGCCCTTACCTATTCAGCTTGAAAAAGAGCCGCTCATTGGTGCGAGCAGCTTTCTTGATCTCAGTATCGCAGGACATGACTGGGATAACGTTGCCAACCGTGTACCGGCGACACGCAAGCGAGTGGCTAACGCAAGACGTGACCATGGTGATATCTTCATTGACTCAGCCTACGGCAGTGCCACCAGCGGGCACAGCATTCATGCCCCTATACCGACAATCACCACCGTGAACAAACACAGTCTTGTGATCGGAGATAAAATCCGACCAATCACAATTGAGGAGATAGCCGCCGCGCAAACATTCCCTGCTAATTACAATTGGCCAGCATCGAAAGTCGCCACAAAAGCTTTTATTGGCAACGCCGTACCACCAGCCTTCGCTAAACGATTAACTGATTACGTGCTCCAATATGCCTAAGGTCGACTCAGATGAATATCAGACGACGGAGGGTTTGGTGCTCTATCGTAAAGAACGGCAGCGTAGCCCGCATACTTAATCAATAGACTATTGCAACATTCTGATTTTACGATAGTATTGCACTGAGGGTTGCGCCTCGAGCCTTGCCATGCTCAATAGCTTTTTATACATCTTATTCTATGCATTGACTTACGTAGTGCACCTGAGGCAAGCGGATGCACTATAGATATAGGTGAATGCATGCCCCATCAGATCAAAGTCTACCCTTCGGATTTTGAAGACTTCAAACAATTAGCAAAGCAAATTTCCAGCAGTATCGTTTATAGGTACCGTGACCAAGCCCTGCTCTCCGCATTTAAGCGAAATGACGCGCTCGCGATGGCGTTCGGCTATAAAGGTCACTCTGATCTCACACACTGTGCTAAAGCCCTCACTTCTAGCGACACCAACGAAACGGGACGTTGGTTGAACTGGCGTAAGACAGATAAATTCTATGAGCGCATCTCCGCTGCATTCAGCCAGCGATACGACTCACTAAGCGAAGAAGAAATACTGCTAGCACTAACGCAAGCCCCGCCAAAGCAAACAGAGTTCGAAGTCATAGAAGGTTGCCCAATCGTTCAATTTAGCCCGCTAGACCCTGATATCAGTAATGAGCAACGCAGTGAACAAGAGATAAAAGCCTGGTTTAACGTGCCTTTCATTTTCGAGTCATTTGATGGCGAAAATAGAACATTTAGGGTCGAATGCCTTGATGGGGGTGCTTGGGATAGAGCAACTCATAAAGCGTGGTGCAAAACCCTAGAAGAGGCGCTTGCTGCATGCGCTCAGCTAAAGAACGATAACCCTAACTATCGCAACTATGGCGATGACGAAGCAACTGTGACAAAAATCGTTCTTAGCAACGCATCGACTGACGAAGAGGCGGCACAAGCGATTATTCACGATATGTACAAAATCCAATTGTTCGCAGACCGAGTAAAAAATGCGCTGGAGAGTGTACTCGTCGAGTTACCTAAGGGCTTTGACTTAACATACATTGCTGCGCTTCTGGAAAACTCTACCTTGTCCGAAATGTACACCGGCGAAGATGGGAAAAAATACCCAATTTGTAGCGCAGACATTCTCAGTGACAATGAGTTGCTAATTTGTGTGCCTAGCCACTATTTCGCCACTTTGATAGGTATGGTTGAGCTCCCCACTCTTACAAAGCATGTCGATACAAGGCTACCCATAGAACTAGGAGAGATTGATAAGTATATTTCGAAAAGCGATGCTTGCATGTCGACCATACTGGATCCAGAAGCGGAAGGTTTGCAGATCATTGGTTATGTTTTGTCTGATAACCGCTACTTTTACAAACCATAATTATTGAAATTAGAAGACGTAAACGCGTAAGCGTCTTGACCGGCCAGCAGGCTTTACATGATGAAATACCTACCCAGTGGTAGGTATTTTTGTATCAACTGCTCCCTTTTCCAAAAACATAAGTGCCTCGTTTTTTTCTTTTGCATTGAAATCTCAACTCCTACACACATACATTGCACTGCATAGTTCATTTGGAAAAATGATGACTACACCCCTATGGACTTTGTATGAGAGGTGCTAAGGCAAACGCTCTTGAAGTACTGGACATCAGCTACAAAAGACAGGTTGCGTGTGCATGTCGAAGGGAAAGCAATTTGTGCCACCTTCACTGTCAAAAATGCGGAAACAAAAGTGCTCTAAAAAGTAAGCATGGAAATTCGCACACTCGCTGCTGCATTCGGTTAGATTAAGTGAATGGCGCGCTGGGGAACAAGGAGGACGTATGGTTTATTGGATTGCTTGTATCTGCACACTCTTATTTATGTGTGTCAAAACAGAGGGGTTCAACTCAGAGCACCTTGGAGAAATCATCAAGACACTCTGCAAACTACTACTGCTGTTTAGTGCTGCTTATCTAGCAAGCCTTCATAACATTGAGTTAGCGGCTCTTCTAAAGCTATTTCATGGCTGAGCCGCCCAATGTACAAGCTAAGATTCAAGGTATATGGATGGCGGTTGTGCGCTCACTTTCCTCGCCATAAGCTAACTTAGAAAGTCATCAAATAGAGAGGTATCGGCTTCCATGTCGTCCCACTGTCGCTGAAAGTAATCATGTTCAGCGTGGTCAATCAAAGGCAGACTGCTAAAGAACCTTGCTCTAGACGCTGAACGCTGCAAGGAGCAAATTTCAGCATCTCGATTCTTAACCTCAGGCTGTGCTGCAGAATAGGGGGCATGCGAGAGTGGTTTTGTATCAGTATTTTTGTTTCTTTGATGGCTCATAACTGACTCCTAATTCGAACGACTGTAATGGAAACATCGTCAGTATGGCAGCGCCGGAATACCCTCCCCCCAACCAAAAAAGAAAAAAAGCCCGCATACTGCAGGGCTTAGAACCAAAACGGGGGGAGGATATTCATTTGTTCAGCAACTCTTGAAGCACAAACGCTGTTAACGGTTCAGAGCTTATAGGCAGCCAACCAGTCGTTGATATCCTGATCGTCTACCTCAGTTCGCTGGCCGCTATGACTGACTTCGACTATAACCCCTTTGTCGTCTGCAATAATTAAGATTTCAGTACCATCCACTTCATCCAAAGCGAGTTGATCTCGGCTCATCACCCATTGGTACATCGCATCCTTTGACGGATACAGCTCACACCCTGCCCTGAGCAGATAGTCTGTATCAAACTGAGACCATGCCTGCTTCGATATTTGAAAATAGTGTCCATGCTCATTAATAAGAAAGATAAAAGCATTCATTGTCTTCGCCCTCGTGGTTTTAGTTAGTGCTTATCGCAGCTCAGCTATTTTGGTACTCAGCGATGCGGTACTCGTCATCGATAACAACAGGTCTACCAGCTACTTTGAGATCAAGAGGTGTTACACCATCCTTTGGTTGAAGTTCGTAGTCTTTAAAATCGACTAAAACATAGAGGTGGAAAGACTCCAACCAATCAATATCAGTCACAGAAAATGTGGCAGTAAGCTCTACAATATCTTGAGCTCTATTCTCGACGTCACTAAAGCTTCTATCAACGCAATACGCTGTCGCCCGTTCGCTAGTTAGACTCCAAGATTTACCCAAGCATGGGCGGGGCTGCGCGCCTCGAGATAGACCTATTTTTCGATGCAGAACTATCTCATTGCCATTCACATGGCCTTTCCTTTCTACTTGATTCAAAAAGTCATTCACGAGGTTTTCAAAGTTCTCATCAAGATAGCCCTCAGTGCCGCTCAGAGCGCTTTTGCCCATACAAAAGTCATCGACTTCTTCGTTGTAGTCATAGTTATCCATGATGTAGTCACTTAATGTTGAAATCGTCATCATCGTGCCTCTCTGTTTAACTGCACATAATCATCTTGTGTGCTTACATCATAAATCATAATCATACACGGTTATAAATCCAGTTGGTTTGCGTTTTTTTTAATCGCGTGCGATTATAAATATCATCCAACACGGTTATTGGACTTAGAGTGACGAACGGAATAACTAAACAAACAAAGTCGGATTGTGAGAAAGCACTAGATGAGGTCGCACACGACGAAATCAAAAGGCACATCAAAGCTCAAATGAAGCTACACAATGTGTCTGCTGTTACTGTGGCGCAAAGATTGACAGAGATGGGCAGGCCGATCACGGCTCAGGGGTTGAGAAACAAAATCAGTAAAGGTACCCATCAGACGATGTGGTACTGGGACTTAATAAAGGCCATCAAGAACACCCATGGCAAGGCGATTGATAGACAGTCGGCCTCTTGAGAAGTC
The DNA here is from genome assembly GCF_040412085.2 of Vibrio sp. CB1-14. Classification (NCBI taxonomy): domain Bacteria; kingdom Pseudomonadati; phylum Pseudomonadota; class Gammaproteobacteria; order Vibrionales; family Vibrionaceae; genus Vibrio; species Vibrio chaetopteri. The sequence continues at coordinate 164,835 of NZ_CP115922.1, read as the reverse complement.
CCAGAATAACTGCGCTCTACGACTGCGTTATCCACTCTAGATGGGTTAGAAATCAGTGGGTGAGACAAATACGTAATCGCTGGTTTTTGAGCGCGCATTACGTCGGTGTTGAAGAAGCAGTACCGCTACAGAAAACTTGGCGACAAAGCCCGAAAGCTTCGACGCCAAGCGCGACCAACGTCAGAAGGTTGCTCTTTAGTAGCTCCGAGGTTGCTACTCGCTAGCCTGCAATTCTTCTTTTAACATGAGCCATTGATTGACTACGTCAGGTTGAACCATTTCATTGTAGGCAGCTTGCTGCTCAGCTTCTAGGAAACCAGCCCTGACTGTTTTTGCCAATGTCATATCTTTATCTTCATTTGGTGTTAGTACTTTAGTCTGATTACCCGCATCGTCATACGTATACTGGAACTGATCCCAGTCATCTTTCCTGTAGGTTTCGACTTGGCCAAATTTAGCTTCAATACTTTCAATAAAGTCTGTCGTCGCTTTCTCGTTGGTCACATGGCCAACAAACTCATCGATATTATCAACCAACAGTTTCTTATACCCTGCAATCTTCTTCTCATCAGTCAGCACAGCTAGATGCTGGCGACTGGCGAGAATAAACAGGCTCGCTGCATTGTAATAGAGACCTAAATACCCTGGGTTGGTTTTGTCGTTCGCAATACGTTTTGCCTCTGCTGCAGCCTTAATAGCCTGCTCAAAATAGCCTTTGGCATCATCATCAAGTCCAGACTCAACGAGGCTCAGTCCTTGAGAGATATTGCTACACGCTTCCTCCATAGCATTATTTGCATCTGCGTAGTTTTGCTCATCAAATGCCTGGCTAACTAGGAGCTTCGCTGACGCCAAAGCATTAACGTTGCTCAAAGTAATGCAGTCTTGTGGCGTTGCGTCACTAGAGTAGACTTTTTTATTGAAAGCCGCGTCATACGCCTTCTTCGCTACCGCCTTACCTACTGTGACAATTGCAGCGCTGGTTAGCGCTCTTGCCGCAAACACTCCGAGCGTTGCACCTAAAAATCCTACCGATACACGCTTTTGTTGCGCAAGTTCGAAACGTGTGAGTTCTTTTTTTGTCTGTTCCATGAAACCTATCCTCTGACTGTGTAACACATTTATTATGCATTAGAGAGAATAGCAACTGCTTTAAAATGAAGCCTTCAGATTGGTGCTTACATGTTATTTGCATACAAATTTGCTCTGACGCCTCTCAGGCTCAAAAGACAAAGTGGCTTCATTTTTTCAATCGCCTAATCTACTCGGTTTAGCCCTCTTGTTTGAGACACGAGCAAGGGCTACTTGCTAAACGTAATGTCAGCGCTTCGACAGCGCAGTAACTTCAGAGATACAGAAAAAGTTGTGACCAACCTCACATTTTTAAGCACTGAGTGGGAGCCGGGTTTTGGCCGGGTTTGCAGAATGAAGCTAGGGTCTCTTCGTTGGCCAACACCTCCTTTAATTTCTGACGTAAAAGGAACTAGCATGAGAAAATCAAGCACAGACACCTCAGTAGACAGCCGTGTGGCTCAATCGCTCGCCGATAAGGAATGGGGAGATGCTCGCAGTTGGCTTGACGAAATCGACCCCTTAGGTAGAACCGACATCGAACAACTAAACGAAATGAGTGAAGTTCGCTGGACGTTCGATGAGGATGGTTGGGGCTACTTCGAATAACTCGGCGACAATGGGTGAGATCAGATAACTCGCCCTTTTTCACCTGTCTCCGTTTTACGATTTTTCTATTCCCCAATCTACTCGTTTCAGAATCCTTGTTTGACTTAATTTAGCTGCAGCAAACGGACTTTTCTCACTACGGCGTTCCACATAATGGGTATCTCTAGTACAGGAGATACGCCAATGAAACTCACCGTAAACGAGCAAGGGCTACTTGCTAAACTCAATACACTTTTTTCAAACAACACCAAAATTTGGACTGAACTGCTACAAAATGCCTGCCGCGCAGGTGCTACGGAAGTCAACATCACCACCGAACAAGAAGGCGAGCACGAGTCACTCACCTTTAAAGACAACGGAGAAGGTATCAAAGACTTCTCCAAACTTTTCAATGTCGCCCAATCAGGTTGGGACGATTCAACCATCAACACACAGTCTGCCTTCGGCATGGGCTTTACAAGCACCTTGTTTGTCTGTCGACAACTGCTCATACGAAGTAATGGTCGGTATCTACTCGTAGACACCGAAGACATCATCAATCAACAAGAGTTTTTCGATGTGCCGGATGACGGCGCATCACAAACAGGGACGAGCATCACGCTCATTGGGCTTAATGACAACGTCAAAAAATCGCTCTTTAGCAAACGATCTTCTCGACCGCTGCAGGTATTGCATGAAGCCAGTGAAGGCTACGCGCTGAATGTCTATATTAATGATGAAAAAGCCAATAGCCGCTACTCAATACCAGCGCTTCGACAGTGCAGTAACTTCATAGAGCGCAGAACAAGTTGCGCCACCGTGTTCATTGATCACAAAGCAGTAAACCTTCAGCCAAAAACATTCCTACAAGGCGCGGCTATTTCCAGCAGTCTAACATCGGTCATTTACACCTATGGAAGTCACTTACCGACGGTCATTGTTCACTTTGATGATAGTGTTCCTGCTCGTATGCCAGACCGCGATTGCCTAATCGACGACTCGGACGTTGTGAGCGAAATCAGAGCACTGTTTAACCAAACGATGGTCGAGATGGTCGACAGCGATTTATCCACCATGTCAGAAGAAGCCTTTCTGGCGGATGAGCGGTGCCATTCGCGCTTAAAAAACTATTGTCCAGAGCGACTCAACAAGATGAGTTGTCTCCCAATGCACACGGTGGTGCGTTCTGGCAATTATGACTTTGACCGACGTGACAACTTCGATGAAACAATTTATGAAGGTGTACTCACGAAGTCTGACATCAAAGATCTTACGCTGGTGGCGATGCCAGAATGTGACTGCGAGTATGATGACGAAGACATGCTCACACTGCATGCGTTGATGGCATGCGACGATGTAGTTTTCGTGCAAACAGGTCTGTATCCAACCGAGCACTGGATACACTCAATGACAATGGACTTTGATAGCTTTTCCGTAACGCTAGACGCCAGCAAGGCTGGCGAGCCTATCTACTTCACCAGTGATTACTATCTATTTTTTGATATCGTGCTTTGCGAGAGCCTTGCCGGACAATTTACCACTGGTAAGCGTGCGCCTCTCGATTGGACAGTCTCAGACAATGTGCTTTATATATCAAACGACTGCGATATTGGTACTAAAGCCGATTTAATTACCGCCGCTTTGAACTCGTATCAATCCGAGTTCAGTTATCTAGAGACAGAATTTGAAGCTGACAGTCACAAGCTTCAGGAGTTTGTCACATTGCATCGCGTAAACTCTGACTCCGAACTTTTAGAGAGTATTTTAGAGCGCGCCTTAGCTGAGCACGGGCATGCCACTAAGGCTAAGCTCGCCACCAGCGCCTTTACGATAACCTTTGATGACCAGGGTAATTTCACTCTCAAGTAGTGAGAAAGGGCATAAGCCGTGAGGTTTATGCTCGCTCCTCTCTGCCCTGTTGCCACTCCAATTTATAAACAGTGTGTACCAGTTACATGACGTTCAGATACGCAGCGAAGTAAAAGGTACTCCTAGTTTTGACATTCAATTTTATAGTTACTAAAGTTCTAAAAAAATAACTATGAATAGAATATTTCATACCTTCTGCTTCAAGCGAGCAGCAACCCTAGTCAATGCATTAACAAAGCTGATTGTCAGCCTCAAAGAAGTGCCAATAACCATCCAGTTAACGGGACTGCTTTTAAGTATCAGTTGTTTTGTTGAAGCACTAACCGGTTTACTGGCTTAGAACTGACCAAAACATAGACAACAGAGCACCTTTGAGTGCTTTTTTTTGTTTGTATCGGATGTTGACGCTAACCAATCGTAGAACCTCTCCAAAGAGAGCAAAACGAACAGAGTTATCTGGCTTCTGCGTCGCTCCAATCACCCTCATCACACTTCCACACGTCTGCGCTGCCCAGTGCATCAACAGCTCCATGCTCCTCTCTTCATTTTGAACAAGTTCGCTGAGCCAACTGCGAACGTAACCCCACTCATAGAAAGAAAATGCGTCAATAGGGGACAAGCTTTTATAATCGCCCGCGATTATATTTTTAAGGTATTTTCTTGATTTATACTCGTGCACGATTATACTTATTTTGTACATCAACCCCAACAAGGAAGGTAGACATGAAAACAATGCTTCTAAACTCGGTTGTGAGAATTGCACGACTTCAAGGGCTAGCAAAAATCCTCGACCTATCGCGAGTTGCAGCAAGCTTCATTGGAGAGACCGATACGAAGAGACTCGACGGCTTTAGTCATGCACAGCAGTTGGTTGAAAAATCGCTTGCCACTATCGAAGAAGATGATTCCGTCGAGGCACAGCAAATCGCCATCGAGTGGCTTGATGCAGCGTACGGAGAATTAGAATCTGCGTCTAAAAGCGCCGCAGAAGGTCAAAGCTTTCGATCTATGTTGGTGCATAGACAGTGTGAGGTCATCCTAACCGCGATCACTAAATTGTTGATCGCTTGGAGACACGATCTCCTCAATGCAAGGGGGGAGCTCTAATGTACAAAAGTAACCAATGCCTATTAGACAGGTACCAGTGGCTTAACCGCCACTGGGTTGGCTTCCCTGCGGCGCTCCAAATACAAATGAGCAAAGAGATGTCAGAGATCAAAGCCAAGTTATTAGAGCGTGGAATACGCCTTTAGTGGCGAGTGATGAGCAAAATAGTGAGGTGTTAAATGGCTAAACAACAAGACTTCATGGCCGTAGGTAGAGCAGCTCTCGGTGAGACCGCCGTTCATATTGTGTCTGCCATGTCATTTTCCGACGCGGCGTTAATCGCTGCAAAACTAATACTCTCAGAGCAACACAGCTCTTGGAACGACAATATCTACATCGATGTTGTCACCGATAAAGCGTTTTCCCACGAAACGGATTTCGTCTTTGAAGTCGAGCAGCTTCGTTAATACTGCATTGTCAAAAAGAAAGATTATGAACTCTCTATTTATCGTCACAGGGTATAAAACTGAAGAACATCACCATAGTCAGCACTCAGAGCGCTTCCTATATGATGACAACCAATACGAATCTGCTCAAAGTAAACATGACGAGCTTGAAGACCGTGGGTTTTACAAGGTGACAACAACAGCGGGAACTGAGATTAACGGCTTTGTCTTTAATGCTATTGGCGATCTTTTGATCACGCCTAATAACGTTTCATTACCGCTTTTAGAATCCACTCTGACCGCACTGCATGAGCAAAAAAGCTACATTTGTGCATCGCGTATTCAGCACCTGATAAACGCCATCGAAATGGCATGGCAATCACATGAAACTGGAGCACTAAAATGAAAGGGATGACTGCAGAGCAAAAAACAAGTTACCTCAATACTAATAAGCCCAACCTTTGCCCTTGCTGTCGTAGCGACGAAATAGAGGGAGGCTCAATATCAATCGAAGGTAAGACTGCGATTCAAGTGTGTCGCTGCACCCACTGCTCTGCAGAGTGGCAAGACACGTACACCCTCTCTGACATAACGCTCTTCCAATAGTAGAGCGTTTGCCCTTTCTAAGAACCCTTCAAACCTCGATGCAGATGTTAACCATCGCCACAACAAAAGCACGTATAACTCGTTGATAACCAGTTGGAATAAGCCATATTCCAACAATTCTCAATCCAACTCACCTTAACCCCGTTAAGATACGCGCGCACGGATGCGCCTCATAAATAACTTACGGTGGTGGTAATGAAAATCAAACTATTAGTGCTGACAATCACAGCGTTCGCCCTCGCGGGGTGCACATCTAAACCCGAATTAACGGCGGTTGAGCCAACCCTATGTGAACTGAGACCAAATCAAACGCTGGTCGGTGAAAAGACCATTAAGAGCAATGGTCGAGACGTCACGTCTTGCTACTATGAATGGGTGTACGAGCCAAGTGGTCATATCATGGATGTGATCGCGCCTGACTATACAGTTTACTCCGCTACGACATACATCTACAAGGGCAAAGTCGATACTTGGAACAACATCAGCAACATGACGGCCAAAGAGCTCCGTGAGGAGCAGCGACTTCAAGAGCAAGCGCGTAAGCGTGCCCAAAGAGAAGCCAAAGAACAAGCCTGTCAAAGCAGTCCTGAGTGCATGGCAGAGCGAGAAAAGAAGAAGCTGGCACAGCAAGAGCACAACCAAATTTGTGATGGTTTTTTCAAAGATTTAAGCGCGAAAACCACTTTTACTCACGAACGTATCGTCGTCGCTAGACCCATGATGACGGGAGCCTATATTTGCGTGGCGCAGGGACTGGTTGAAACGCCACATGGAAGCAGGTTTCAGCAAATACAACTGACTGGCAACCCCGAAACCGGTGTGTACGAATACAAGTAGCTCAAAAATGACGAAAGCCGCTGGCTGTATGCGTTAGCGGCTTTGGTAAAAGTTTGATGACTGGATGACTTGGGCACTACTTGTCGCGATGCCAGGAGCCTGCTAGCTTACCGTTTACATAGTTCTCTCTAATGATGAGGACGCCTTTTTCATTGTAAACCTTAGACACACCATGTGCTTCACCATTGACATAATTCGTCTCTCCTTTAAGAGAGCCGCTTTCAAAATAGCCCTTAGCTAAACCCTCAGCCACACCCTTGGAATAGGGCTTCGTTACTTTAATTGCCCCACTTTCATAGTAGTTAGAAACGAGCCCCTGAAGTAGACCATTCTTATAGAACTCTTTAGACTGTAAAGCTCCGCTTTCATAATAAACCTTCGACACGCCTTCAAGTTTACCGTTAACTTTATTTTGCTCTATCCTTATGGCACCATTTTCATGGTATGCTTTAACAATGCCTTCTATAAGGCCATTAACTGCAGACTGTTCTAGTTTAATGGCACCACTTTCATAAAACTCGCGATGCGTTCCATCTTGAACACCATTGGAGACGTTCATCTCAGTTTTGATTGCACCGCTTTCATAGTATGCCTCAACAATGCCCTCTAACTTCCCATCAACGTAATTCCACACGAACTCTTTACCGCCGCTTTGGTAATATTGAGTTGCAAGGCCTTCCTGCTTTCCATTCTTATAATTAACTCGACTTTGAATCGCACCACTTTCAAAGTACTCCAACTGTTCGCCATGGAGTTGACCATTCACATACTGAAATGCGCCTTTTAAGGAGTCATTTTTGTAAAAAGTCTTGGCAAGTCCCTCTTGCTTGTCATGTACGTAGTGGATCTCTTTGTGCCTAGCGCCATTGTCATAGAACTCTTTGTAGCTACCATGCAACTGATTGTTGAGATAACTCCCGGTTCGAAATAGAAGGCCATTCTCAAAATATATGACTTGCTTACCATTAAGTTTTCCGTCTTTATACTTTTCCTTGCCCTTCAATTTCCCGCTTTCATAGTAAATTATCGTCTCACCTTCCTGCTGGCCGTCCTTGTGGTTCTCTTGTGTTTTCAGCGCCCCACTTTCGTAATATGTCTTTACTACTTCTGCCACAGCCCCAAACGACAGAAAAATGCTCAATAAAACAACTACTTTGTTCACTTATTTATACCAAAATCCATTTTATAAATTAATTTTGGATGTGCGACGTGAAGTCGTATGAAGCGCTGTTCACCGCTTTAAGAGTGAACCATCTGTATCACCAGATGAACCTACGAGCCTGAATAAAGTAGCGGCTCTGACAATGTAACGAAGAGCAGTTCAACAATTGCTCGGGATCGAAATCGTGAGAGGAAGATCCTCCTGATAACCACGAATTGGGTAAGTGCTAGGTAGTCAGTATGATGAACATATGTGAATCCGTTTAAGGTGCGTTATGTGATGAAGCAGCGGAAGTGGTTAATACGCTGTAGCCAAAAGGCAACGAGAGTAGGAAAGAGGTTGTCCAATACTCTTTCGTGATCATTGAACTCTCCGCACCATAGCGGGCATCTAACCTGATATTGCGTGACATACGGAACACGGTAAGCCTGTATTACTCCCTTAGGGAAAGCCTTTGCGGCCGATAGTGATGCAGGTATAGGAAGTCGGAAAAAGCGAAAGCTGCATTGTAATGATGCAGATACAGGCTTGTGCCTGATCACGAAAGTGAGCCCACTTCCAACTGGTCTCCCATTGCGAGAGAATTTGGAGAACTTTATTTAAGGAGAAAAGCAAATGATGATCTCGAAAGAGATTAGTGCATCTTCTGACGGTGCTCAGTGGCAGTCTATCAACTGGAAATCCGCTGAAGCGCACGTATTAAAGCTTCAAAAGCGTATCGCAAAAGCAACGAGAGAAAAGAAATACGGTAAGGTGAAGTCCTTACAGTGGCTCTTAACTCACTCTCGTTCAGCAAAGCTTATTGCTGTTAAACGAGTCTCTCAAAATAGAGGCAGTAAAACGCCTGGAATAGACGGCGTTATCTGGAATACAGATACGCGCCGTATGAAAGCAGTGAATCAATTGAGTCGTAAGACTTACAAAGCCAAACCACTTAAACGTATCTACATCCCCAAAAAGAATGGCAAACTCAGACCTCTAGGTATTCCGTGCATGATAGACAGAGCGCAACAAGCGCTCCATCTGTTGGCACTAGAGCCTGTCTCTGAAACAATTGCCGACCTTAACAGCTATGGATTTAGACCAAACCGCAGCACCGCTGACGCCATCAGCCAGTGCTTTATATGTTTGGCACAGAAGAAATCAGCAAAATGGGTTCTTGAGGGCGATATTAAAGCTTGCTTCGATAAAATCGGGCATCAATGGCTTATGGAAAATATCACTGTAGATAAACGTATGTTAGAGCAATGGCTAAAGTCTGGTTTTGTGGATAAAGGCCTGTTCTACGACACCGACGAGGGTACGCCACAAGGAGGGATAATATCCCCAACCTTGATGCTAATGACTCTCGCAGGGCTAGAGCAACGTATAAAATCCACAACACTCAGAAAAGGAGCTAGGGCTAACTTCATTGGTTACGCTGACGATTTCGTGGTCACTTGCTCTTCAAAGGAAGTGCTAGTGAACGATATCAAACCGTTGATTGCTGACTTTTTGGCTGAAAGAGGGTTAACCCTATCCGAAGAGAAAACGAAGATCACTCATATTGATGATGGCTTTGACTTTCTGGGCTTCAACCCTAGGAAGTATAAAGGGAAATTGCTCATTAAACCGAGCAAGTCCAACACGCTGTTATTCTTGAGGAATCTACGTGAACTTGTCAAAAAGCACGCCACTATCCCCGTTAATGATCTTATCAGGATGATAAATCCAAAACTTAGAGGATGGGCGAATTACTATCGCCATTGCGTTGCTAAACAAGTATTTGGGTATGTAGGTCACAAACTATTCCAAGCGCTATGGCACTGGGCAGTTAGACGTCATCCAACCAAGTCTAAAGACTGGGTTGTTCACAAATATTTCCTCAACCGAAAAGGCCAATGGCAATTTCATGGTTGGCAGAAAATTATGAACATGGACTGTCACTTCAACTTGTTCCAAATCGCAAAAGTGCCAATAGAGCGACATGTGAAAATCCGAAGCGCCGCGACTCCTTATGACCCCGATTACCAAGAATACTTGGCTAAGCGGAAATCAAAGAGACAAGCACGAAACTCTTGGGTTGAACCTGTTCCAACTGCTTTATGAGTTGCTGGGTATCAAACGATGCCTTAGCGGAGGCTTGAGCCGTATGCAGTGAAAGTTGCACGTACGGTTCTTAGAGGGACGGCACTTGGTAACAAGTGTCGTCTACTCGACACTATCAGAATGACAACTAAGTGCATATACACGGAGTGAAAAATGAGAGGGATGTGGGCGAGTCACGAATCAATCGCTTACTGCGCTGCCCACCAGCCGATGACACAATTGCGAGACGACTGTTCGTTGACGCAAATTGCCACGTGTTGTTCGAGCTTGTCTGCCGCAATTATCGGGTGAGCGTCAGTGATAGGGTAGCGAACTGAGACAGTGCTAGGTTCAAGGTTACGAAGTTCGGCATGTGTTAACACAGTTCTACCTTGGACATCCAGCGCGAAGATATTGTTGCCCGACTTGTATCCTTGATAATTAATGGCATCGACCGGTAACGACTCACCAGCTGACGTTTGCTCCACCTGCTCCATCAGGTCTTGCCATGCCCAAGCTTGTTCCTGCATCGCTGTCATCGAGGAGTTCAGACGCTCGTCAGCCGTAACAAGCAAAAAATAAAACAACAAAAGAATAAGAAGAGAGAGCATGATCAGTATGATGTCTCTAAAGCTAAGTTTACCTGTTCCCATCATGCTCTCCTTATCGTTTTCCATCATCCGGCATGCACAAATGCTTTTGAACCGCACGCTTTGCATTGTTGACATCTGTACTGGTTACGAGCGCGTTAACCGCGCGGCAGCGCATCTCAAACTCACGAACAAAGCTAAAGTGACGTGACCACATTCGCAGCCTTGCGAGCTCGCTGCTTGACGCACTTGCAAGGGGCTTGTGTGTGGAGCCTTCATCAAGTTTCTTCCGCAGATGTTTCGCCTCCAAATACGCCAAGATAGCCATGTAAGAACACACAATAGGAAATAGCATGATAATGAGTTTGAACTCACCACCAGGCCGGCCTATTTCACCGAGCGGGTCAAGCTGTTGTATCACTGCATCCAGCTCGATTAATACAATTGGCACCGACACACAGCCAGCGACACTCAGCATTATTCTTTTGTGCGCGTCTTTTAATAGCGCCCTGTACGCCATCGACTTATCTGGTTCTAGTTTCATGAGAGCGATCCTTTTGTTTGTTGAAGGCAAATCCTTGAAAGTAGTCGTCTGGCAAGACATAGTTCAGTGAAGTGCATGAAAACGGTCAAACAGCACGCAAGTAGCACACACAGTGCGACCAAATAATAGCCGGGCGACTGCCCTGTCTCTTGATCACAAGTCTGCTCGTTCAAGAGACATCGCTAGTTCATAGCCTTCAAGGATGGTTTGTAATTTGAACCATCCTTCCCATAACACTTGGACTGATGCTCGCCCTGTTCGCTTGGTGTCTTTCCACCCTCCCAACCTAGCAAGGCTTTCATAAGCCCAATGGGTATCTGGTACTTGGGTTGGCAGTGGCTTCCCTACGGTTTTGAACCATAATAGCTTCCACGCTTTATGACCTAACACCACTTCACAACTCATCACATCACCTTTTGGCTCAACATATTTCATAAAGCGTAGTTGAAGTAATCTTGTGGCAACAAAGGCGAGTATGACGCTCATTCGCTCAAGGTTTTCACCACACTGCATCCTTAACGCCTCTACGTCTGTACCACCGGTTTTCCAGACTTTGTGATAGTCTTCGACAAGCCACCGATGCTCGTAATAGCTGATGACCGCTATAGCGTCATCATACGAGTTTATTACTTCAGACGTCAGCAGGTGCCACGCCAATTTATCTTTATCCTCTCCACGCTCAATGCAACTCACATAGTAAAGTGGGATATCCGGTTCAGACACTTTGTTAGCGGGTGCTTTAAGAGTGACTGGAGCATATCGAATTTCCAGCTCAACATCTCTGGCCTTACGACCACCTCGTTGAGGAATATTCAGCGTTTTAAGGTCTACTACTGGCAGTTTGTTTGAGTAGTCGTAAAGCTTCTGGTCATGTTCTTTAATACATCGACTTTGCATCGAACGCACGACAAAGCGTTGCTGCTGTTCTGTCTTATAGGTCAGGTATTCATAGATGTCAGCCTCTCTGTCACAAACGGAGATAACCGAAGATAGGTGCTCACCTAGGCGAGTTGACATATTTTGTGAGGCTTTTTCCCACTTGTAACTTTCTTTCTCTTTGTAGGGGCGAGACGCATGTTGATGACCTTGCCCTCGTTTAGAGATGTCTCGGCTCCAGCGTTGTTGCTCAATAAGACCGACTACCTGATGAGTATTAGGTGCGAAAAGTAAGATAGAGTGAGCAAGAAGAGCACGACTTCGGTTGCCTTGATTCGTATGTCCAAGAGTATCTCGTACACTTTTGTGTTGGTAAGTAAGTGAGGTCGTATCTTCTAGTGCCAATAGTAACGAGTGGTCTTGCGCATGCTGAGCGGTGACTTGAAAGCCTGATTCAGCGATATCGTTCGGTTGGATTTGGTCATTACGGATAAAGCGGTAAGCGCCTTCCATATCTGCGGGTGAAATAGCAAGCTTAGACACGGCAACGCCTGGTTGATTAGCAAGTGAAGCAGCCATTGATATCAATCGTTGAGTTCGTCTAGGGTCGTTAAGCTTTGCCAGACCAAACTGTACTTGTGCCCACTTCATTGGTGTTAAGTTTTCCATATTAGCTACCTAATCAATATTGCTTAAGTGATCAGATCGCAGCCTTGGAAAAGAGTTCAAAAAAAATCCCCGAACTAAGTTCGAGGATTTGTGTATAAGAGACAGGGCGACTGCCCACCATTTGATAAGTAAGGTAACGGCGCCAGTGCCGTATCCATGTTCAATATCAAAAATGGAATGCCTAGCCCAAACACAGCTCCAAGCACTGCATTCGCAGCCGATACCCAGATAATTCGCCTGCAGGTCTTTGCCTTCCAGTGTGTGCTATTCATTGCTCTCTCCACCACGACGCTTCTTATCAATCGGCCTGTCTGCGATAGTCGCTACCGTTAACACAAAAAAGCTTGCCCCAATGCCAACTGGAATAATGAGCCCTCCGTGGCCACCGAGCATGTCGACTAACCGCGCCACATTGGGGATAAACAGCGCTATGAGCGCAAGGGCTATCCCCGCGGCAAACACGGCAACAATCAAAGCAATAAAAAGCTCCCTCGACTCTACCTGGACATCATCCATGGCCTACCCCCCAAGGTGATGAACTGATCGCTTGTCACCGGCCTATAATGGCACAACTCACGCATCGCCATATATTTATGGGCGTTCGTCATGGGCTTCATCATCGATTCCACATCGATCAATTCCGGCCAGCGGAATCGCATCTCACGAAGCGACACCACCAAATCGGAGAATGGAGGCTTCTCCCCAATCATCCAGCGCAAAAGCGCAGCAAGGAGAAATGCTCTTCGTTCCAGCTCTTTCTTGTCGTCGACCGAAATGTCGAAGAGCATTTCAAGATCGTCCATGGCATCTTGGACAGCAAAATCGTTGTGTTTGAACCGCCCGTTAACCATCTCTACTTTGAACAGTATTAAACTCTCCGCCCACCAGAAATCCCAATCAGCGCGATTATCGAAAGTCACCTGAAAGAAGAGTTCGTCATATTGGTTTAGCAGTGTGATCGTTCGCATACGTCCTCCTAACGAATCGTCAAAGGTTGCTCAGCTTCAAGGTTGGTCAACGCTTTCGTGACCACTTCAGCCCAAAAATCCGAGCTCATAAGGTTCTGAATACTGAATGAGGGTTTGGTGTAGTTTTGAATGAGCGTGATGTCGTACTCATCCATCAGCTGCTCTCGCAGTTCGAAATGGGTCATGATGTCATCAGCCAAGCCGAGCGCGACCGCTTCGTCACCCGTCCAAACAAGCCCCGTAAAAAGATTGGGGTTGCCGGTATCAAGTTTGTTGCCACGCCCCTCAATCAAAGCGGCTTTAAACTGACGATACAAAGGAGTGAGCACCTGCGTTTGCATGTGCGCCTTCACTTCAGGATTCTCTGGCAAGAAAGGGTCAAGTGAGGCTTTATTCGCCCCTGCAGTCATGGTGCGCCTTTCTATCTCAAGCTTTGAGAGCACTTTGTCAAAACCCCACGTGTCCATTCGCACGCCGACGCTGCCCAGTAAGCTGTTCTTGTGTGCCAATACAACATCGGCGGCGCTCGCCATGTATAGACAAGCTGACGCGCACGCCTCACCGACTGAAAAATAGATGGCTTTGTGGGTCGTCTCGCGCATGTCCATCATGGTGCGGTGTAAGATCTCCGCTTGAACGGGAGAACCGCCTGGGGAGTTCGCCTCAATGATGACTGCGTGCGCCAACGGGTCATTCATCGCCTTTTTTAACGCTTCAGACAAGATGGTGCCATCGGCCGTTTTTGAACCACGTTTCACCGCGCCTTCAAGCTGAATAAGCGCGATGTGCGGCAATGGTGCTTGCCAGAAGTGATACACATACAAGGTATGCGCAATACCAAACACCACTGCGGAAACAATGGCGATGACTTTCAGCGTGTTCATGCGAGTGAACAGCTTAAATCGTTCGGTCATGTCCGCAATTTGCCCGCTCAGAGTGTCTCCTTTACGACGCCTAGGCGCTGCATTGCGCTTTGACCAGTAAGTCAGTGGCTTAGTGAGGAAATGCTGTCGTCTAATGGGTTTCATACCAAAGTCCTTATACGCGCGTGTAGTGTCTGATGAGAGTGGTCGTTGACAAGATCCCGCCAGCCATAAAGACCAGAGGCAGGTAATTCCAAAAACTCAGATCCCAGAGTGGAATAAACAGGTACAGCCACAAAATGATGAGATAGAGCGTGGTGGAGTTGAGCATTACCGTGGAGAGCTTGATATTTTGAACTTCAAAGGTGCTTAAGCGGATTTTGTAGGTGTAGTACGCATCAAGCAGGAAGATAAAAAACGCGACAGAACCATAGATAAACCACTGCGCCATGTAATTAATCCGAAACAGGCTGCGATAGATCATCAGTTTGATGTTCTGCCCAACGCGAGCGGCGCCATTTTGGAAGAGTGCCATCATGCCTTTACCGCGCGCCTCCCCTTCTCTCACCCCTTTAGAAACCTGACTGTCGAGATAATGCTGGATCCCAGTGGCGACGACGGACGCTTCGTACCAACGCTCGGTGCGTGCCAGCACTATGCGAAACTGAGCGGGCTCCAAAGCAGATTGACTGTTTTTTACTTCCGTGACGATTTCGCCAGAGAGGGTATCGGTTGGCACCAAGAAGGTGCTGTATGAAAGCAGCAAAAAGAAGCTCACGACGACAAAAATCACAATGCGTGACGACGATGCCTTACCGTCGCCAAGGATGGCGCGATTGCCTTCGTTGATAAGATCGTTGGTGTCATACGCGGACATCGTCTTGCTCCTTATCATTGTCTTCCGTTTGTGCCATCAACGCATCGAGCGAGCTGTAGCAGGTGTCTTTGCCCACACTTGCGGTTAAGCCAAACATGGATAAATCCGCTCGGGTGTAAATCCTTGGCAGCAACAAGATGGTCATTGAGCGCCTCATCGAGTCCGTCAAGGTGTGCTTGTTCTTGTGACACACCAAGCTTGCTTCACCGGCATCGAGCGCGGGTTTATGGCGCACAACGAACTCTTGATAGGAGCACTCTAAAACGTCCCAATACACGGAGCAGTCCGTTGGCGGCGCTTTGTGCATCTCTATCGACACGGAATAGTCAAAAACATGGGAAAGCTCGTTGAAGATGGTGACAAACGCATGCTTTGACCACACACTGAACCCGGCATCGAGATGGCGACGGTAGCATTCAATAAGCCCGGTTAAGATCGATCGCAACACTCGCTCCTGGTCATGGCCAACCTGATGCCCCACCAGCATTGTGATGTTAGTGGTGATATCTGCCAGGCGCGGCCACTGGGTGTACATGGTTCGAAGCCAGCGCGAATCGCCGCTGCTTAACGTCAGCTGAATGAGTTTCTTCGCGCCATGCTGCTCAACGACTAATTCCATCTCATCTCCATTAGCGTGGTTCGACCGGCAAGCGCACGAGCGTCTTCTCACCATTAGAGAACGAACAAATCGCTTGAAGGTTCGGTAAAGCGGACACCAAATGCGGCGGAAAGAGCGGTCTCTCTTCAGAGTCTTCGCGCATACCGCGCCCACCCGTGAACTGCGACATCGTGTCGTGCGTGCTGGTGGTGTTAGAGCGCATCTTGGTGTGTTTGACGAGGTCGGCAACGCCAATCTTCTCTGAGGTATACTCACGAGTCAGTTTGTCTTCACAGCGAAAGCTGATGGTGTTCGCGCACAAGGACTGCACGCGCATCATGGTGTCTTCACCACATTTATCAGAAATATCTGCCAGGCCTTGCGTGCAGAGAAACAGCTGATAGCGAGACTGACGACCGACGGCTAAAAGGTCGAGCAAAATGGTATTGAGTGCGGAATGCGCCTCGTCGATGAGAAAGACGACTTTGGGCTCTTCCCCTTGGCTAAAGTTGTAGCGATGTGCCGACGCCCCCGCTACAGCTGAGCTCACCAATTTCGACAAGGACGAACTGATGATTGGGTCAGTCAAACCATCGGTCGCCATGTATAACACGCCGCCGGTTCGGGCGATCTCTTCGATGTTCACGATGCGCGGGTCGTTATCGAGGACTTTGTCGTTATTTGGAGATAACAAATGTGATAATGGCTCTGAACAGAGCTGCTCTAGCAGTGCATTGAGCGATGCCGTCTTTGACGCGACATCAGAGTCGGACTTGCTGAACTGGTCGATAATACCCGACAGCGACTCTTCAGCGTAATCACGCGCCAGCGTCGACTGGTAATAGGTCATCATTTTATCGAACAAACTTTTGCCCGGTACGCTGGAGAATTTATTCGCGAGGTTCTTTTCCCATTCGTCACCGTAATTGTCGACGTAATAACGCTTAAGACACGACTCAACCAGCTTGGCCATGCCTTCACGTCGAAGGTAATAACGCAGTGACATTATCGTCACTCGCTCGCCGACGTAGTGCGCCGCCTGAGCCACTTGGTTCACTCGCTCCCAACAGAACGCTCTAAACACCTCACCACTGGCGCCACCTTCTGGGATACAGTTAATGATGCGCGTGGCGATATCTGTGGTTCGGTTAATGTTGGCCAAGCAATCCACCACCACCGACTCTGTCGGTCTCGCGGGAGAGAAGTAGTAGAACTGATCGCTTTTGCCTTGGCGTTTCATCTCCGCTTCTAAGCCGTTTTTCAGCTCCGGGGTATTTTTAGGGTCGATGACGATAAGCAGTACTGGCTCTTCGCGCCAAAGCTCATTAAGAGCGACGATTTTCAGCGCCGTGGTTTTACCGGTACCAGGCAAGCCCTGGCACAATGTGTGTGCACGCCAGGTATCATCACGTACCGAAATGGGGTGCTCTTCACCAAGCCCCATTAAAAAGGGCTCCCCACCGAGATATTCCGTCAAATCTGGATCGTAAGGAACAAACTGTCTTAGGTAGACCGGGACAACAATGTTACGACGCTTGGTAGACATCGCCATAATTTTGTAGGCGTCGGTGGCGTGTTCCGGGTCATAGTTATAACCCTCGCCAAAGTACGTGCGGTCTTTATACTTCTTGGCGCGCTGACGCGTTTTTCCCAGTGGTTCAATGGTCAGTTGTGACGACACCAACTTCGCTTGTCTTTTTACCAGTGGCCAAGCCTGGCGAAACCGGGTGTACCCCATCACTGCGCAGATAAGCGCTGCGCAAACCGCAAAGGCCATCATGTCGCTGAGCGAATTTCCTGTCCAAAGCAGACGAACAGCCTCGACACCTCCAGCGACTACGTAGAATGCACAGCCCACCAGCCATACCTTAGCCTGATCGGCTTCATAAACCGGTCGAAAGTGATGCGTTATCGTATCGGTATCGGGTCTATATAACATGCAGTGCCTCCTTGGACAGACCTATCCTTTTGGCCTCTTCGCTTTCAAGTAACGCCTTCGCGAATGACGCGCTGACGATGCTGAGCGGCTGATACTTATCATCGAGTGGTTTTGGATCGGCAAATCGTGCCCCTCGTATGTCGACCTTCATCGCCATGTTGTAAAGCTCGGTGGATGGCACCGCGACGACGGTCGCTGCCAAGGCAAACACATCCAGCAGCACCTGCACATAACCGTTCTCACCGTCTCCGAGTGTTTTCTCTTTGACCGCTTGGCAGTAGTCGCTTTGTTTAACCACAGCGAATAAGTCAAGTTCTTTCGTGGCGCTTTGGTTGTGTATGTTGAGAAGCTCGGTCAGCCAACCGACACGGACATAAAGCAAACCCTTGTGCTTTTCTGGGCGGATCCAATCTCTGTCCTTTGGCCAGTAATTGGCAAGCACTCCTCGAGAGAGTAAGTAGGCAAGAAAAATAGCGGTAGGATTGTGTCTGACTGAGTCCATTCGCATTTGAACCTGATTTTGATAAGCCTGAACATTCGCAGGCATGCCATCTTTCACATTCGGACGCTTATCGATGCCCATCTCTTTCACTGCACGCCCCGACTCACTGTCTTGTACCACCACGTCTTGCAAACGATGATCAGGTACTTCACGATGCACATCGCGTCCATCAAACCCAGCTTTGTCATTGAATGAACCGAGCGCCTGCGCGACCTTACTGCTCGGTGAAGGTGCGAACCCTGTACGGCCTTGCTTAGCACGCTGCGATTTCGACGATGAGGCGCCATTTGAGGGATTACCACTTTTGGCTGCTTTAGACTGGGAACTGCACGCATTGGTAAGCGCTCTTTGAGATTGCGCCTTTTTCGAAGTGGATTTCTTGGACTTAGGCGAAGTATTGGCCGCGTTTTGCGTCACCGCTTGTGCTGGCTTATCTGTCCCAGGGGGCGACTCTTTGGCACTCTGCTCCTGCTTGCCAGCGCTCTCGATTGCTTTGCCATCACTCGGGGCTGCCGGTTTTTGCCCTTTCATGTTGTTTAACGCTTTTTCGGAGAATGCGATGAACTCAGGTACATCATGGCCGTTAAAGAAGTTCTCCACCTCGGCTATGTTTGATGGGAAGTATTCAAGACGGCCGGCCTCGTCAATTTTGACCAGCTCACCCAACTTAGAGAGCGTGAGTGTCGCATTGGTCATATCCTCTGGGAACACGTTGCTATCGAACAAGGCGCCATTCCAGTTGAGCTGCACCAGGTTGTATTTGAATACAGTTTCTTTGTTTGGTTTGGTAAAGCGGAGCTCACAGGTCTGAGAGTATGGGTGAAGACGACGGAGCATACCGCCATCGTACATAATGTTGATCACCCCTTGAGGAACGATAGGTAGGGCGTTATTCAGGCTCTTATTTACATAAGCGATGATCTCTTTAATCGCCTTATCAGCATCCAGATAGACACTTCCATCAATCATGAACACACGCGCATGCTCTTTGCCCATGCCTTTATGCCAGCTTCGCTTGTAGAGATCGCGCATCGCAAGAACAATCGAGGTTTCCACGCCGATGCGTCGTTTACCGAAAGCACGGTGCCATTGGGTTCGCATGTCCGCTTCAGCGGAGCGATTATCAGCGGCGCGAAGGCAAATTTCGAGGTAGCCGTCTCTCTGTTTGTAGTGGCGCAGGCAATTGATAAGCGGTAGAGACAAGTTGTCATTAGAAGTGTATAACCAGCGACGCAAATCGTCAGTGAGTAACTTATCAAGCAGCATCACTGAAAGATTGTCATGCTCCTGGTGAACGCGACCAGCGCGCCAATGGACAGTGTAGCGGCGGATGGACTCGCGCTCCGCCCACTCAAAAATATCTTCAACCTGGGGCTGCCACACCAGGCCTTCTGGCTTATGAGAGATCACTTCCATGTCAGCGATGATTTTCCCGGCATCGTGAATAATACCGACAAGCCAAGCAGCAAACTGCCAGCGCGGGATCCGCTCGCGCTCGATATCTTGAAAGCCAATTGGGTTGGGCTTGGTAAACTTTGACGCGCGTAGCGACATCAAGCCCACTTCCAGCGAATGACGCAGTAGTCCCCCAACTTCACGGTGATGGTTGTACTCAGACGCAGGGAGCAGATGGTAAAAACCAATCATGCGCCTGATAACCGCAAGGTAAGTGGTTTCAAAGGTGATCTTGCCTTGTACAGTACTTTCCGGGGTCATCCCAGAAGCGAGCCAGGTCTCTCGAAGAATGGCGCGGTACACATAGGCAATATCAGAACGACTGACGATTGGCACGCCGCTTGGTGTTGGGGGATACTCAATGAGTTCGCGCAGTTGTTGCTGCATCTGAGCAATGTGTTTGCGCTGCTCATCAATGATGGCCGCGCTCATTGAGTTTTGTAACTCAAGGCGCACGAGGTCGAGCCCTTTGGCGCTTAACTTGAGTTTCTCCCAAACGTAAGTAAGCATGCGTTAATTCACCTGCTCTTCGTCGAGCTCAACGTTAGCATCTAACTCTTGGTCATCGACAATGACATCGCTCTCAAGCGTGCTTTCCACATTTTCAAGCATCTCGGTCATGTCTTCAGTGGAAAAGGTGTCATCAATCAGGTGATGCTGAGTATTGTCCGTTTCAACTGCGCTATCCGCAGTGTCGACAGCTTCTGCAATTGCCGCTTCTTCCGCTAATCGGTCCGATTCATAGGCCGCTTGCTGATTAAAAGCGGTCAGCTGATTGATAACGCTGTACCTAGTCGAACGTATCGATTTTGTAGAGGAACGTAGGCGGTTGGTCTGCTCGTAAATCTCATTGCAGATACGAAGGATCATTCCTGTCAATCGACGTCGAATGCCATCGTACTGTTCGTCGTCAATCAATGCGCAGTACCAGTAATTTTCAAGCCTGGTCGCTAGCGTATCCATTGCGCTGACCCTGTCTGCAACGCTGAGCATGCTCGGATGCGTAAGCTCTAGAATGTGACAGAACGATTCAGGTACCGCGAACTTCAATTCATTTTCTTTCACGTTGAGACGCTTGAGCGCCTTTCTGCCCTGGCGAACAAGAATGTCAGACTCTCGCTTTAAGTGAAGGTAGTCATTTTCAAAACGTTCAAAAATGGGATTAAACAGAGTGTCAATCGCGTTGAGTAGATGCTTTTGACCAATGGAGTGTTCACGAAGCGTCGCGACACGCTGCAATGCGCCAACCAATACACCACCCCTCTCTAGCAAGATTCGGTGCATGATTTCAGACTGGCAGTTCACCTCGAACTGGAGCGCTTTTCGTTTCTGAATAAACTTAGCCATAAGTATTTCCTTCGTAGGTAGGGCTCAAGCCCGCTTTATCGAGTAATTCGCCACGAAACTGCAGCAAGTCGTCGATGGTCTTTCGGCGCGCGGCCGGAATGGAGATCAAAAATCGATTTCTGATCTCGGTTTCAATGAGTGAGCGCTCATCAGCGCAGATATTCTGGTAGTGCTTGCGTAGGCGGTAGTAGTACAGAAGGTGCACCCCAACATTGTTGACAAGCTGTTCATGCAATTCGAGCTCCCACGACTTCATGTGACGTGACAGCGATTTGACTGCAAAGAAGCCTCTAGACTCACTACTGTAACTGCCTTTACGGATCTCATACGAGCGGCCTCGCAAAACCAAGAGACGCGCCTTTGAGTGTTTCGCGTTGTATTTGCGCTGGCCATCATCATCACGAGCATAATCTCGGTATCTAAGCTCATAGTTCATCGCGTCTGGGTAATTCTTGTTGCGCCGATTCACCGAAAAGAAGATCGCCACTTGCCCGAAGTGCTCTGATTTGCGGTATCCCTTCTGCTTGATCTGACTGATACGCGCATTCTCTTTTTGCTGCGGCTCCGTGTAGAACTGCCTAATACCATCAAGCACAACACCAGCTGCACGATTCAGCTCGTGCTCCATGCTGAATCTAGCCTCACTAAAGTGATGCAGACTCAGGGTAGGGAAATCTGGGTTGTATCGTTCTTTCATGGCAACCTCCTGTGCATTTAGAGCTCAGTAAAGCACTTAAAGAATTCCCAAAATCGAAATAAGCAGCCCAAATGACGCGTGTTATTCATTTTCCTTGCGTATCGCGCACTGGTTAGAAAACGAACAACCCTGCTGAATTCAAATGCTCAGTGGCCAAGGTACTCGCCCAGGCCAGTGGCGCTAACCTGGCGCGTACCCCGGTCGTAAAGTTCACCTAGTACAGAGCCCAGGCGTGACCCGTCCTCTTCGCTGGTGATTGTCAGGTTGTTTAGAGGTAGGTTTGAATAGAATTAAATGTTGGCAGCGCAAAGTGCAGTAGCGGGCGACGGTTCTGGCGTCGAGATTTGAGGAGAGACGTATACCGGGCTATGCCAAGAAGCGAGTGACGTTCACATTGGCGAAGCTCTAGGGTCGCCACCAGCGACAATAAGCCTCCCCAGCAGCTTGCCTTATCACTGTGACCACTGCCTAGCAATGGTGTTCAAGATTGAGCGTACAGAGCGTGTCAATCACATTGGCTAAGCCCTGGGCTCGATGATTGTGAATGGCAGGCTACCTAGCAGTTTCCCTCGGTGTCGTGGCCTGCACCTGGAAGGTATGTCACCTGGCAGGAACTACAGAGCGCCCCGATCACATTGGCTAAGCCCTGGGCTCGATGATTGTGATTGGCAGGCTACCTAGCAGTTTCCCTCGGTGTCGTGGCCTGTACCTGGAAGGTATGTCACCTGGCAGAAGCTACAGAGCGCCCCGATCACATTGGCTAAGCCCTAGGCTCGATGATTGTGATTAGCAGGCTACCTAGCGGATTCCCGCGGTGTTGTGGCCTGTACCTGGAAGGTATGTCACCTGGCAGGAGCTACAGAGCGCCCGATCACATTGGCTAAGCCCTAGGCTCGACGATTGAGATTAGCAGGCTACCTAGCAGTTTCCCTCGGTGGTATTGCCAGAGCATCGAGCCTACTGACTGAAAACGCCCCTAAGTACGAATACAAAGCCCATATCAGCGCTATGCGCTCTACTGGTGTTGACTCGCCCAGTCTTAATTGGAATGACCCTGAGGCAGTTCCCTAATGCGTCGCCGCTAGATACCTAGATTGTTCTGATTTCGAGAGCCTTGCCAACGGCACAGTCCAGCGCGCTCTTCACCCTAGGCACAGCGACAGGCTGCATGACGCAGGGATCCATTCCAACAGTACTAACCCAGCACGAGCTCAAGGCCGCATTGGCCAAGATAGCGGTGATGAATGTGGAAAGAGCCATTAATCGCCTTTAGATGTAATTGAAACCGCTCTAGGCTTATCTAGCGCTCTAGGCCGCGATGGCCAAGGTCGATATTTAGGTCAGAGTGAAAGGCGTCGCTGCAGAACCTTTCTCGCGATGGCGCGTGCCAGGGACGATAATAATTGGCAGTGGATATTCCCCCAGCATAATTCTTGGGTGGATAGTGAGGAGTATTTCCACCCATTACAGATAATTTCTTGTTTTTTTGGCCCTCCACCCAAATACCCATTCTTTTGGCTAATTTTACTTTAAGTAGTAAGGTATACGACTGTTTTTATGTGCTTTTCTCAAATACACGCGCATTTTTTACATGCATAATTTTGGCTCTCCACCCATTACGGGAACTCCTCGAAAATTGTGACTTCAAGAAAAATTCTAACTTATTGTTTTTATGTTCTTTTGAAAAATTCAGGCCAATTTCGCACTAGTAAAAATATGGCTCTCCACCCATTACTGTCCTTCAGGCTGTGATTATCAATGAAATAAAAATCTATCATTTTGTTTTATAAGTGTATTTCATTTTTCTCATGATTTTCACGCCCACTTTCCACCCAATACTAGAAATACCGTTCAGAAAGTATGCTCAACATAGAATTCTCTATCTGCCAATTTACGAGCTTTTTAGTGCTAATCTCCCCCCTTACACTTTTGCCACCTTTTGCCACTACTACTCTCTTATTAGCCTTTTACGCTTTGAATGGTGTGTAGCCAACGCAAACCCGAAATCGCGCGCGCCTCTTTTCGCCACTTCTTGCTTCACCATTGCCACTCACCGACACATATTCCTGTATTTAACGCAGATGCGGTAACTTAACCATTTAGGCAAGCTCAATTTGGCTGCTTAATTTACCAATGGCTACTTTCGAGAACCTATTTTTCAAGAGTGATTTTTTAATTTGGAGCCTGTTATGTCTAGTAAGAATGAACTTACCTCAGCTGCGATTGATATTGGGTTTGGTACATGTGCCGTTACCACTAACCTACATCATAGAGTGCCCTTTTATATTGATTACCCATCTCGAATAGTCAGGATTAACAAACTCGATCACTCAAGCACGGACGCAGCGATGTGGAAAGGGAAATCCACCAGTGAAGCTTCAGTCATAGTCCACGTGAACGGCACTGACTATGAAGTTGGTCCCAATGTTTCTAGCCAAGCTGCGGATGGCGTTCGTGCTCTTCATTCCGACTTCGTATCCAGTGAGCGCTATCTAGCTTTGTATAAAGGCGCATTGGGATTACAGCCCAATGACTGCCTAGACTTCCTTGTTGTTGGACTACCTTTAGATGCGCTTATCAAAGCCAAAGAAGTCAGAGACCTTATGAGTGGTGTTCATTTCATAGGTAGCCGAAAAATAAACGTCAAACACGTAAAGGTGTTTGCTCAGCCTCTTGGCGCTTTATTATGGCATGCAAAGAAAACTGCCGATAAAGAGAACCCGAGAGAGGACATCATGCACTTTCTAAATGGAGTTCCGAAAAGGGCAGTGCTCGACCAAGGCTACGGCACATTTGACTGCCTTACTGTATCCGGATTATTGCCTGACAAGCCTCAATCTGGTGCCGCGCAGATCGGCCACAATAAAACGCTTGCGGCGGTTTCGCTTCATTTGACGAACAGCTTTAACGCCAACGTAAGTGCCGAGCACGTTGACCAAGCATTTAGGACAGGTGAACTGCACGTCTTTGGTAGATCTTACTCTTTTCCAACTTGTGAGAGCTTTGACGTACTTCCAATCATTCGAGCTCATGTGAATGACTGCATTGAGTTTACAAAAAACAAGGTTGGCAGCGCTGTCGATATTGCTGAATTTCTATTAGCTGGTGGTCCTGCGCCTTACTTCTTAGAACCGATGAAGAAAGCATTCCCTCACCATCGCATCATACTCGTAGAAGACCATGCAAGTGCTGTGGTTCGTGGCTTCGGGGAGATTGCTCGCCAATGGCGAAGCAGCCAAAATGCAGAGCGTACCCATGACGAGCCGGCATAATATTCGTTGCTCTCACGCAGCGATCCCGGAGTCTTATCAAAACTTCGAAGCTAGAGCTTTGCGAAAGCTTTTACTTGGTGGGCTTAATGCGTTTGTTAAAGCCAAAGGCGTATCCACCGTCGATTTATACGCTTTAGAAGGTAGGCGACTTAAGCTTCCAGTGGTGGAGATTCGACTCTCAGTAAGCGAGATCTACCCAGAGCTTTCGGCTTATCTTTCGGCCTCCCAGTCGCCGACTCGGGCTTTGGAAGAGATTTGTTACGCTTTTGGTTATTTCATGGCTGAAGAAGACCAAGCTGCGCAATATTCAGAGACTTCTACCAATGTCGATGATTCTAGTGCAATAAACGAGCCCATCGATAACCATAGTAATTCCCTTCTTGATAACCTGATGTTCATGGAAGAAGAATTAATGGTAGAAAGTACAGATAAGTCTCAGAATTGAAACAAGTTTAGATTTGACAAATTGCAACACTTAATTTTTTCAACCTTGAAATCGATTACTTTGCAAACAATACTCTTGCTGTGCAAATAGGAAATTTGCACTCCGATCTGACTAGGAAGTTAGATCAAGCCGGAAAGCCAGGGCGGCTTTCCACCAAAACTTTTTTGGGCAAAAAAGTTTTTATATCGGAGAATAATTATGAGATTACGTCAGTTTTCTGAGCTATCAAGAAACTTGGTTCTTACGGCTCACTCACACAGTCTTCGCGACACTTCAAACAATTTTTTCGTGCATTTTAATGCTGAAAAATTTCGCAAACTAGACCCTCAGCAGCTAAGTGATTTCTTGCGTGGTGTGAATTGTCCTCTTGAATTTATCAAGACCAATATACGCCACCGCTCGGGCATAGAAGCTTTCGTGGACGCATGTCGAAAAGATGACTTTTCCGACTACCTTGAAACCTATCGCCTACATAATCAATGTAAAAAATTCAATTCAACAATACACGTAATGCACTGCGTAGCAACTCCAATCCTCATTGAACTAAGCAAGCTTGCTAAAGAGCATCCGGATAACTTGCGTGCGCTTTTGTACTGTTCTAGAAAGGACATTACAGCCCTTGCCTCTCTCTCTACGACAGAGATTCTTCGTTGCATTGACCATGGCTTTATTCCATTTACACTTCGGTGCGGGGACGACTTAATTGCCGCTGTAGAGCATCAAGATCGCAAGGCTTTGTTGCAGTCGTTTCTTTGTCGTCACGCTGTACAAACATCGTCATTTATTGCAGCAATTTGACCTCCAATGACCTCACCTACTCGTGAGGTCTTTAAGTAACACGTTATCGGAGGCAATTATGGACTTGCTATCGACCTCTACACGTAACCACTTTGAATCAAACAAGACCGCTCTTGAGCTCGCCACCCTCGGTGCGACTCGATTAACTATACAAAACCTTTTCAATTCCTGTTCATTGAATGTGAGAAATGAAATTGATGAACGTCGGAAAGAGCGCACCGTGCCCTTAACTCGTTCAGGGAAAGTCAGCAGCTTCCTTGAGTTCAGTAATCTTGAAGCATACCAATTGACTGCAGCTTTCTATCAAACCTACACCTTACTAACTAAAGACCCCGATATTGAAAAGCCTATAGATCCGAAAGCGTTTCTTGAAAGCTACCAAGTTTTGTCTGTTACCTATGATCACCAATCCTGCCGTGACCATCTCGACATCAACCGCGCACTAAGCGTTCTTCTCAAAATACGGGAGCACTCTCTCAAGATGGTGAAGTGCCAGAGTCGAGAATGCCATTGTCTTTACATCGTGAAGTTTGAGAAAGATCTGACAGTATGTCCATTCTGCGGCAGTCGTAATAGAGAGAGTGGCTTATGAGACCAATTATTATTCTTGCAGTACTACTGCCGTTTCAATGTTTATCTACCACTGGGGACTATATTTCGCGCTCTGATGATGCACCGTCTGGGTGGCACTTTTATGATGAGGATCCACCTAAACCGGAAAAAGAAGAGCCTCCTATTCAAGAGAGCACTACACCAATTACTTCAACACCTATGCAACCATCAGCGCCCGCCCCTCTCAGCTCAGCATGGATCCGGGAACAATGGCCTAAGTTTCGCGATGCTGCTATAGATTCCCCAACACCAGAAAACATCCGAAGAGTTCGCCTCCTCCAACGCGTGATCATGGACAAGTCGACGGAATTTAGCGATGCGTTCATCCAAGACTCTATCAACACCCCTCTTCTCAATGAATCGCTCGCACGGCCTGCTACAAGCTTTGCTATTGGTGCATTTAATGCCCAACAGAATGCAAATAGAGCTACCCTACTAGAAGAAATCGGCAAAAAGGCAGGCTTATGGTTCTTTTTTGAAAGTGACTGTGAACTTTGCAACAGACAAGCACCGCTGCTAAAACATCTTGAGTATGGTGGACTTGATATTCAAGCAATAAGTATTGATGGACCTGGCTTAGTCTCAGGACTATATCCAAACTATACGTTTGATATGGGACAAAAGCATAAGCAATTAAAGGTGGCACGTGTTCCCGCTCTGTTCTTAGTCACCTATGACGGTGAGTTTGTCATCCCAATCACTCAGGGGCTACACACTGTAAGTGAAATCGAAGAGCTAATTTTTCAACAATCTAAAACGGCAGACTTGATAACGGATACTGAGTTCAACAGTGTTGCCAAGACCCAAAGAACTAACCGCTATCAGATCCCAAACGACCAAATTCCAGATGCCGAACGAATGGCTACAGATGCGGCGTACTTCAATCAGATTTTACTACCCAACGAATAACAAAAGACTGCATTGAGACTGAAGCCTATTTCTTAATCACATCATTTGGGCTGCTTAATCAGAAAAACGACGTCATCAATCTGCCATGCTTGGTTCAATTTTCAAGCATGATGGATTGAACTATGAAAATCTGGGTAACAACGACTCTGGCCGCACTTGTCAGTACATCGCCATATGTGATGGCTTCCCCTTTCGATTCGATCCCAGCTGCAACTATCGATATCGAAAAGGTCAATACGCTCATCACTGAAATCGAATCTTCTGACGAGAACGTGATGCCTGTCATTATGCGTTACTACGCTGCAGTTCTACCTACGCTTCGATATCGAGCTCTAGTCAAAGAAGACCCTCTATCTGTTCGACTCTATTCACTTGTAGAAGACAGTAGCTATGAGTTCATTCAATTCTACTTAGCCGATAAAAGCGCTATGGAACCCAGCTACCAAAAATTCTATGAGGATTTCATCACGTCAGATTCGACAGAGACTATCCGTCAAGTTCATGTCCATATCCCACTGCCAGAAGTAGTAGAAGGAGAGTTCTAATGAAGCTTTCACTGTTGATTCTTTTTTGTTCTCTTAGTGTCTGTTCTTGGCACACTTCAGCCACACCTCTCGCAGACTTATTCGACGCCTATGAAGTGAGCCATGGCGTTACCAGTGTAGAGACACAACAGCGTCGTGGCGTCGTTTTTGGTTCCTACAATATGCGCTTCAAAACCTCCACCCAGAACTTGATGCGATTTCAACCCCCCTCACTTGCTGCAGGTTGTAATGGAATCGACATTCAGATGGGAGCATTCAGTATGATTCGGGATTTAGGCGGCCAGCTACAAAACTCAATGCGTCAGATTGCCGCGGGTACAGGCTCTTATGCGTTTATGCTAGCTGTAGACAGCTTGTGTGCTCAATGTAGCTCTCTTATGCAAGCACTAAAAGAAAAGCTCGATGAATGGAATAAATTCTTCAAAGACTCATGTCAATCTGGTCAAGCGATGGCGAGGTGGGCTAACGACAACTTTGGCATTTCTGAGAAGATTAGAAACAACACTTGGATGTCCGCAGTTAATGAAGGGGTCTCAGATACAGGTGAGTGGTTTTCCAGTCTGCCCGGCAAAAGTCTAGCGACTATTTTGAATGACATTGAACCATCTGGAAGCTTTGATCCAGGGAGCTCTGAGTACTTTGGCAATATCATCTATGTTTCGATGGATCTCGCAAATGTATCAACCATTCAAACTACCCATGGTTGGAAATACGAAGAAATTATGCAAAGTCTCGTGGGTGCAAAGATCTTTGAATTCTCCGATTCTAGTGAATTGGGCTCTAAGACCATTTCTTCGCGCTTTACGTTAAAAGACTTGGCGTTCGGAAGGGAAAAAGACTTCAGTTATATAAAATGTGTTAACCCAAGTGACTCAAAGTGCTTTGAAATTTCTGAACAACCAATGCCTAACTGGGTCTCACTTGCAATGCATGTTTGCCAAATAATTACAGGTGCTCAGGACGACAATTGTGAGCAACCTAGTGCAAACAACCTCCTTTCTGCTATTCGTACTGGTGGCCGAAGCCCTAACAATCAAATCACCAGTGCACAGCAATCTTTGTTTATCAGCAGTCCGTTCAACGTTTACGAAGTCTTTAGACGTCTTGCTCTTCGAGGTTATGACATTAAACAAGTTAACGGCATGGTGGCTTATCTGTCTGACGAAATCGCTTATCGCTTTGCACAACACCTTGGAGATGAGCTTCGAAGAGATCTCATGGCTACTCATTTCACCATAAAGAACAGCCATCTAACGCAAGCTGAGTTTATCAAAGAGGCGATTTCAGACATCGACAAACAGATGGATAGCTTAACCAGCGAAATATCAACCCGACGCGAATCTGATTCTGCCAAGGCAGCACGTGAACTTATTCGTAAGTGGTCAATAGAAATGCCATGGATTCTCTAGGAGCGCACAATGGAACTGACGATTTACACGCTAGGTAACTTTGATTTTACCTCTCTTGCTTTCAGAGCTCTGCAAATGGCTTTCGATGTTGATACGGGTGAATTCGGTGTCCCGAATGCGATGCTCGGTGTTGCACTTGTACTCTCGTTTTTCACTGGTGCACTACAAGGGATCTTTGATAGAGGATTCCCTGACTTCAAAATGCTGATAACAGGCTATATTTTTTGGCTTATTACATTTGTTCCACGAATCGATGTGATTCTAGAGCATCCCAAAACGGGAGATGTCGCGTATTACCCTCAAATGCCTGCTGCTATTGCTATTGGTGGCTCTGTTGCAACAGGATTACCATACGCATTTCTAGATACGCTAGAAGACTTATTTGTATCACCTCGACAAGCGGAGGGCGGTCAACTTGATGCGCTTCGCGTCGTGACAAAGCTCGAGGGCGTGGGTGGTCGGTCTGAACCCTATCGAGCTATCGGGTCCGGTCTTCGTACCGACCTTTCTGCGTCATTTGATAACTACATTAATGATTGCTATTACGAAGATCTGCGGATGAACTATCCTGGAATAACCCAAGCCGATATCGGTAGTTTGTATAAGTCATCTACACCACTTACAGAACTAAAAGTCGATGCCACAGCATGGTTCACGCAAGTAAAAATCAATACCGACAGTTTCCGGACGGTAACTTGCCAAAGCGCATACACCCTAATTGCAAATGAACTTAGCAACGCATCCACTGGTTACTATCAAGCAATTCTTAGTCAGCTTTCACTCACTGGCCTTAGTGAAGAAGAAGTAGACAATGCAATCATTCAACTAGGTATTCAATCTTTAGAAACACGTGACATTGTCACTAATAATTTCATTGCGTACCATCACTACAAGAATGCACAACTGCGTACTGAAGATGAGGGTTTCCAGTACTATCTTGCTGACTATCAAGAGTTTCAAGCAAAGTCTAAACGTATCGTTGAACAATCAAGCATGAGACAACTATGGCTAGAAATGGCTCCTGCTCTGATAACCATAATGGAGGTTTTTGCTTGGTTCTGTACGCCTTTGGCTTCCTTCATGATTGTATTTGGAGGTGGATTAAAAACTGCCACTGGATTTGTCAAAATACTACTGTTGGTGGGGCTCTATCCGGTCGTTGCAGCCCTAATTGATTTCTATTTAGATTGGTCTATCCAAAGGCACCAATTTCAAACGGCATCCTTAAGCTCCGGCGATGCCTTTAGTATTGGTGGACTAAATACCTTCTACACAACAGCTTCGAGTTACGTTGCTAATGCTTCCATGATGTACACCTTCATACCACTACTCGCTTTCATCATGCTTAAAGGAGGCGAGTACGCCATGGTTTCTATGGCCAATCGCCTCGGAGGGGGTGGTGTGAACGCAGCTCCACTTGCGCCGCAATTAGCTCCAAATGTTGCGTCAGGCTCCTTCAAAGTTGGTCTAGATTCGTTTACTCGACAAAACGGTGAAACTGTTCGTACAACATCAGGTCTGAGCGATATTGGTATGACCAACATGAGTGGTGTTGCGGGAATCAGTTCTTCAATCAATAGCAGTCAGCAAGCGTTGAGTAGCGCAATGATGTCGTCCCAACAACAGTTCAGCACCTCATATCAGCAAGCACTTGCGCATGTTCGTTCAAGCACACTAAGCGGGTCTAGCGCAAGTGGGGAACGTGCAAACTACTCTGAAGCAAGTCAATTTCAGCACGCGCTCACTCGACAATATGCTCACCAAAACAATTTGTCCTATGACGAAGCGCAGAAGGTAGTTGCTAAAGCTGGCTTTGGCGCGAGAGGTAAAGGCGGTGTATTTGGTGCAGAATCCAACATGACGCTAAGCAAAGACGAAAAAGAGTCGATGCAAAAAGCAATTCAAGCCACCAATCAGGAGATGAAAAACTCCGGCAGCGACTTCCAAGTATCCAGCGTCGCAGAGCTTAGAAAAGCTTTTTCAAGCAACCACAATGACAACAGTGCGTTTGCGAAGATGTGGCAAGCGGGTGAAAGCTATTCTGAGAGTAAGCAGCGCATGGAGCTTAACAATCAGACGCTTGGTGCTACGAGAGGTATGACAATTAATGCTCCAACCAACTTAAGTGCGGCAGCTTACAGTGGCGGAAGAATGGAAAAGTTCCTAATGAACAATAACACTACTGGTTTATCTTCTAATGATCTGACCCGCGCTATCACTGAGAGAGCGAAGTATTTTGACGGCAACAGAGACATGGCCTCAGCGGAAGTGTGGAAGGAATCAGTCGCAAGAAGACAGCAAAAGTTTGCTAATGAACCAGATTTTGATAAACGAATCCACATGCTTGGATCCATGGCCACAGAATTTAAATCTCTTGGTAAAGAAATTGGTGAGCAAAATCTCGAAGCCATGGGCAACAATTTAACTCTTCTTCAAAGCAAACTGGTCTCTTTGCCTGAGCTACCGGCTTACAATGACGTTACTAACACGACAGGTGCAAGCCAAGTTATTGCAACTGAAGGTGCCAACGTAGGTAACGCTGTCACTAGTACGGTCAATGCTCAGTCTCCAGAACGTACCTATGAAGAAGGCAAGCAAGTTGTCGCAAAAGCTCGTGCTACCAACGAAGCCAAAGCAAAAGATCAGCATATTGAAAACGCCACCCTAACTAAAAAGCACTCTGCGACGGTTAACGACGCAGTTGGAAACGGCCCTGATCAACTGAACCATCAGTTTATCAAGCAAACGCTTGGTTCTGTAATCCAAGCAGCCCATGACTTTATTCCATTGTCCAACTCTGGGATTGCTCTGGAGGCCGCAAATAATGGATTGCGTAATTTCGGTACTCTTTCATCGTTTGCCAAAAAAGCTCTGGA
This sequence comes from Vibrio sp. CB1-14, assembly GCF_040412085.2. NCBI lineage: Bacteria > Pseudomonadati > Pseudomonadota > Gammaproteobacteria > Vibrionales > Vibrionaceae > Vibrio > Vibrio chaetopteri. The sequence continues at coordinate 132,351 of NZ_CP115922.1, read as the reverse complement.
TACTGGACTATCGAATATATCTTTTGATAAAGGCGAAGGGTTTATTGCAAACCAGGGTTCCGTTTGGACTTCCCCTGCTGTCAATTATCAGAACTCACAAGCACGAACTGAATTTGCAACGTTCGCGGCTATGTCTATGCCGGGGCAAGACGGAAAGTCGATGCTTGATCATGCACTGGTTAGTAACGGCAACCTTGATGACAATAACATCAAGAAAATTAATGAGTTCCAAACTCGTGTACGCGATTTAGTAGCTGATAATCCGACATTTGCGAAAGAAGTTTCTGGCTTACAAACGGGGCTATACACGCCCGAACAATATAGAGACTACATAAGCTACAAAGCCCATGGTCGCTCTTCGATGAACGAAGAAAACCTAGGCAATGTCATGCATGTTTCAAGCGCTCTTGGTGACAACTCAACAAATGAGTCAGCGTCCAAGTTTGTCACCTCTAAATTTAGCGAGGCAGGACAAGCTATGCATGATTATTTTAACGAAAGACCATATGCCAGAGTATCTGGTGAAACCTCTTCAGGCAGGTCACAAGCAGTGCAGCAACTTGAAGACCCAAGCTATTCTGTCGATTTTTCTCGACCTATCGAAAACAATAGTAAATCTCAATCAGAGACCGCTATCTATAATGGTCAAAACGCTAAACTCAAAAGTCTTGTTGAACATGGTTCAATCAAATCTGAAGATGCTGAACTTGTGCGTCAGTCACAATCTCTGGCTACCAATATCCCTCCAGAGCAGCTAGCTAAAGTAGAGAATTTAGCAGCGCAACATAATATCCAACTAAGTAATGCTCAGCGCGAACGCATCTACGCATCTAAAGAAACAGAGAGTCCTCAACCTCAGCAATTTTCAGGGCGATGGGTGACCCCCACAACTGAAAAGGCCGCACCAACTTCAACTGTAAAACAACCAAGTAGCCCTACCTCTGAGACCGACACTTCTACTGCTAGTAAGGGAGAGGTACAGCAAGACGACAAAGGTAGACTAGCACCTACTAAGCAGGTCGCTGTCGATCCTCAATACTCTAGTGATAGCTCTCCTGTTGGACGAGCACTCCCAGACAAACCAACGAACAAGGTTGCAACGAGTTTACCTGAAGTCATAACCCAACATACTACGGGTGACAGCGCTGAGAGGAAGGTAGCAAGTAGAAGTGATAATACTACTTCAGCATCAAACGTAATCGCTCCACCGTCAGAAGCGAATTCACCTGCATCTGAGTCTACGACGGCACCAAACTCTCTTGCTAAAGTGGATGCGGGTAAATCTGAATCAGCACCTGCTGCTTCAGAGCTGAAAGGCTCTACCAACGTCGCGGGTGCACAAGCACTTAGCGAACCTAGCAGCACAAAATCGGTCGACGTAAGTCAGCCACAATCGAATAGTAACGGTGCACAGACGTTTGCCGGTGTCGTAAGTCAACCTGGATCTTCGCCTTCCGCGCAAAACGTTAGCTCGCCAACGCCCGACGCGAATTCACCTGCATCTGAGTCTACGACAGTACCAAACTCTCTTGCCAATGTGGATACGGGTAAGCCAGCGCCAACTGGTACAGAGCTAAAAGGCTCTACCAACGTCGCGAGCACCCAAGCACCTAGCGAACCTAGCGAACCTAGCGAACCTAGCGAACCTAGCGAACCTAGCGAACCTAGCGAACCTAGCAGCACAAAATCGGTCGACGTAGGTCAACCACAAGCGGGTAACAACGGTGCGCAGACGTTTGCTGGTATCGTAAGTCAAACTGGCTCTTCGTCTTCTGCGCCAAACGTGAACTCACCTGCGCCCGAAGCGAAATCGCCTGCACCTGAATCTACGACAGCACCAGACTCTCTTGCTAATGTGGATACTGTTAAACCAGAGCCAGGACCAACTGGTACAGAGCTAAAAGGCTCTACCAACGTCGCGAGTACCCAAGCAGTCTCGGAGTTCTCGCCAACTAGAGCGACTGAAGAAGTACAGCCACTACCTAGTAACGTAAGCAATGAGCCGAGTTCAGATCTCATACCCACCAGCGAGACAGTTGCTCAAACCACTAGTCGAAGTAGTGAAGAAACTCCGTACATTTCTCAGGACATAAAAGACCTTCAGGGAAGTGACGGGGCGGAACTCGTAACCACTAGAAACAACGTTGACTTTGCAAACCAAGAAAGCCCGAGTCAGGGGGTGGCAAGTGAAGCTCTTATTCCTGCTCAACCGATTGCTGACATAACCGTCAATGATGCTGCACAAGAAACTGCGGTAAGAGATCTAGAGCAACGTGGAACACTTACTCAAAACCAAGTAGCTCTCGTCCTCTCGTCTCAAGATTCAGGCGCCAACATAACGTCATCGGATTGGAAGGAAATCCAATTTTTGTCTGACAGATACGGCTTCGCGTTGACAGATTATCAAAGAAGCAATATTGCCAATGAGCAATTACCGTCTGATGATACAAGGTCTACGTTGTCAAGTTCGGAGCCCTTATCTACAGGAAACTCGACGCTTTCAACAACTGAAGCGTTGATCTCTCCTCCTTCAGCACTTGATGGATCTCTAGATATGTTTGACGTACAAGGAAGACTCGACAACATAACGTTTGATGGCACTGAATCTCCACTGGATATTGATAGCGATGTGAAAAAAAGTTAGCAAAAAAAAGTGAAGTTCCTGCTCGTTGCGCCTATTAATATGCAACTAGGGGAGAAAATATATGCGTTTGATAGCACTCTTATTGATATTCTCTGTAAATGCTACAGCTGCAATCAAATACACCGCGGTAGCTGAAGTCGCACTAGATAGCAACGATTCACATAGTGTGACTTTGGCGGAACAAGCTGCAATCTATCTTGCGATTGACAAAGCACGGGAAGAATCAAAAATCTACCTCTCAAGCTCAGAGTTGGAATCTTTACAGTATCACTCGAGCAGCGCGTATCCTGATGCACTATCAATGGAGATACTGCAAGTGAAGCATGGCTCATGTGTTGAAAGCCATCGACACGCTAGCAAGCTTTGTATCCAAGCCTCTATCGCACTCAACGTTGGCAACTCTATCAGCGTACTAAACCAAAATATGAGTTTTGTCAGTCAAGATAGTTTGCCTGGACGCACTTTTGTCAGCCCCTTTTCCAAGCATCTCATGATGCTGTCAGAGCTCGCTATGGAATCAGGAGTTTCCATTCAAGATAAACCATACACGGCTAGTGGTACCAATATTGACCTAGACCTGTCCTTTTCCGATGCAGACGCTGTTGTTGCTAACGACAACAATACTGCCATCGTCGGTAACATTATTCTTGATGTCTCAAATAGAGACATCAACTCAGAGGTATTCCGAGACGAACTGAAAAGAGCACTTCGCGACAATGCGCTTTCTAAGTTAAATTACAAAGTGGTTAGACGAGAAGAAAGCTTGGACAATGATGAACTGCTTTCTAGCTTTGAGGCTTTACTACCTGCTATTAAAGTCATCCCTAACTCTTTTAAGCAGACTGAAGTTTCATGTCGAAGTGGCTCTGGTACTTGCTATTCGTTTACTCAAAAATTCACCGTTGATGCAGGCCTAACAAGGGCAATTCTGTTAGAGCGAAAAAAAATGCGCTCTATAACTCGATGGTCAGCGAGTGACGTCACCGATCTCTATCGTCACTCACCCTTATTCAAGACCACTTTCCGTGCCCAACCTTTTCCCACTTATCTCGATTGGCTCGCTTCGAGTTTTGAAGATATTAATCCCAATACTAGAAACACAGTTGCTAGATTGGAGCAATACATAATCGACAAGACCAGACCCGTGATTGATGCCTATGGTCGGGAAATAAGTGACGCTGTCAAATCATACTATCGGAGAAACCCGTTTTTCCATGCTGTCGATCTTAAGGCGCTAGCAGTCGGCAACTCCCCTGCTGTCACAAAGACTATCGATAACAAATTGCGACCTTACAGGCCTTGGCCAGATAAGCCATTAGAAGGTGATTATGTAGGGATCAATCAGACTCCATTCAAACTACTGGTTCCATTGAAAGATACGCCTTATGAAGAAACAAATGACTATTACGTAATGGGATCTTTTAGGACAGAGATGCAACCGTTAGAAATCTATGGTTTCACGACTAAGAATTCGTCAGAAAAGCTAGCAATTACAATTCATGAGATCAATCTACGGTATGACTTTAGTGGATTAGTGAGAGACCTTTGTGCTCTTCGTTCATTTGAGTTCTATTCGATTACGGATGAGGACCTCTATCTGTGTGATAAACCATCAATAACCAAGACTCCAGAGGACTCTTTTCCGCTTTCTAACTACGCTATGTCATTCGGTGGTTACAACTGGAATCACGTCTACCACCAACACATATTCGGCTCACTATCTGATGAGATTGTTCTACCGCGGGATTTTGAAACCAGGGAGCAGTGCTTTCAGTTATGGAATATGCCAGCCACACGGGACTACTACAAAGCGACCAGAAGTTCTACCTACCTGCGTGTGACTGAGCTTGGGAAGGAGCTGGCTGCTTATGCAAATGGAGCAACTGATCGTTCGCAGTTTCGATACAAGCCTGTAGAGACTTGGAACGAAGTAGATCTAAGCTACGGACTCACTGGGGATAGTTCGACAGGTATCATGCTGGACATGAGTGTTGTTAAACATGAGGGCGAAACTATGAACACTGGTCAAAGTGGCGGCATCAAACGTAAACACATCGTCAATAAGCCTCGCGATAGCGTATGTGTCCTTGAGCAATATCGGATTCGAGACTATCTGAGAACCGACCTTACCTTTCAGAATCGAGCCGGTTTACAGTTAGCGCTGCGTGAGAAAACGATTAAAGTCCAAGCTGGCTTGTCTGCACCTAGACAGAAAGTGAAAGCAAGTAATCCATTTATCCATGACATTGTTGTAAACCCCTCCCGCAGAATCACTGACTACGACTTTGAAACAGGATTCGTTACACAACACCCGTGCTTTTCTGCATTTGCCACAAATCCCAAAACAGTGGCAGGAACATGCGACATTAGAGCCAGTAAAAGCTTCGGATATCAGTTAGGTGTTATAGATGAGTAAACAATCTACAGAAGCAATGATTGATAGATTGCAAGCTTTAGAAGAAGGCAAACTTCTGCCCGCTTTAAGAAGAATATATGCAGTGGATCATCAATCATTAACCAGTACAGACCTTCTGGATGCCTTCGCTGTCGAACATAGAATAAGCGATGCTCCTAAGGAGCTAATTTTTCTTCGAGCATGCAAAAAGCACAAGATATACATAAAAAATGACCTCTACAGACATCTTTTGACAACCTTAGAGGTCGAAAAGCCTATCGACTACCTTAGAAGACATTACCCAGTAGCCAATGACGGGTTTAATGCACAGCTGTCCAAACGTTATAGCAACCAAATATTCAGCTTACCCGCTCTCAGTGGTGACTCGCTTAACCATCTACTTGATGCTTGTGAATTGCACCAATCTTCACTTGCTGCGTTCTTGGCAGACACCTCACCCCAACTAATCGTAGCTCTGAGAGTTAATTATTTGACCGCCTTCATTAACGAACAAGGTAGCAGCCATTTGGGTAACCCCATCATCACTCGCACCAAATTCAAGAATGACGAGGAGATAGAGTTTTTGACTGATAGTCCTGTCGCTTTCCTACTACTCAAAGCGTCTAAGAAGTCGACCATCTACGTGGATCCATTGCATCCATTTAATGGATTGGAAAACTACCTGTTGAACTGCAACATCAGTTCTAATGCCCAAGTTTTGTCTTGGAACCACTCCACTAATGAATGGCTACCTCATATTGAGCTATCAGCAGAGTTGTTTGACTTCACGCAGCCCTACGTACCGGAAAATTATCTAACAGAGTTACGGAGATTTTTAAGATGATCGAACTTCAACATCTCACCTCCCCCATACTTAAGGGGATTCGCTTACTAATTTGCGCTGCAGCAATCATCTATGGTGTGAGTGTCCTAACATCGGTATCCCATGGGTACTACATTCCATGGTGGCCAGCACTTGTACTTCCTCTCGCCTACGTGGCTTTAGCTTGGGAGATGCGTTTGGAACTAACGAGTCACCATGTAAATGTCGTCTTTGCTCATGCTTTAGCCTCATCAATCAATTTTACTACTCGGCACTCTCCAAGTAGCGGGAACACCAAAATGTCTCGCTTAAAAAAAGAGCCATTAGGGTTTGGTTATGTCATTTGGAGTATGGTTGATGAGCACAACGAAGAATGGCCGTTTCTAGTGGCTGGAGACAACTAATGCGTGCACTACTCCTCGTTCTGCTTTGTTCTGCTGCGTATGCGATCGATGAGGTCGTTTGTATTGAACACTCTGGCTTAGAACCAGCACAACTCGAGCGCCTAGTAAAAGATAAGGCATTAAAGCGTGCTCTGATGCTAGGAACCATTGCACCAAATGAAATTAGTGAACAGAGAACTTCTTTAACCATTAATGGTGAAACGTCATTTTCTCGAAAGATAACTATTGAAACTGAAATTACCGATCCTTTGCTCTCTCACTCACTACAGACCTCCAATGAAACGGAGAAATGCTACTCGGTTTCGTTCCGCTAACAACATCCATTTGGCCGCTTAATCCTCAATTTCGCCAACTGCTGAACCTACACTTCTAGCGATTACCCCCAGAGATGGTCTTTCTCACTTCGTGTGAAAGTCTCTCTACCAAGTTGTGGCGCTTACAACGTCCACCAGTCCTCGACTGCCATCTCGCCCATTTGGGCACAAACCTGCCATCTGGCACCCACTTATCACTTGGAGGTGAATTATGGGTATTTTAATCGCAATCCTTGCACTTTCTGCTTGTATGTATTTCATCGCTCAGCAGCGTCAGCACAACGTTTCTAAGCCACATTTCAGCGAAGATACCGTTGCTGCATGGCAATCAGAGCTAGATGACCATCAAAAGATGGATGCAAAAACAGCGGAATACGAATACAAAGCTCATCAACGAGCTAAGAATGAACGCCAACGTGACGCCCAATTCCATCAACGCCAACGTGAATCCGAAGCTAGACGAAAAGCCTCTAACTCACAACAGCAATATTGGGACGAAAGACGTGAGCGTGAAGCAACAAAAGCTGCTAATCGACAGCATGAGCCTCGTGCTCAACGTCGAACACGCAGACAATAAAGAACAAAAGCCGAGCGATTGCTCGGTTTTTGCCTTGTCTATTTTGACAGTTGCAAGGTGTTATTTATGCTTTATACTGTCAATCGGAACATCTATTTGTCAATAAAGGACTTTCAACGTGAGTAACAACATTGATTTAGCAGACAGAATTGAGGCGCGCGCCGAAGGGCTATCGAAGAGTGAAATATCTCGACGAGATGCGATTATTGACCAAACTTACGTTGAAATCGAAGACAAAGAGATTTCAAACCTTCTTCTCACACACTGCGTTTCCAAAGCCAACATTGCTAGTATTTGTGGCATTTCTCTAAATACGTACATTGCCTATGAAGAGAAGGCGATTGAAGAAGGTGTGATGGAGCCTGCGATTAAGTATAAAGGTAAGTGGCAATATACCCCTCGACATGTTCACGCCATGATGGACTATCTGGAGAGAGAACGTTGGTCTGACAAATATCAGACTTGTGTGATTAACGTCCAAAACCAAAAAGGCGGAACTGGCAAAAGTACTTCCACTATTTCTCTAGCAACTAAATTGGCGTTAGATTTCAATTTGCGTCCTCGTATTTGCGTCATTGACCTAGATCCTCAAGGTTCCCTTCGAGTATTCGTTGACCCTGATGCATTAGAAGAGTCGGATCTTGATATGCTAACGACAGTAGAGCTTATGCTTGGAGACAAAGCCCCTAGTGGCTTGTATCAGGAATATATTGAACAAGGATACTCTCATAAAGAAATCGTTGATCTATCACTACTAAGTTCACACTTGCCTAACCTTTCGATTTTGCCTGCTATTCCATCTGATGAAGCATTTTCGAGCATTGCTTGGCAAGATGGCCTAGCATCCGGTGATCTTAGCTGCTTGAAACTTCTAAAAGAGCGCGTGATTGATTTTCTGCGAGACGACTTTGATCTTATCTTTATCGACACAGGTCCGCACGTTAACCCTCTTTCTTGGAATGCTCTCTATGCATCGAAAGTTCTACTGATACCTGTTACGCCTCATAAACTTGACTGGCAGAGCACAATTCAATTCTATGAGTCATTGCCAAACCAACTTCGCAACCTGCCGGAGGGTGCAGAAGGTATTGCGTTCGAGAAGTTTCTGATAACCAACCGCGATACAGAAAACAATCGCGATGACGCTATCGTCGATATCATCAAAGATGAAATGGGTTCGCTTGTGCTAAACAATCAAATCCTAAAAAGCAGTGCATTCGAGGCTGCTGCAAGAAACTACCGAACAGTCAGTGACATTCGTAAAACGGATAAACTGTGCCCAGATACACAACTCGACAAAGCACAATCATCTGTCGAAGCCGTTGCCAATGAATTCAAGAATTTGCTGAAGGATAACTAATGAGTTTCTACGAAAACAAACGAAGCCGAAACCGCAACAAAGAAGCAAGCAACCAAGTTATCACTCGTGAATTTGTTATGCGTGACGGCTCTAAACGAACAGCTAAACGAGTTGTAGTACCCCACGCGGAACTCAAGTCCCGTGTAGCTGTGCACCCTTTAAATCCAAGATATCAACAAGCCCTAAGTGAAGAAGCACTAGCGGATATTCTACCTACGATTTCAACAACTGGCGTTAACCACGAAGGCGTTGCAGAAACCGTTGATGGTAAATACCTCGTACTTGATAGCTCTCGCCGACTAGCTGCAGCAGAAATCGGCGGTGCTGATTTACCGCTTTGGGTATTTGATGAGAGTGCGAATCTAAGTCGTGATGATGCTGAGTATATTGCTGAGATCGCCCGGTTGCATCGAGCCCTATCATATCGAGAACAAGGGCTTCCGCTCGTTAAAGCAATCAAAGATGATGAAAAGCTTCAGAGCTTCCCTGCCCTATTGGAAAAGTTTCGCTTCAAACCAAGCCAGGAGCGAACCGTTCGCCGCTACATCAGTGCAGCCGTATTGCCACAAGAATTAATCGACTTGTTTCCAGACTCGGAAGGTATAGACAGCAAATACTACGATAAACTGAAAAGCGTATGTAAAGCCGTTGGTAGAGAGCATAAGGTGACTCAAGGTAAAACAGAGCATGATGTCACTTTTTTTGACCGATTGACTCCGACACTACTAAATTGGATCAAAACCGTCCAAGTTACAGTTGATGCATCACTATCAACTCAGGAAAAGCAAGCCTCTATCTTAAAGCAATTGACTGGACTATCTAGTGTTGAGAAGCCTTCTGTTCAGCCTACCTGGTCTAAACCTGAACGTGTGTTCGAAAAGAGTAAGCATACCTATGCGGAAGTTATCAGGCATAAAAATGGCAAGGAAGTGCAAATTAAATGTCGTCAGTTGAACGCCGAGCAAGAGGCCAAACTAATGGAACTACTCGCCTCATTTAACTAAGCTCTTTCTATGTTGAAAAGGCACCAAACGGTGCCTTTTTTCTTTCCACAAACAGCAAGTGAAACGGTATTCACCGTAAATCAGCTACGATAAGTTGCTCGGTTCGCTTACCGTGCTCTCAGCACATTTGGCTAAGTTTTAGCGTTTTCCAATCCTTTTCATGAACATTTGCGAGCTACAAGTCACCGCTTTAGCTATAAGCGATATGGTAATGGAGTATAGTTGGTTCGTCGTTCCAACCTATTGTTAGGCGACTTATGGTAAGTAGAGAGCTTTACCCAGCGTTTGTCTCATAAGTACCCTAGCCAGATTACTTATTACACTTACCACCTGTTTGAGTAAAAACTCGTATTGCCACCAGCGCGCTGGTGGTTTTTTTATCACAGTGGCCTTTTTATTACTGTTAAGTAGGTTTTGGACATAAGTGTTTTATAGGTTTTGCTAAATTAGTAAATTACGGATTAGCGTTAGTATCGAAAACTCAAAAAAGATGGTCAGAATATCTTATCCACTACAAACACTTCGCAATCACCGAAATAGACAGTCATATACGAAGAATCTCGACTAAATCATAGAAAGGCATTTATTCGAAATCGATGAAATTATTCCCACAGCCACCCAGTTCCCACTAATCAAGAGTCAGTTGCTATTGCCTAACATCAGTTGGCAGTATGGCAATAGCTTACTTGATTCGAATATCGTATAACATCCGTAAACTCAGATAACATTCACTACTGGCAAACTATCTAATCTAACTACTCCTACTAGGGGACTTAACTTTCTTCCATTGACTATAGGTAGTATTCATTTAGTACTACTCAAGCTAGTATTGGTTGCCATCATACAGGTCAAATTCACTCAAAATATAAATCAATGCAAATAGAAAAGAGCCCCCTAGGCACTCTCTACCAAATCCAACAAGGACTGGAAGCGCTTATCGTTTACCAGCCCTGGCTTAGCTTGCTCAATTAGGTCAAGCACATCCTCTAAATGAACAGGTAAGCCTGTCGAGTTGTTTGGCGTTACCAATGAACATAGCTCCAAACCCTCTTCCGGATAAGCGGTCGCTAACGGAACCCTATCTTGGTAGTCGTACGTAAGTTCATGCATCCAATAAGACTCAAGCCGAACTGGTGTTAAGCACCACCTCGTGATTTTAAGTAGATTAGGCAACATTTCTTTTGAGTGAATTAGAAAACTAATCCACGCTTGAACCTCAGACTTAGTGCGAAACTTTTTCTCTCTAGGCCAGACATTATTAATAAATGGAATAACACGATAATCCCATACACCCCCATCCCTCTTTCCAGCAACCCCTAAATAATGAATAGCCTCACGTCTTTGAGTTTCTTTCATATTTCGAATGCTATTTCTGAAATCTTGAGACTCAAGACACAGGGGCGCATCCTCGTGAGGCATGCCCAATTCTATGATTATTTGCGCTGCCACCTTTCGCTCCCCCTCTCCCCACGACCACTTGTAAATTTGTGGAAACAGAATCTTGAGGTGCTCCCGAATGTGCTCTAGGAAAGGTAGATTCGGCACTTTACTGTTGGAGATAAAACCATTCCATGCTGGCTCAGAGTTATCATGCTCAAAACTGAACCAAGGTATGGTGTTTTTGACTGTCCAGTCCGCGTCTAACCACATCATCCATTCAGTAAACTTCGAAAAAATAACAACTGCATAATCCTGCCCCTCCCCACCCAAGGTGGTTAGCTTGGAAAACCTACTTTTAATAAAGTCAGGTATCCCATCACCCTTCTCTAAATTCATTGCCTTCAGTTGCTTAAAGAGACTTTCAGTTATCTTGCCTGCGGGGCTATTGATAGCGTGACCATACGTTCTACGAGATAGATTTAAACTCCTACCTCCTCTGGTAGTATCAACTATAGAGCTCTTAGCTACATCTTCTTCGGACTGCCAAATAGCATCAATGAATTCATCAAATGCAAACCATAGAGCCTCTTCGTTGTCATTTAGCATCGTGACAAGAAACTTATCGAACCAAGAACTTAATGCATGACTGATTTCAGATAATACACCTTTAGGTAGCAACCCCAGTCGACGAAGGAGTGTGTTATGAGCTTCAGGGTCATCAATTTCAGGCCAGTCCTGTAAAGTCTTATTCCAGTAAGCAACCGGATACTCCCCTCTTTTTGACAGATACAAGAGTGCGGCCAATGCCCTCCTTGGCTCCTCTTTGACTAGCCCAGCAAATGGAGCCTTGTCAACGAAACTACTAAAGCCTCTTGGCTCAATCGCATCGATAGCTGCAATTATCTTGTGAGCAGGAAGGCCACTAATTGGGTCAGTAGATTCATCTTGCGTAATGCGACTAACGCGAACTCTTCTTGGTTCAGCAAGGCTCTTAATGCGCTCTTCGCTAACTTGGTTAAGTGCAGGAACTAGAGTATCGTAAATGTCCATAAGACTGACCGGGATCAACTCTTGTTGAATATCTATCCATCTCAAATACTCGGCCACAGTATCGGCCTTATACTTTGGATATTCAGACTCTGACCAATACTCGTATCTCTCTGGCCCCTCTAGTAATTTGCTAATTACACGCTCCTTTTCAAGAGTGGATAGTTCACCCCATCTCCCTTTAATCAAGAAGAGTAGTTCCTGTCTGCTTTTGTCACTCCAGAATAAAGTTCTATCTATGGTGCAGATGGCATCAGTCACCTCACTTGCAGTGAACAAAGACCTAAAGTTCAATGCATAAAGCTTTAACTTAATAAACTGAAGTCCATCATTAAAATGCCATCCACTGGCCATTATGCGAGCGTCATTTGGAGCGTGTTGAGCTAGGTCATCGAACACCAGACGAAAGAAGTTAAACTCCTGATAGTCTTCTTCGGAAACAACGTCTAGATAACATGATGGTGGGTAGGACATTACACTGTCTATCCTTTCATGATACCTGTCCGATAAACTCAAATGCCCCTCTAGAATTCTCGCAAGCTTAAGTAGATTTTCTTTAGGGAGGTCGATTTTTGTTATGTCCCTGAATGGGCTCTTAACCTCCCAATAACCAAGATGATGCAACTCAACATCGTCCCACTCAAACCTAGGAGGAATGACCCCATTAACTCCCGTGGAGGGCGAATAACGGAGGTAAGGAGCCATTTCATTATTTACAAACACAAGGACTTCATCAGTCCAACCTTGCGTTTTAAGTAAGTCCAACAGCGTATAATATGGACGGTAATAATAAGGCGCAGCATGTTGCTTTATTCCATCAAAGATGAGTGCCCAAGCTTTAAGACAATTAGGGTGAATGTCTTTTCTTTGCGCGAGTCTCTTTAACTCTATCTCTAGAGTCGGATGTAAACCAAGCTTCTTCACCGCCCACCAAGCGACCACTGGACTATCGTGAATTCTTCGAATCCAACGCGACAAGCTATCCAATCTAGATGGTAATCCAATCTGCTTGCTACCCAAGCGGCAATCTAAAGCATTAGATTGACCATCAGCCCATGAGCCGGTCAGTAAGTCTTCATATATAACAACGGGAATATCGTCGTCATCGTCGCCTTCCAGCCCTCGCCTATCTTCAAATCGAGCAGGGTCTGAATCCAAGCCATAAGCATCTAGTGGGTCAATCTGAGAGTTGCTTGAATAATCTGTAGCGGTATTTCCTGCCCTGACCACCGCATCAAAAACACACAGCCATTCTGCGTGTGGTGGATTCTCAGCATTTGCAAACGCCCTTGCTCCCGCATTACTCCTTACTAAGTGTGCAACCATTCCACGCTCATGAGGTTCCAGTTCTGAAGGATTCTTTTGAGCCATCTCTAAAACTTTGCTCCGCCAAGCTCTGTGGTCTTTAGCACGCTCAGCCCAAGCCTCCAGAGTCGACCATAAAACAGGATGGTCTGAGTAGGCTATTGCAGTGACACCCCTGTCACGCCACTTGACTTCAATGTCTTCTGGTTCACCCTTATCGAATGCGTATATCTTGGTTCGGTCATATTGACCGTCATGATTTAAACCTTGGAGTAAATATTTAACCTGTGGGTCTTCAGCCTGATAGCCAACCAGAACCACTGTGTAGCTATCTAACAGCTTCAAGATAAAACTGGTAGCCCAACCTTCGGACAAGTAAGCCCTGCCAAAATCAGCGCTACTTAGAATGTATGGGTGATGTCCTTCACCTGTATCATTTAAACGTCCATGCAGATAAGTAATTCCCTCTAGCGATGCCCCAAGTTTTATGTCAGGAAAAGCAGGGGGTTCATGACGAGGAAGATCTTTCCCATCTCCTAACTCAAGCAGTAAATCAAAGTTGGTAGTTACGATTTGTGGCTTTCCATCTGAACTTGTAGATAGCTGTCGAATCAACCCATGTTCATACCCAGCACCACCATCAGGCTTATGCTCAGCAAGCCTCTGAGCGACTAATTTATTGACTTCTTCACGACCGTATTCCTGACACAGCATATGAAAAATCTGGTCTAGCGGAACCTTGGGAGTGTCCTCTTTGGCATTCTTATCAACCCAAGGCTGAAAGGCTTTATATAGCTCGGAATCTTCTGCTGGTTGATAAAAATCTACTACATACTCAGTCAGCTCAGCAAAGCCAGGAAGTCCAGATGAGAAAGAAATACCCGCACCACAAAGAAAAACCACCCTCCCCTTATCTCTTCTTTCTAGAAGTACATCAGGAATATCAGGACTATCGGAATTAAAGCGCATAGTTGGCCATTTGTGTTGATAAGACTTAGCGGTCAATACTACAACCAGTTGCAACACTTCACCTAACTATCAATCACATATTTCAAAATTCTGTGCTTGGGAGCCGACTTCGTCACTATGCTCAAAAACTCGCTATGGTAAGACCCCGGTTATCTAGACAATACACGGATAAGAAAAAGTAGGTCAAACCACCTTTAAGTGATTCATGAGAATGAGCATCACTTGCATGGAATGGGGCATAATCGTGCCAGATTGAAGAGGCTGTCACGAAGTGGGACATTTCAAATTACTGTATGCCCCTTTCAGTAAAATCTATAAGGCGCTCTACAAGACATCAGCAAATCTGGGGAGAGCACTGGAAGACGATAACTCTTCTCCTTCTAACTTTCCTTCTCTTGCTAGGCGCTGTTTGTTCATCGCTTGTGTTTCGTAATAGTCCTGTGCAATAGCTGTTTCAATGAACTCCACTGACTGATCGGTAAAGTCACTTACCGCATGTTTGATCTCTTCCAGCGAGACACTGAAAAACTCTTTACGGCGATTAATCATATTCAATCGGTGAGTATCAAACTTATCGTGAAGCTTCTTCTCTAGAGTTGGAGCATCATCTGTATGAATCATTGCATGTACATCAAAGGTAAACGGTACTGAAGCATCTCCAAGCTCTTTCACTCTATCCATTGGTTCTAATCGACGGGTCATGCCTATCTTGTAGACATTTTCCCCAAACGATCCAATGTTAGAAATAACATAAACATGACCTTGCTTAGTTTGCTCAGCCATTGATTGAGCACGTTGGTGCTTGCGCTCTGCTTCCTCTAAGTTTGCCTGTAACTGTGCAATCTGTTTTTCTAGTTCTGATTTCATTTCGTCGCTAGCTTTTTCAAGCTCTTTTCTCGCAGCATCCAGAGCTTTGTGATAACGTTTTTCTTCCTTTATAGCTTCCGCTTCTGCTTTTTTTATCTCTGCCTCTATTCTTGCTTCTTCACGCATTTGTGCTTTGATTTCCGCCTGTTCTTCTTTCTCGCGTTGTTTCTTTTCACGATATTCGTAAGTCAATTGGAGTTCTTTTAACTTTTCTTTGAGATAACGCTCTGTAATAGATATAGCATTCGGTTCATTTAGCTGATTGATTGCGGCGAACGCTTTCTTTATACGTTCTTCCATCTTTGTAACGTTTTTCCACGTACAGTTGGCAATAGCTGCCTCACATTCGTTATTGAAGGCTCTTGCGGTGAGACGAATACTCTTGTTGGTCATTTTCTTTCCTTCGCTTCGAGAACCGTCTACAGTCCATTCACGGTAGCAGTGTATCGCTCCACTGGAAGACTTCTCTCTCAACAAGGTTTTCTGGCACTCTTTACATTTCTTGATCTCTTCTTTGAATGTTTCAGATGCATCAAAATCGAACTTTGGCTCATAGAATCCGAGTTCGATAAGCTCAATATCTTCGCTGAATATGGCGATTTGCGTAGTTAAAGAGTCATAAGTGATTTTCTTACTTTTGTAGTCGACCTGAAGTTCACTGATCTGCTCTTCAACAGATTGACGTTTCGTAATTGCCTCGTCTCTCTTGGATTCGATTTCGCGTAAGGCTTGACGCGCTTTTTCTTCTATCTCTTTCTTGTCAATTTTCAGCTGATCCTTGATTTGCTCGCACTCAGCTTCAATATCAAATATCTGAGAGTATTTTTCTTTATACTCTTCGATTGTTGTTGCTGCCTCTAATAATTGAGTTTCTGTAACTGCCAGTTTCTGACTCAGCTTTGAAGACTTTCTTACCCAAAAAACCCCGACAACAAGCAAGATTACTATAGCTCCTATTAGCATGTAAGTTAGTGAAATTTGTTCCATTTACCGCCCCCTACCGTCTCATTAAATATGAAACTGATAAGATAACTAATATCTACTCTCGTGTAACCGAGCAAATGTCACAATAGAGATATTTGTGTGCGGAAAATGTGAGTCAATCATCCTGACTTCATGTGCCAACATGCTTCGAGGCTTTCTATTAGTATTTGTATGGAAAAGCCAGATGAGCAGGATGTGAATGAATTCCTACTCTAACTGAAAATGGGGCGTGCGACGTGAGGTCGTATGAAGCGCTGTTCACCGCTCAACGAGTGAACCATCTGTATCACCAGATGAACCTAGGAGCCTGAATAAAGTAGCGGCTCTGACAATGTAACGAAGGTTGGTATTTACCAATCGGGATCTAAATCGCGAGAGAACGATCCTCCTGATAACCACGCAATCGGGTGAGTGCTAGGTAGTCAGCATGATGAACATACGTGAATCCGTGTAAGGTGCGTTATGTGATGAAACAGCGGAAGTGGTTAACACGCTGTAGCCAAAAGGCAAGAGAGTCGGAAAGAGATTGCCCCATGCTCTTTCGTGATCGTTGAACTCTCCGCACCATAGCGGGCATCTAAACTGACATTGCGCGACATACGAAACACGGTAAGCCTGTATTACTCCCTTTGGGAAAGTCTCTGCGACCGATAGTGATGCAGGTAGAGGATGTTGGAAAAAGCGAAGGCTGCATTGTAACGATGCAGATACAGGTCTCTATCTGGCACGAAAGTGAGCTGACTTCCGACTGGTCTTCTGTTGCAAGAGAATTTGAAGAACTTTATTCAAGGAGAAACGCAAATGATGATTTCAAAAGAGATTAGTGCCTCTCCTGACGGTGTTCAGTGGCAATCCATCAATTGGAAAGACATCGAATCCCATGTTTTAAAGCTTCAGATGCGTATTGCAAAGGCAACACGAGAAGGTAAACACAGTAAAGCGAAAGCGTTGCAGTGGATACTGACTCACTCGCGATCAGCAAAACTTCTTGCTGTTAAGCGGGTATCTCAAAATAAAGGCAGTAAAACTCCTGGAATTGATGGCGTTATCTGGAATACAGATACGCGCCGCATGAAAGCAGTCAATCAATTGAGCAGAAAAGCTTATCAAGCCAAACCGCTCAAGCGTATCTACATCCCCAAGAAAAACGGCAAGCTCAGACCACTGGGTATCCCCTGCATGGTCGATAGAGCGCAGCAAGCGCTTCATCTTCTTGCTCTGGAGCCAGTATCAGAAACACTTGCCGACCCTAACAGCTATGGATTTAGACCAAACCGCAGCACTGCCGATGCAGTCGCACAGTGCTTTAAATGTCTGGCACTAAAGAAATCAGCTCAATGGGTTCTTGAGGGAGACATCAAAGCCTGTTTCGACAAGATCGGGCATCAATGGCTTATGAATAACATTGCCGTAGATAAACGCATGTTGGAACAATGGTTAAAGTCTGGTTTTATGGACAAAGGGCTGTTCTATCGTACTGACGAGGGAACACCACAAGGTGGGGTCATATCCCCAACCTTGATGCTAATGACTCTTGCAGGGCTTGAGCAACGCATAAAGTCTACCGCACTCAAAAAGGGTGCAAGAGCCAACTTTATTGGATACGCCGACGATTTCGTCGTCACTTGTGCTTCAAAAGAAGTGTTGGAGAACGATATCAAACCGTTGATTGCTGATTTCTTAGCAGAAAGAGGCTTAACACTCTCCGAAGAGAAAACGCACATTACCCACATCAGCAGAGGTTTTGATTTCCTAGGTTTTAATCATAGGAAATACAAAGGGAAATTGCTCATTAAACCGAGCAAATCCAATACACTCCTGTTCTTGAGTAACTTGCGCGAACTCATCAAAAAGCACGTAACCATCCCTGTCAACGATCTTATCAAGCTGATAAATCCGAAACTCAGGGGCTGGTCGAATTACTATCGACACTGCGTGGCTAAACAGGTATTCGGATATGTAGGTCACAAGCTATTCCATACGTTATGGCACTGGGCTAAAAGACGTCATCCAACAAAATCTAGAACTTGGATCGCCCTTAAATACTTCATCAACCGTCAAGGTCAATGGCAATTTCACGGTTGGCAGAAGATTATGAATATGGATTGTCAGTTCAATCTGTTTCAAATAGCTAAGGTGCCAATAGAAAGACATGTGAAAATCAGGAGTGCCGCTACGCCTTTTGATCCTCAATACCAAGAATACTTGGCTAAGAGAAAATCAAAGAAGCAATGCCGTAACTCTTGGCATGAGCCTGCTCTCACTTCTTTATAAGTTGCTGGGTGCCAATCGGTGCCTTCGTGAAGGCTTGAGCCTAGTGCGGTGAAAGTTGCACGCTGGGTTCTTAGAGGGACGGCACTTGGTAACAGGTGTCGTCTACTCGACAATTCTACGTTACGTGGTGCCGAGATAATTGTAGACAGTCGTATGTTTGGGGTTGCCAACGTTGGGTAGCTTTCACATTAAGTTAGGTAGGAAAAGACAAAAGCAGCCTAGTTGGCAGATCTAATCTTGATTGGTCTTACGATGGTGATTACGCCTTGTTTCTCCCACCGCGCACCATATCGTTACACCTATGACAGTTCTCAATCCCACAGTGAGTAATACTAGGATCACGTACGATAGCTTCAGCAATGGTATCTACGAGACAGTGAAAGTTGTAAACCCTCACTAAGCTATCGCCAATCTTAATTTCACTTTCAATCTTGTTAACATAAGGTCTTAGACTTTCAAAACCATCTGAGCAGCTTCCTTCTTCTACTTCTACTACTTGACCGTTTTGTACAGCCCAACGCCGAAACAAACTTTTCCCAGCAAGTTCTTCGGCATAGTGGATCGGTGTGCAGGATTCAAAATCGACTCCGGCAAGTATCACTAACGCTGGCAGATTTTCGCTGTAAATGGCTTTATATGCGGAATAAACATTAAATGGGCTCTGATTTGCGAGAAGCAAAGCTTTGTCTTTACCTGCAATGGCAAACGAGTTCGTTGGATGCTTTGTCCGAGTGGTGTATTCAATACCCAAAAGCATCTTTGCAATTACTCCCATCGACGGCTCTATTTGAGATGTAGCCCCCATGTAGTTCACGGAGCACATTTCAGGTACCGACTCGTAGTCGATACCATTGTTAAGATAGTTTATACGTGCTGGGTAGGTCTGAGCCGAATAAAAGAAGGTAGGGCAAACCAAGGTACAGCCGCTCTCCAAAAAGGCATCGATAATTGTTTGTGGGCCGCCTTGAACATCGCCAAAAGACTTAAATGAGGAGTGAAAGCACACAACTTTGTTTGCTATGTTGAGGCGTCCAAGCTGATCTACGATATCTTCTTTGGTTAGCATCCTTGTTCTCCGTTTGGTTCCGTAATGGTAGACGAGTTTTGGTCACTATAAAGTATTCGGTTCAAGGGAGGAGGCTTGTTGCCTTTTGCGTCATATATAAACTTTGTTAATGTGATTATGAGCCAAGAGTGGATGTGGTTCTATCGAGGACAACACGTTTTGGGGCAAGGACGAGGTTGTTATCGTCGGATCCCATATCTTCTATTGTGCAATAGGAACCGAGAATGAGCTTGCTCGACAGAACTCCGGCAAACTATGTGCCTATCTAGCAATTGCATTGGATTTAATGCCGCTACAAATATAGTGCGTCACTAAATCCAATGCGCCTGTACTTACGTACCCTACCCCTGATCAATTTGAAAACCAGTACTCACTCAACATATGTAGCTCCCTAAAATGAAGCAGAGCGACTATGTTAATGATAACTAGAGCGACAAAAACGAATTTTGCCACCCTATCCCATCCTACTAGTGCCGCAACTGCATATTCAGAATGGTTCTTACTTGCTAGTTTGCGTACTACATCCAGCAAAACATTGATTGATATGCTCAGGTACAGAGCAGGTATTAGAACATCAAATACAGCCATAACGTATCCTCGAATTAAACAACTAGGCGGATAGTATGAACAGGATTTACTTAATTTTTGGCAATTAGAGGAGCTATTTTTTGCATTTAACCCTGCAATATTGTTTTTTATGCAGCGCGCCAACTATGTGTATTGAGTCAAAGGGAATGGACACTTGTTGAAGGTACATAAAATACCTGTCTATAGGCGCATGTATTGCTCTGTTCATTTTAGTCATCCATGTGTGTTGGGTTCGTAAACACTCAAAGAGTTGGGTGATACTTGTCTCAGACACAACTTCAATCCTTCTAGACAGGTACTCGGTTTTTGACACCGGTGTCATAGTGAGATTTATCAGTCACGACAGTCTCTAAGTACGATGTTGACAAAAGCGTAGTAATAGCAAGAAATTCATTAAATAACTGTTTTATATAAATTATTTATGTAACCTCCTCTTTTTGACACCAGTGTCATAGTATGAACTGTATAACGTTATATTTTGTCTGAAACTGCAAAGTTAAAAAACGTAGTCAACGCCTATTCGCAAATATACCTTTGCCGTTCCGTGGACTGACATAGACAAACAATGTTTTTGACACCGGTGTCATAGTGGGATTTAGTTTGTAGTTACCCCAACTAGGAGCCCTACCCTGACATAGTTATCGGCAATTCCATTCTGACCTCTCAAACATAAAAAGAAGACTTATGCGCTTAATGCCTCGTAGCGTCCTCAAAATCATCACTTCTTGTCATGTAACTATAAGCCTTGCTGATAGCACACTCTTGATCTCCTTGCACCACGGCAAGAACTTGCGGCTTAGATGATGCCGCCGACCTTTGATCTATGTAGGCGATGATGTACATAGTCTGAATCAAGGAGATAACAGCGTTCATGGGAGAATTTGATTCAATGTATAGTTCAACACTTTCGTTGTTCTCGTGCGCAGAAGAGAGTCGATCACTTAAAACCTGTAAAAGTGTTTCACCGTTTCCAAAGTCATCGAATACAATTGTTATGTACTGAAAAGACTCATACTGAGAAAATGAAGCCTCACGGGAATCAAAACTATCAATTCCATACTCTGACAGCACACTAACGAGGGCAAGTGGTGTGTCCGACAACATTGCTTCGTGAAGATATTCACTTAGCATCGCGCTTTCTTTTATGAACTGCTTATCAGTAAATTGAGGCGCCTCAACGGGATTGAGACATGTTTGAGAATATCCCCAGTTAAATAAAAACTCGATCAGAGCGTCTGATGTTTGGTAGCGCTCAGTCCAGTTATCTATAATTTGCTTCGCTTTTTGAATGAGATTAGACATAGAAACTCCTTAGTTACCCTCTATCTATAGCGAGGAGACACACGAACTTCACAAAAAAAAGAGCTGACCGATGGCCAGCTCATTAACTAATTGATAATTCTACGTACATCAATTACCTGATCTCCTATCCGTACATGGGTATGAATAAGGCCAGGCACTTGATTGCAAAAACGCATCAGTGTTTCTGACGACCACAAAAACCTCTTTGGTTTTAAAGAAAGGTTGAAGTTGCCGCTAACAACCACCAATCGAGCTTTTGGCTCGTTAATCACCTTAGGTGACGGTATCCCTTTAATTGACTCTGATCGACAAACGCGACAATGACTTGAAACTCGGTCGTCTTCGCGATAAGTAAAAAAAGTCGAATCAAATGGATAGTACTCGCCACATCGAGAACAAAACTTCTGAACGCCAATAGGGGTAATCACAATATTGCCGCTCTTAAGTTTCGCGCTCTCAGCATGTACTCTGAAGAATCTGGTATCACCTTGTGCTAGTTGGTGGACTAAAACCACACTCACTTTATAGCGGTAAGCAGTAAGTTCTATATCTTGGTATTTTAGGTAATGCTCTAAAATACGCTCATGAAGAGTGAAATCTTCATAGAGGTTAAGCTTTTTCATAGCAAATCCCTTTTTTAAAGGGAACCTGCCCCGTAAGGGACAAGTTTCCCTTACGGTACATCGAATTGTGAAAGCTAGATAAAAGCTAGCAAGCCCAATACGAATGCAATGATCGCTATTCTAAAATTAAACCGAATAGCCGCGTTTTGATGATTCCACTGTGAATGCACGATGTGCCACAGGCTCGCTTTTTCAACAGACAAACGAACTTCAGAAACATCTGTTATTCCGAGTTCAATGATTGTGTCGTAGTCGCAAGCTAGAGTGGATTTGGTAAGTCCTCTGAGTCCATTTGAACCTCTGACGTAACGTAATACATAAGCGTTCGTATCGAGGTTTTTTATGACTATGGCTTGATTGCGCTTGAAGGACTTGAGTAAGTGGTTGTTAAGCCGGACATGCTCTTTAGAGTCACGGATCTCATCTTTCGCAAGAGAGATAACGTTATCTAGCACGATTGTTATATCGCTCATACAATCTCCTCTTGTTACTTCCTCATGCGCTTACGATGTAGGGCTCAGTGAGCCGCACATAGCCGAATACGCGGTTTAAGTAGGCTTGAAACAGCCATAGCTCAAATGAGGTTTTGGGTTTTAGGGTTAGTTTGATTTGCTTCATATTGCCGCAACCAACCGAGCATCTCTCGATATTCATGAAGCTAAGTTTTTCCAGAAAAGAATCTACTCGATGCTTATCCTCCCAGCATGTGGGAGTTTCTAGTACTACATCGATAGATAATGGAACTCGGCCGCAAATTGGGTCGTTAGCATCCAAAAGCGCACGGACTTTTTTTATCCAGCCTTCTGGTGTACCTCGACGACCTGATGGTTGTAGGTAGCCACGACTGACATATTTAGCCCACTTCAAACCTACTTCTTCAAGACAAGTTTGATAGTCGCTACACGCTATTAGCTGCCAGTTCCTGGCGCGTTTATTGTCAGAGTCAAAGCAATTACTTGAACCGATCTCTGCATATACGAAATGAAGGTCTTCCAATCCCCATAAGCTGAAATCAGAAAGAAGCCTTGCTTCATAATTGTCTCCTAAAACCGATTCAGCTGCTGGACGCATACCGTCTGCAGGAGACACGAAGCACTTGGTTTGGTAGCAAATTTCATACGACATAATTAATACTCCATATTGGATCTAACTATGTCGCGAGGACATAGGTAGCCCTCGTTGGGATTGATGTGATTAGTGAGCAGTAACTCGATTATGTGATTCGAAATCTTCGAATCTTGTTACTAGTGAACCTGCTGGACCTATAAACTGTAGGCCTGAGGACATTATCAGTTGGACAAGCGTATCATCTTCTTCATGCTCAAGGACTACCTTGACCAAATCTAGACTTGGTGCAAGACGACTGATTGTATGAAACTCGCGAACCTTTTTAATGGTCTCTGAGTCTTGTCCATAAACGATTAATACTGCACTCATACCTTAATCTCCAGATTAATGTTTGATGATGCACGCGCTATGCAGGTAAGGACTTCGCCTTCTTGCAAGTAGCCAAGAGGCTCAGACATGTACTCTGGCTTCCCTGTGCACTGTTTTTTACAATCACCGCAGATACCTTCTCTACAGCATGAATCCAATTTAATACCGTGACGTTCTAGACAAACTAAAACGCTTTCATTGGGATTTGATTGGATGGGTTTGTCATTCACTTTCATTGGATGACCTCCTTGTTATCTCTCATAAAAAGAGGGGTGGCACTTTCTTTCAAAAGCGTTCGCGTTGGCAGCGCGAAAACTGGTCGGGAAATTGTATAGTGCAAAGCACCAGTCCAATTTACCCATTGGTAATACATGTAAGAAGTTCAGCCTCAAATAGCTTTTTCTGTTCATCTGATATGGCGTGATAGAACTGGGCAACCATAACGAGAATCGTTTTCTGCTTAGCGCTGAAGATTGAAAGTTGAGCCGCTTGACGCTCATCCACCAGCGCCTCTCTATCACAACTTGCATCAAATCGATTTGGGGCTAGTCGTTCAAAAAGTGCTATCCACTCTGCTTTTGTGAGTCGTTCAGGGGGACTCATTAGTTTCACTAAGTGATCCAAATCGAGATTCTTTTGTTGAAAGTAATGTATGTCAGCATCATCCAACTTGGTCACTTCGTTTATCTTTACTGACAAGAGAGACATAAACTACAACTCCCTTTCAGCGATCTCAGCAACGCTACCACGCAACGTTCCTTCAAGTTGAATATGTACGGCATTCGAATACTGTGCGTAGATCTCCACTATTCGGCTCAAACCTGAGTTCATAGGCGTAATGTAGTCATCGTCTATTTGCGAAGGGTCGAGATTCCCCATAACTACCATCTTCGAATCTTTTGAGACTCGAGTGAGTACCGCCTTAGCTTTATTGCGAGTAGTATTTTGCATCTCATCACAAACAATGAATGAGTTTGAGATTGAAGATCCACGCAGATAGTTAAGACTTTTGTAAGTCACCATGCACTTATCTTTGATGTAGTTTTTTGAGCTATGGGGAGACACATCTTGCTCCACCAAAAAATCAAGTGAGTCTTCAAATCCCGCCATATAGGAAGACATTTTTACGCTCTCGTTTCCGGGAAGGTATCCGATACGCTCAATATCAACAGCAGAACGAGTGACGATGACTTGGCTGTATCGTTTTGTACTAAAGGATTGCTCTAGGCTAGCAGCGCAAGTCAGGAGCGTTTTCCCTGTGCCAGCAGCGCCGGTAATAATCACGATATCTATGCTTGGGTCGAGTAGGGCGTCAATGGCCAGAGCTTGCTGGAATGACTGTGGAGTGATTCCAAAGACATCAGCTTTCATTAAGCTGACTTTGCTTTTAAGGACAAACTTCATCGATTTTCCATCGCACTCTATCACCCTTGCAATGGCATCGCTCTCTCCCAAAATGTACATACCAGGATGGATGCTAGATAGACAATCGTGCATGCAAGGGTCTAAACATACGTCATATACCTGTTCCAAATCAGCATGTATTGTCGAGGTTGACTCAATGTAATCCCAGATATCTCCGCTGAGCTTCAAATACCCTTTACCTTCAATGACCTCTTCCGATTCGATATTATCAGTACGGAAACTTTCAACCTGTTCCACTCCTGAAGCCTTGGCCTGCAATCGCATATGGATGTCATTGGTGACGAGTACTATGTCGCCAAGCTTTTCTTGTTGCTCAAGCACCGTTGCAATAATGACATCATCCGCACGAGAGTCATCGGATAGAATTGCATCAGGAACAATAGAGAGTTTTCCATCGTATCCATTTGGAAGATTAATACCTGATTGAATACCCTCATGTGAGGCATCTTTTATGATTGACTCAATCACCCTAATGGCATGTCTAGCGTCTACCGCACATGAACGAGTTGAACCTTTCAACCCATCGAGTTCTTTCGTCACCCTCATCGAAATGTAAACGTGATGTTCCTGAAAGTTCATCAATGCATGTGGATTGGAAATAAGTACGTTTGTATCCAAGAAATATCGCGCCATAACTGCATCCTAACTTCGATTGCCTGTTAGAAGCCTAGCTAGTTAGAGATTGATAAAATCCAATTAAGCAGCCAAAAAGCCCTACTTAGGGACTTCAATCTAGTGGGGTAGGGTTACTGTGAGTCTGTAGCGAGATGAAAAGGATCGACAGACATGAACGATGAATTGATTGAACAGCTCTATCAAGAGAGCTACGTAGCGTTGAAAAAAGCTTCTAGAAAGTTAAGCATTCTGTCGAGTGCTAAAGCGCGCATTCAATTTCCGAACATTGCCAAGCAAGCGCTTAACAAATGCTGGACGCTTGATGAGATACAGTCTCGCGTTTTGCGCTGCAGAACGATTGAAGATCTTATCGAATTAGAGCCAACACCGTTTTTTGTTTTTACTCTGATACCAACAGAATCCGTTCAGCGACACCTATTAGTTGCAGCAGTAACCACACTAAACTCCATTGCAAAGCAGTTGAATACGATTAACCAACAGACAAGTTATGTGACGCTCAGGAGTTACTCCGACGGTGAACTGAGTTTCAATGAATTGCAAAGCGAAGGATATTTAATGCTGCATTCTAAAATTCAGAAGTACAAGCCATGTTTTGGTAAAGCACTAGAACACTACTTATATACATCTTTGGTTGCCAAAAAAACTAGCTTGATGAAGCTTGGATACAAACAGTCTAGTATGTTTAAGTCAGAGACCGAACAACATGAAGAAACCGGACATGAGTCTCCTATGTATGACCTATCTATTGACGTAATTAGAGCGTGCAAGCAAGTAGAGCACGCATTTAATGCTATGCCACCAAAAGAAAAAGTCATCTATTTGAATGATGCGGGTCTACTGGACAAGTTTTATACATCTCTGGAGCTCGCTGAGTTGTTTGATACCAGCGCACCATGTGTCTCAAATCTTCGCTCTAACGTTAAGTCCAGAGTGAGAGCCATTTTTGAACCAATTGACCCACAAAGAAGTTAGGGCGCACTACTTAAGCATGATGTCCAAAAGGTCGATTTTTTCATTTATTACATACTTGCCGCTTGGTAGTGTACGAAACAGCCCGCCAGTAAGCTCATCAATACTGTAATCGTACCCCTGTACCGCCAGCGTTTTATGCAGTTGAATGAGTTCGCTATCTTGCATACCTGGAACCCTACTTGCTGCTCTCAGTTTGGTATATCTTTCAAACATCGCGTCACAGGCTTCGAATTCATGTGCTTGGCACTTTTGCTTGAGCTGAATGAAGCCAGTATCGTCATTTGTCTGTATCGAAAAGTGGTATGTTGCAAACGCGAAAACGCCTGCAATGACACCATAGCGAAGTTTCTTATCTGTGTACCATTTACTCGCTTTCATCATTTCTTCCTCTAGCGTGAAAGTCGTCATCAACAATCCTAGTTTTTCATGTAATGGCAGCGTCAAATTAAGCGACCAAAATTTAGTGCAACGCTACCGAAGACAACAATCGTTCCATTGGTACAATAGATATACAAAGGCATCATTGCCTGGTCTTGTGCGATTCAATCCCCATTTCCAAGTCGTTTCCCCAAGTTTATGGCAACACTTCTGATCAAAGACTTCTCGGTTATCTTGGTAATTTGGAACTTGAACGCTATTGCCTTCATTAACACTACCAACACTACTGTTTGCGCCATCTACGAAACTGACCTGCGTATTCTGCGCTTCGGGCACTGGAAAAAGCATGCTACTTCTGTACTGCGTCTTTGGTAGGGTAGGGGCATACTGCACTTCACAACTTCCGCTAACCATGTGATTACCCATCGTCAGCCAAGCCTGGCCCCTCCGATGTAGGGTCGCCAATAAGCGAGTAGTGAGCAGTTCCGTATTCCGAACCATGTCGTCGTCAGAGGTAGTCGACGTTCCGGTTAGTGGGTACAGATTTCCTGCACAACCAGCACAAAAAAAGTTCTGTTCTATCTCTCCACCAGCCATAAGTGTTGCGCAGTCTGCGGTGCAAATTGACTGTGCGACTGCGTTCGCGAACACAATGCTTTCAGGCGCCATAAGGAAAGCAAGCATATCTGAGTTGTATAGTGGGTCGACTTCTGAGAAGTACATTAAATCGAGAGTCGTAGCAGACGTGTTATTGCAGTCGGCATTCGTAAACATCTGAATCATCGACATTAGCGGATAAGTCCAATACTTATAGTGAAAGAAAGACTTATCATCAACAGATTGTGTATCTGCCGTCCCTGCATTGCCCAGAGAAGTGACATCGTCACTTAATCTAGAACCAAATGATGGCATGCAGTACGGCTTTGCGCTGAAACTCACAATTCGAGCTGGCTGAAAAAAACCAATTGGCATGCCAACTTCGGGAAGACCAAGATCCTCATCAAAGCATGCGCAAAACGGACTCGATGACGCTGAACCCTCGGGGCTATCACCCAAACCAGCGATTTTCACCGGCAACAAGCAGGACCAACATACTTGGTCGATAATTCCGGCCAGTACATTGGCATCCGGACACATGTCTCCGGCCACTGCGCTTCTAGCGCCATCATTGGCAGTAGCCGATGACGCGAAGACGACACTACAAAACGCAATACAGCCGATTAGACAAGCTCTAAAGAGAATCATCGGCTTGCCGCTCCAACCTCAGATGCCTTTTCAGTAACGAAGCTTGTTATATATCGCAAGTAGTCAGCGTAGTCTGGATGAGAATCGGCTAACCATACACCTATCATCATTCCTGCGACTAAAATTAATATCGTTTTCATACCTTACTCCGATTTTGTTGACTGTTGTATACGATTGAATTGATTGGTCGAACGAACGGTGCTCCTCGAATACTCTTGGATCCTCATTCGCGCGTAATCAGTTGTCTGCAACTTGGTAGGTGTAACTTGAATTCCAAATCTGTCTCTTACGTCGGCAGTAAGAAGACGCATCGGTATTTTGAAGTAATTGTTTATTTCTTTGAGTTGTTCCTTGCCTCTCTCAGGGTCTAACGTCGTAGCCATGAGGATTATTTCACCCAAAGACTCAGAAATGACTAAATGGCGAACAAACTCCATCTCTTCAGTGTCATTCGGATTAAAGACGTAAATGGTCATATGCATTGGCATGTGTTGCATGGGGTTGTACTTTTCGCCAGAACGAGCAAGTACGGTACCGTCGACAGCTTTTACATCTCTTGCCACAACCTTTGAAGGGTCAAATAGAAACGTCTTATCTACATCTGTAGAGGAGAGATCGATATAGGTTCGGATGCGCCAATGACGTTGAACGGCTTCTTCTTGTGCTTTTTCCCAGTCAATTCGTTCCGTTCTTTCCGCAACTTCCTCAATCCAGTGCCTTTCCACAATCTTTCCGACAGTACCGAGCTCCCCAAGGAACAGCGACGACTCGTTCCCCTTTAGCATTGCTTGTTCCGCTTTATCCATGAGGTAACTTGGATTGATTAATCCGTATACTTTGGCCGTGAAACTCTCCCCGGTAGGGCGATTGGTTTCCCAAACAAGTGCAGGAACTCTGTCGATATTGAAAGAATCAAACGGCAGGGGGTTTAGATAGATCGCTCCTTTGGTTTCAGCAGGTATAGACGTGAATGGAGTGCTTCCCTGTTCAATTTTCTTCTTGATTTCATTAAGTTTAAGTTGCTCAGTCGCTACGTACTTAATCATGCTGTTTAGATTGTCATGACCAGGAATTAGCCCTTTGTACATGACTCGAGCACCCCATTCCGCTGCCATTTCATACGCTTTTTTTAGCTGAAGCTCGCTCATAGAGGAGGAGACAAAAATCCACAAAGTTGAGGACTGTGTTTGATTGGGTGTTCCTCTGCTTACATCAGCCTTAAGACTTTGCTCAAGGGGGGTAGGAGAGTGTGTAAAGGGTGCTAGTGCATCCTCTGCTTTGGAGCGAGCTTCTGAACCAAGCAAGCTTTCTAAGTGCTCGAAGTCAATGTATGACTGCCCATCATTGTCGATTCGAAGAAGGTTGTGATTCTCCGCAAGCATCTGATCGTTAATTTCCTGAGCCTGCGATTTTAATTCAATAAGCTCATTTCGCATCTTGTCAGAATTCAAGATCTCTTTTGAGCGATCTAATAACGCTTGCGTTTCTATATTCGATTTACCTTCCATAGCTTGCGATATTTGCGACTTACTTTCTTGAATGCTATTGAGATCTTGCTCGGTGAGATTAGCCATCACTTGAGTTGCAATTAAAAGACATGTCAGGCTACTAAAAAATCGCATAACCAACCCCCATCACATTTGTCTCTTTGGCAGTTCCCCAATAACGACTATCAAAACTTTGCGGTAGGGTGCCTATTAGAAACAGCTCGCCTTCTTGAACAGTGAAGTCACGTTCGATGTTCTTAGGGGGCCACTTTAAGTAACTGAGCATGCGAGATGCATCGATGTTGTATTCACGTGAATAGTGTTGGTTCGATACGACCACTTGTTTTGTAGTCACTACTACTCTGTCTCCAGGTACCCCAGCAACCAGTTTTAGAAAGTTAGTACCATCGGCAAATAGTGGTTCAGCATTGGAAGCAAGAACTGACACCAGTTGCTCTCTAACAGGCTCTGTGTTGTTTTTATCTATCACTGCATAACTAATAGGAAGACATCCAATTGCTGATGCCGTTACTTTGACTTCAAATCGCTGTGTCAGATAGATAACGATTGTCAGGAATACACCAGCTGCTAGGACGAAACTCATTGTGAACTGTAGTTTCATGCTTCTCGACTCATTGATGAACGTAGGTGTTAGTGTGACGTCTTTATGTAGCTCATTTCCTGATTAAGCGACCCAAATGGCGTATTGAATGCTCAGTAGACGGACTTTTTGATTTCATAGCGGGAGTAAACTGGGTTGGTAGCCTATAAGTCAGGAGTAAATTGTGATGAATACACCACTACGTCCAGATCCAACTCGTGTTGAATCTCAAGCTAATTCCAATGTAAATAGTCAAGGTGGGGGAGGGCACATGCAGCAACCTCTAAGGCCACGTCGAAACGCCAGTACTTCACAGAGTACAAATGTATCGACGCAGACTACAGGTTCAAAACCTGTGACCGATGTGGCGGTACCGACGAACACAAGGAGCTTCAACAGCACCTCTGTCAATGCAGACCATCGACAGCAGCCTGCCAACGATGAATCATCGCGAGAGGATACAGTAATTGGAGCACACAGTTATAAAGTGCATGGGTCTAAGGCCGCACTTGATATTAAATGTGTCGAACACATGAAAGATTCAGAAAAGCACCTTGTGGATAGAGAAGGTAATAGGGCTGTTTTTCATACTATTCGACTCGAAGCAGCTTCAATTTGCAGTGGTCAAAGTCGCTCTTACAAATGGCATGAAAGTGTAATGCTGCGACTGACTCGTAACGAGCTACCGTTGTTTATTGGAGTGTGTTTTGGTCTCCTGACCAAAATTAAGTTTTCAAATCATGGAATGTTTAACGACAAAGGTAAATATTTCATCGTAGAGCACCAGACGACGCATCTCTTTATTACACTTGGTCAACCAAAGGATTCTGCAGCCAATCCAAATGAAGCGTATAAATCAGTACCTGTATGCCTGCCTGATGCGCTTGAAATAGGTTTAAAGGCACTTAGCCAGTATTGCCGTAATCATCCGCATCTAGACAGTATGACCGTACTTGATCAAATTAAAACTATGTGTGGTATCTACTCAAGCACAGGATTTCATGAAGTCATCGATAAGCTTCCGATGCTACGATAGTACTCATTTTACATTTTTATCAGTTAATAGTTATCTACTGGTACTATAGGAAACTATAAATATAACTATTAAATGTATTGAGACTATGTAGATCTATAAGATCTATGCATCCTCCTAACTTTTTGTTTTAAAACAGCATTTAGCGTTTTTGGATACACATTTTCCGTAGGTTTGATCTCTTAATCCGAACTTATGATCATTCTATCCGAATCGTTGATCTCTCTATCCTTCGAATTGATCTGTATATCCGTGTTCGCTGATCATCTAGCTCGATTTAATCACACACTTTATCCGTGTTTGTTGACCGTTTGACTTGGATAAAATTATAGCCAGATTTTTAACTGTGAATAAGTGCTCTATCTCTTTGTTTTTGCTAGTAGTCATCATCAACTGCTATGTTGTTGATCTCGTTTATAAAGCTTTCTATTGAACGTGCCATTTCCACACGTTGCTCTTCTTCTTTCTCTCTGCGTTTTATTGCTAGCTTAATTTTCCCTGCACGTTCATTTTCACCGAGCGATGCGTAGCAGTGAGCTAGGTTCTTAAGCTCCTCTATGTTCAATTCGATACCATCTTTGCGCTTTAGCTCCAGAGTTGAAATGATCTGCTTCATATCTTCGAGGTTGATATTGTGCGCCGGCGCTTCTTTCTCTACCCAACGGTAAAGGAACTTGATCTTGGAGAGCTTGCGACCTTCACGATACACTTCATACCCGTGCGTCTTACCATCTTTTGAATCGAAGAACATGATCTCGCGGTTGGTCTCTGAGTCTTCTTTGATCCCTTTAATGCTAGCTTTGATACAGCGGTCAATAAAGACGCTATTGTTTGCGAAAGAGCTCTTGCCGGACTTTATTTTTCCACTGGCATCATGAAGGCCAAATAGCCCTTTTAAATCTTCTATTTCAAAGGTTTGTAGATACGTACCGCCCCCCTTGAAGCGAGAGAGTATCTCGTAAAGACGCTTGGCGTACTCTTTCTTTAGACTGAGGAAGCTTTGCGTAGTTATCAGAGCGTAGCTGTTGTTGTATTCAATATAAGCCTCTTTGAGCTCGTCGTTTGGCTTCATAGTAAGGAGTCTGTCTTTGTAAGTGACACGCTTGAAGATAGAAATGAAATCAAACTCCTGAATGGCTTTCGTTTCGTCTTCTACAAGGACACCTATGTTTTTCTTAGTGAGTCGGTCGGCAACAGGCTTTAGTGTCTTTGCTAAGTCTTTAGGCTCAATACTTAGCCAGCGAGCAAGCTGAGTAGAGGTAAACTCATACGTCGGCGTATTGTTGTTATCCCAGTCCTCAGGCTTCATGTGCGCAATCATGAGCGCAAATAGGTCTGCCTCACGCTGCGTGAGGTCTTGTTGGGAGAAAACAAGCTTGTGAGCTTTTTTGAACTGTTTTGGAAGTGTATGTTTTTTTGTTGTATTGACCTTGTTGCCCATGGTCTCTTCTCAATGGTGTTCCTATTGAGATGAAGTATAACAGGTAATCCGTGTTGTGATCACAAGAAATCCGTGTTTCATCACAAGAAACCCGTGTTCTATTACACAGAATCCGTGTTTATTACACGTTATCCGTGTCGCATCACACAATTCCAGTCGTCATTAGTCACGGAAGTAGACACCGAGATAGTTGTAGATTCAGTTCCTTCTGGCGAAGGGTTAGTTCTGACTGGGACAGGGCAGGGCGCCTATATCTAGTACAGCAATATTGTTCAATTTGTGACTGGTTGAGTTTTGTCAGTGAAATAATTGATCATTTAATCCGTGTACTATCACATAATATCCGTGTCAAATTTCGATCACGAGGTACTTGCCGACAGGCTGGTGTCTCATTGTTGATGTAACCTTATATCACTGTTTAAAAACGTATTTATTCTCGATAGCACCGTTTTCGATTATGCTGTGTACACCATTTCAACGCAATATAGTGATACTATTGATCATTTAATCCGTGTTTGTAACGGCAATCAATACCATCATACCTGCTGGATTCTTAAGAAAATGGCTTTATTGATCATATTTTCCGTGTTTTGACGATGGGTAATAGCGCTATCTCTTTGTTTTCTTGTCTTAGTCATACAGATAATCCTTGTTTATTCTCCAAGCATTACAGTTTTTCCGCGCACCGTCGCAGGCACGAGTACCTCTACACTTGGGGTTTTTTTATACACAATCAGCGTGCAAAATAACCGTTGATGCCCTTGGTTCACCCACTGTTCTTAATCAAGGTCAGCGGGTTACTTTGCTATACACTTTTTATTGATCAGTTTATCCGTGCAACTAACACAACTAATCCGTGTTCTATTACACATTACCCGTGTTAGATTGATTAATAACACTCTTTATCCGTGAGATATCATTATCTCACACAAATAATCCGTGTGTTTTTCATTTACCCTACACTTTTCCCGTGTTTTTCTTATCGACAAGTTTGGGCAGCACTCCTAAATGGCATTTTTTCTATTTAATCACACACTTTATCCGTGTTTTGTCCTTGTTCACACATATAATCCGTGTTTACGCGGAATTCATGTGTGATGTTGATCTATTTGTTCGATCTTCCGCTTACAAGTGTTGGCGATTGCTCTCCCTTGTACAAGTTGAAATACTTAACCACTCTTTAGTTTCACCGTTACTACCTTTCCCTGTATTGCAATCAAAAGGGCATCGTCGTAGTCACCAATGATCTCTGAGCTCAAATCCGCTTGGTATTCCAGCTTTGTATTGTGGTAACGACAAGTTCCACCAGCATCTAGCGGTGTCTCAACAACAAATACATGGCGGTCTTGCTTTATCGTACCTATTCCAATTGCAGTGTCGTTCTTGGAGGTTAACCCCAGAAATTCGTAAGTAGCGCCTCCTAGTTCGCAACGTTTAGAGCTCCAGTACTGTTTACCATGGTAACGCTGTGCTTTTTTGGGGATCTGGAGGTATCTGAGTACGTTGTAGCTAGCTCCGGCGACGAAAAGGTGCTCGTTGGTCACAGCAATGGATGGCTTTTCGACCATTGATGCCATAAACGCCCAATCTTTTTTATCGATGCGGTCGAAAGCCATAGTGCTATCTCTGATGGCATATAGGGTATCGATTCCAACTTGCTTGCTCATCAATGAATAACGCACATTCCGTCCAGTTGAAAAACTCACCTTACCTTCGTTCCTGGTCAACTCAATGGTCTTACTATTCGTCTTGGTCATTGGTAGTGGTGATTGACTCCATGCCCCTCCAGTGACACTCAGGCTAACAACTAGCACAAAAATTGGTCTGATCATGCAGATCTCCTCTAAGCTGTCTTGCTAGTGTAGTGTTCGTTAAACGTGCACAAAGAAGTTAAGCGACCCAAATGAGCCGCTTTAAATTTGAAAGGTATTTAATTGATTGCTATTGAGTAGGCCAAAGCACGGTAATAGTGTCAGTCGCAGTGTCACCGGAGTCATCTTCTGCGACGAGTGTGACCACTGCTTGAGCGCCGAAGTCACGATATTCAGTAATACGCTTACCTATATTTCGACGCTCTACACCATCCACTGTCCAGTGATACCTAGCAATTCTGCCATCCACGTCTTCACAAGCCGCTTCGATTCTGGCTGATTTAGAGAACATGGAGTAGTTAATAGTGCAAAGTGGTGGAGTGTTTGGTACCACTTCGACACGTTGTGTGAATGATTCTTCTTGACCATATCGAGTGACAACTTCGAACTTGATATCATGGACACCTGCTTGAAGTCCTTCAATCTTGGCTGTACTTCGAGTTTCTTCTTCTATCAGTTCACTATTGAGATACCAGCGATAGTCAGCTGCTCTGTCTGTCGGGTGGCCGCCACGTATAATAGGGCGCATGGTCACATCAAGAGGCGCACGTTGGTACTTATTGGAGAATCGTTCTAGCAACTCAATGCTCATCGGCTCTGGCTCTAGCACTTCGATGTACTCAATAAAATCTTGGTAGTTGCCGCGGTCATCCTCGACGGTAACTGTAATTGGATATAAGCCGGGCTTTTTCGCGGTAAACCTAGCCTTGTATCCAAGATCTCGTGTGAGCTCGACTTTGCCTTGACCGTTCCAGTCGAACTTGAAGTTTTCATGCAAGTTACTACCAATTGGTCGTCTTAACCAGACTTCAAATTCTGAAGGCGCTACCTTGATGCGCTGTCTGTACGCCAAAGTGAACTCTGGGAACTCATATGCCCATACTTGTACACGATGTTTGTATTCTGCGTATGTTTGTTCTTTCGCTCCATCAATCCAAGCCGTTAAGGTAACGTCATGAAAGTCTGCCCACTCTAGATCTGTTTCTGTTGGGTTGAAAACAAAGTCATCACCATTGAACCGGCTACCGTCAGGAGCTATCCATTCCGTAACGATAGGGGCGTTCATTCGAGAGTAAGGCGCAGATACTTTCGCTGCGAGAGAGATAGGCAGACCAACTTCAGTTTCTTTCTCGCCGAGAATTCGAGTTCGTACTGGTCGTGGTGGCTGACCTCGGACACCAAGAGCTACATGTTGCCAAGCATTAGGGTTGCTTTCAAAGCCAATATAGGCGGCACGCGCAGCAATTTTATTGGTACCCAGCCCTTCAACGGTATGGATAAGCGAGGCACTACCATCAGCATAAGTTGCACCACCATCGGTTGACCATTGAACAACAAGACTTGATAAGTCAGCAATGCTTCCGTGATCGTAGAGTGTATATTCTTCTGTCAGACCTTCGATAACGTTGGTTGCACCGTCAATTTCTAGATCAGGCACACCATAACCCATCACTTGAACCCTATCTGTAGAGGACTCAATACCAGTGAACCTGTTTTTTACTTTCGCTTGAACCCACCATACCCCCTCAGTTTCGGCACGGTACATGAATCGTTTTCCTTTCTCGGGATACTCTTGCCATGTTTGGGTATTGTCGTCACTGATGTACCAAGTCACTTCTTCTGCCGCATCTTTATCTTCCCTAGAGGCGTGCACGTACTGGATCATGGTCGACAATGGCGCAGGACCGGAAATACGCATGGTTTTTAACTGGCCTTCGATTGCCGTTCCTTTGAGCACCTGTACTGTGGATTTGTTGGAGCGGACAATATGTTCGTAGTCAGGGTTTGGTGATTTCAATCTGGCTTGTGCAAAATAACGAGTCTGCCCAATGCTTTCTGGTGCCCAGTCAATGGTAAATGGGGTGTTTCCGTCTGATGCAACACTCTGCCACTCAGTGAGAGGTGAAATGCTGCGATCTTTGTTCTCGGCTACCACTCGAACATCCCAGTCACCCATATCACTGGCTTTGTAGCGGATCTGGCGGTAGAAGGTATCATAAAGGCCAAATGCTGAATCCAGTGTAAGCTCATCAGCCGTAGACAATTCTTTTACACCAGACTCTAGCCTCATTCGGATGCGCTTAGATGGTACGGCATAGCTGTATGCCGAGTTTTCGACAGAAATATTGGGCATTAATGAATATCGTACTTCGACGGTATAAGTGTTCTCATCCCAAAGCTTACGGTTATAGGCCTTCTCAGTGTCCATGACAGTGTAAGCGACATTATGATACGTGTATCTTGGTGATTGTCTGACCACGTTTGAGTTGAGCACTTTACCATCGCGCTTGAGAGTTACAGTGATTGGCGATGATGCTGACCTGACTCGATATCGTGTTACTTTCGACTCGCCAGGTTCAACAGCGTACCGATTGTGTGCGAACTGCTCCTTCTCATCAAAGAGAATTTCTGGTGATGGAGGTGCTGCAACGAGTAATGTGACATCGTCATTTTTTACTAAGTTCTTTCTACCGAACTTATCGTGTAACCAAATCCTCGCACTAATATATGCCTCGCCATCAGTCGCGAAAGCGCCAATCAATACAGGCTCGGATGTATCCCATGCAGACTCAAGACCGATAGGTGTTTCCAGCCATTCTACGGAGCAGTGCAACTGCCCATGCTCTCGGATTGCTGTGACGGCCTCGATTTCAGATTTGAACATAGTGCAGCGATTGCCGGTACTTTGTTTAAAAGTGATTCCTTGGTTTTGCACTAAAGCAAACTTTTGATTTTCTACATCAGAGTAGCGGAAATCGAGTGGAAGGAAGTTAAGTGTAAAGGTACGCTCGACTGTATTCCCATTTCCGTCGGTACCTGCAATGGTGAGATCATGGACAGTGCGAGCTTCTAGGCTAATGCCGTCCTGAATGGCTCTGGCCATTGTGAAATCACCTTTGTGTTCTATTTCTTGGCCATCAAGTTTTACAGAGGTGATGACATTATTGTTGGATGTCTCATCTTGTATTGTAAGTACGAGGTGCTCAAGAAAGAATACGGGGTCGCCATTTGTGAACTTATCGTCAATGTTAAAGAGGTGGATCTCAGGATCCAAGCGGTCGATAAGGGTGTTTTCATGTTCAATAGATGATCCATTGTCGAACACATCACTCGCGCTAATCTCCCCGCGATAGATGCCGTCTTTAATGCTAGCGACGTTAAATCGATACACGTATTTGTCACCAATACGTTCTGGAGTGCCGTGTGACGATAGCGTTGAGTCTGTGTAGTACGAAAGACTGGTTCTGAAGAGGCTACTAATGTTTTCGCCATTAAGTGTTATGTACGATACATCTTGAGCGTGTTGTTCGTCTGGGGTTATGTCTAGCGATAGACTGGCTGGCAACCACCAAAAGTCTGATTGGTTGACGCTGTGTGGTGAGCTTATAACAACCACTGCCTCATTATTTTCAACTGTAAAAGGAGTGCCATCCACATCAAGCACGGTTGGGTGGCTGACAGAAGCATCTTGACCTCGCGCGTTGAAGGCATATTGCTCTATGACTGGAGGGCGAAAGTCCCACGCGAAAGAGATGGTTTTATTGTTGCTGAACGTAGCGTACTTGTCGCTAACTTTGAATCCCACCGGCATGGTTCCGACCAGTTCCGTGGCACCCGAGGAGATACTGATGTTTATTCCTGCTAGGTTACAACTTGTTTGTCCTTCTGGCACCGTACAAGCCCGATCGCTGAGAACAGGGATTTGAATTAGCTGGTCGTATGGTCGAGGTTCGACTTCGACACGCACGTTTTTGAACCGTTCGTTTCTGTCGTGAGTTATTGGTGTATATCCACTAATGTCACGGTCATTAGTTATGGTAGTGACATTGGTTACGAGAGGGGGTTCAGGCTCAACGACGGTGTAATCAAGGGTTCCTGTATCGATGATCACTTTCTCGTGGTTGGAACCGGAGAAGAAGGAAATCGTGTAATCATGTGAATACTCACCTGCAGCTAGTAGTGCGCGCCCTTCCAAGTCAAACAGCTCTTGCGACCATCCTGTACCATTTGTAGCCGATGAATTTGTCCATTCAAAGTAACAATAGAGCTGTTCGACCGTCGAGGTTTTCGCAAGCTCTAGATCCGTCGTGAGTTCGCACCCCTCGTTACTCCCAGGGGTTTGTCGCCCAAGTATCTCGTATTCCTTGACACTGCGATAGATTGTCTCGGGTAACGTCACTTCGAACTTTGGCATAACGGTTTTGATAGTACCTGTGATCGTGACCGTTTTTGCGAAAGACACTAGGCTAATTGAGGCGAACCCCAGAGCTAGAAAGCGATTTAGGCGCATGATGCTGTCCCTTTTCTTAAAGCAATAGAGATAGCGTAGAGCTAGCAATTCTCCTTTTTCCCAATTAAGCAGCCTATTTCGGCTGCATTAGTGTGTTTTCTAAACTCTGCTTTGTTGCTTTCACTACCATAACGGACATTACGGCGTGTGAAGGGGGTTATCATGAAAAAGAAATTACTGCTTGGCTGTATTGTTGGCTTGCTTAGTTTTCCTGTGTTTTGGGTATACCAATCAGATTTTGCCGAGACCACAGTAAAGACTGAACATCACCTGTTGCTTGGTGAATGGCAGAGTGACAATGGACTTAGCTTTGAAATCGTAGATGAAGGGTTGATTACCCAGACTGGCTTGCTGCGTGTTGCTTTCACTAGAGATAAGGAACGCTTGATTGGAAAAAGCAAGTTCCAGGAGTTTACATTTGAACCTATGAAAGGGGAGGAGTGGACACTTAAGGTGAAGAGAACAACGTTTGAAGACGTACCTGAAAAGACCTACGTTATCTCTCGCCCATCCACTGAATAACATTGGAAGAGCTCTGCAAATTATTCAAAGTTAAACATCCATGGCAAATTCTCTTGAGGCTGCCGACTGACTATCTTTCTTTGAATGTCGGTTCTGCGTTAGATTGCCAAGATGGATCGACAGTTGTGGTGCGTGGCGTTATTACGCGTTGGCAACGTCACTATCGCCGAGGTTACGGAGAAATCAGTACCAATGAAGGTCGGTTTGAGTTGTCATCATTCGACCCTGCGTCTTCTGAGATTAACCAGGCTCTGCGATTTGCGGCTTCGGATCGTCACACAATTGAACTACTTGTAAAAGTAAAGGATGTCGGTCAGCAAAGGTACCTCACTACACCAAAACTGATCCCCGATAGTTTACGACTCAAGCGCGTCGGTCTCTATAAGACATGCCGAGTTAAAGCCCTAAATGGGCTGAGTTACTCTGCAAAACTGTCTGAATACTTCGAAGGGCTCATTGCTGCATCAGCGA
Organism: Vibrio sp. CB1-14; assembly: GCF_040412085.2. Lineage (NCBI taxonomy): Bacteria > Pseudomonadati > Pseudomonadota > Gammaproteobacteria > Vibrionales > Vibrionaceae > Vibrio > Vibrio chaetopteri. The sequence goes on along the minus strand of NZ_CP115922.1, from coordinate 92,615 downwards.
GTTACATTCGCGAACGGATTAGCAGTATGCAACTGCCACCAGCGAAGTTACGAGAGGTAATAGAAGCTCATGGCATTCAATTGGAGGACGTGCTGCGTGAAGTTCATTATCCAAGTGACACTGCACGCGCACAGACATGTTTTTCAATATTACAAAAGCTGGCTTCACTATTAATGGTCGCGTCTAAGGCCTGCGACTCACGCATTGACGCCCCACTCACGTTCAAAAAAGAAGTGAACGCTTATTTTGATAGAGCGAGCTTTTGTCTAACCGACGAACAACAAGGAGCGGTTCGAGGTATTTTGTCTGCCTATCAACAAGGCGCGCCACGCTCCGTGCTTATGGGGGATGTCGGTACGGGAAAGACCATTGTAGGTGCAATGGTTGCTCGGCATTTCGTTGATGCGGGTGGGCGTGTTGCTATTATGATCCCAAGCGTCATATTGGGTATTCAAATCTACACGGAGCTAGTCGATCTTTTCCCAGAACTTTCAGTGTGTTTTTTGCTTAATCGTGCAGAGCTTGCTCGTTTTAAAGAGCGTGGTTTCAATGTCGCAGCTGAAGTTTCAGAAAGCATGGATATCGTGGTGGGCACCTCTGCAATCATCCACAATCGAGCGTCGGTGGAGTTTGATCTGGTTTGGGTCGATGAAGAGCAGCGTTTGGGCGTTTCGCAAAAAGAGGCGGAGCTTGTTACAGTAGGTCGAACTCACTTACTACTAAGTTCTGCAACCTGCATACCGCGCACTCAAGCGATGCTAGAGCTAGGTATGGTGCCATATTTTGCTATCACTCGATACCATACCCCTAGACAAGTCTTGACCGAACTGTTTTCGCATAATCAAGTCGTCGATGTGGTACACAGAGTTCAGGATACGGTAGCAAAAGGCTTCAAGGTACTGTTTATTTGCACCAAGCGAGAGTCTTTGCAGGAGGGAAGTCAGCAGGATCGTGTCGACGCACAGAGCTTATATCAAGACTGGGTAGAAGTTTACGGCAAAGATAGCGTGAAATTGGCTCATGGCGGTCTATCAAAAGAGGTGAATGATCAGGCCATGACTGACATGAAATCAGGCTGTGGTCGAATCTTGGTGAGCACCACCTTCGTTGAGGTTGGAGTGACTATTCCAAACTTGATGCATGTGGTGATTATTAATCCTGAAAACTTGGGGCTGATGCAACTTCATCAAATCCGAGGGCGAGTTGCCCGCTCTGGAGGTGTCGGGTATTGTGATTTGATTCCAACAAAGCCTATCTCTGACGACTCCTTGATACGCTTAAAGACGCTTTGTGAAAATGAAGATGGTTTTTCTCTAGCCAAAGCCGATCTGTTACTTCGCGGTATGGGGGATATGGGTGATGGCACAGCACAAAGTGGCCAAGGTAAAGGCTTACTGGTTGATCATGCGATAGAGTTTGAGTCACTTAACGCAGTCATTGAAAAGGTAGAGTCGAGCTCTTTAATGCTAGGTACTTCGGGAGAAAAAAAACAGAGTTAGTTCTCCCCTCACTTGCGTTGTCAGAGTTCATCAGAATGGAACCATACTGTCGTAGAACTGCCCCAGCCAATAGTGTTGATGTAGTCATTAGATTGCCAAAGTACGCCTTTATTATTATTGAACACCCATAAGCCTGTGCCTTTTTGAAACTTCGCTCGTGTATCTTCTACAAGCCCCAATGCTGTTTTTGTGAGGTTAAATATCTGCTGGCAGCGCCCAGTACCATAAGGTCCATAATTGCAGTTCACCAAGACTAGGTGCTCATCTCTCAACTCCGGTAGGGTTTGAAGCCAGCTCTCAAAAGAAGGTAGTTTAGTCAAGAAATGATCGACGCTCATGGTGTGGAATTCATTGTCTTCCGTGTTGTATACGATGACTTGTATATCATCCTCGATTGCCAGGTTCCCATTTATCTCTAGGGTCGTCTGACATCGATATGGTGTGAAATATGCGTTGCTGCATGCAGAGCTTCTAATGTAGTAGAGGTCATTTGGTGACCAGAGGTTCGGGATTTCTAATTTCACATCGAGGATACGAGACGATGTGTCTGACGCGTAAATGTTAATGTGCGTACCTTCTTCTGTGAGGTCGATATAGATCTCACTAGTATCTCCTGGCTTGATATCTTTATTAGATACGATAAACGATGCTTCATTGGTACTGTTGGAGTGAACGATAGCTTTGTGGATGCCAGTTGCTAGGTGGTTTTGAACGGTATGTATTGGCGGTAGTCTGAAAGCATGAGCAGGTTTTTCATTGATAGTGCGAAGTAATCTATTCGCTGGTGGCGCCCCCGTGCTTTGAGTTAAAGAAATATCGGATGCGGGCTGATGAACTAATAGATCATAGGAGCCTGAAGTATATTCCACATCCCCCTGTGTGAACGTTACCTCAATGTTTTTGTGTAGCCCAAGATCGCTGATTAGGGGGGTTATTTCCAGACTGTCTGTTTGGCTGTTATAAGTGATAAAGCTCGGTTTGTTTACGATGTTGATCTGTGGTCTTGGAAACTCTGATTCTGTTGGGGCTAGTTGGTTTAGAGAGATAGAATAAGTCTTGTTCGCTTCTACTTGATGTGGCATCTCGAAGTAGCTGCCACCAATCTGGTTCTTGACTCTTACTGTTGCAGTGGTACTGAGACCTGAATTATCCGTAACGGTGTAGGTGAAGTAGTCGACCCCAGCATGCTCTGGCGACGGAAAATAGATAAAAGAACAGTTGGATTTACTCCAAACGTAACCGTACTCTGGTGAGGAATACGAGCAGGTATGTACGTCACCACTATTCTGGTCGGAGTATGCGGCTAGGATTCGTAGAGATTTACCCTGCATTGAATCAAACTCTAAACTTTCTGCTATTGGAGGGTAGAGCTGTTCTATAGAGTTGTAACGGACTCCACCTTGTGACCAGTTGTAGAAGCCGAATCTTGACTCTGGTATCTCAAGGTCATTCACATCGAAAATTACTTGACCATCAATTTTGGCGACAAGCCTATCCGGATACGCTTGAAGCTCAAATGCGTACTCTTGGCCATGCACCCAACCGACACCTTCTTTCTTGCCAAGAATGGTGTTGACACCTTTTTCTTCGTCATGCACTAACCATCCATAGTGTGACATTTCGTCAAGCGTTCCATCAAAATAGAGTAGGGTATAACCGTTTTTTGCTCCCGTAGCACCTTGCTTCCAGCTGAATAGATAAAAGCCCCCTCCAGCGGGTTCGCCGTAGATCATGCCGATGTAATCGTCGTCGCCGACACCTTCACTTACTTGAATTACTCCCCGAAATGTTCGGTAAGAGTATTTCTCACTAGACACAAAGGCTGTTGGATGACCGTTGATACTTTGATAGACGCTATTGCCGTCTTCAGCAACGTTCCAATCACCGGAGCTTGGGGCACCAACTTGCACCCAGTTGTGCATGCTTATCAGTTCAGCTGAGATTACGTGACTAAATGGCATGCAAAGTAAAAAGAAGAGCATTACCTTTTTCATATTCGACTCCGACTAGCGCTTGATTCATACAAGGCTAGCGTTCGAATCATCTACTATGTGGGATTAAGCGACCCATTTAGTCTAAATTTTTATCTCAGTAAATGGACTTCAGTTGAGGGATCTCAAATAGAAACTCCGCGAGACCTTCCTTGTTTGACTGCATTTAAATCTGAAACCAAACAAGATACACGGCAATGTCACGTTACCAGTTTAATGGAAGCCCAGAAGCTGTAGGGTCAATCCTAGAGATAACCAGGTGTGAAATAGTGCTCAAGTTCTTAAAACATTATTCAGCAATAGAGCTTGCTGGGCTTGTGAGCACTTTCAGCGCTTAACATTAATCATGGATACTTCTTAACTGTGGAATATCGAGCATTATGCTTGCAGTACCAAGTTCGCCCGGTCTAGCGGGGTAAATAGGGATCTCAAATGTCGAACCGGTATTTCCTAGGTCGAGGGACGTTCGACTGGTTGTCCCCGGTTCTACCGTCTCTTTAACCCCATCTATTATCACCATAACTGCGAAGTCCGACGTTTTTCGATTCGTTATGTACGTATCTTGATTACCGGTGGCCATCATGCCACTGTCGGTGACTAATGGATAATTGTTGACAAAACGCGCTATGGCATTGTCATTGATGTCTTTTAGCGGGTGACTAACCGGCAACGTTGTTTGCGCTTCTAGCGTAATCAGTCCCTTTGGTATGTATCCAAATGAGATAGTCACAGTCGATTGATTTCTATAGCTATCTTCAGCGACAATTTTTAACTGATAACGCTCATTTTCGATTAGAGTTGGAAAAATACGAGGAAGCTCAAAGGTTGCGGTATTATTATTGTTAACTATGCCAAGGAAGATATTTTCGTTACTTGACGCACCCGTTAGGTGTGCTTCAACAACATGTGAACTGTGCATATCCATTAGTGTTACCAAGATATCTCGTATGTCGGAAATAGTCTCTGGCATTGAACCTGACTCATAACTGATATCAAATGACGGGGATATTGTATCAATATCTACTTTTGTGATGGTTTTAGCTATAGTACCAATCTTGTCGGTGATAGTGACCTCTATATCATGGACGCCTTCACTTAGCCCCTTTAAGGATAAAAAATCAGCGCGATTCTGCACATCATAGCGTTCCAGATTGACATGAGTTAGAGGCGTGTTATCTGTCAATGACTTGGCTTCAACTGTACGAAGGCCAAAATAGGTATCCCACCAATTATTGGTTAAGTCACCATTTTGAGTCATGACCTTCAGCTCTTGTCCTAACGTATTCTGGCTAATGTCTGTGATACTAATTGGGTTCCAATCGTAAACGATGCGTGCAATACCAACACGTTGCTCAAACTGACCTGTTGTCGACTTCGCATTAATATAAAAATCAGAGAAAAATGATTTAGATGTTGGAGTAAATGAATAGTTAACCGGTATATCACAGTAGGTGCCGCCGACTGGTACATGACACGTTGTACCCACAAGCGTATCGGTCAATACCTGTACATAGCTCCTTGGTTCAACGTGAGCTCGAATGTGCGACACATGGGTTGGTTCCTTTATGCCATAAGCGATTCCATTGAACTCTGTTGCAGGGTGCGGGTCAACCCAAATATTATTGGCCAAGATTTGGGTAGAGTTTAACTTTGTGGCCAGTTGTACATGTTGATTCGCAGGTACTAGATTTAGATCCGTGTTACCAAATCTCTGGACAGAGCAGCTTGAGCCAGATTTCGTAAAGAAATCGAGCCAAATAAGACTGTTAGGGTATGAGAATGTCGTCTCATCGACTTTCCATTGTCCTGTCTCATATGATGATTGGGGTAGGCCATATAGCCCGCCGCTATAGGCGTATGAAGAGCCTAGCCAATCTCCCCACCCGTACCAACCATTGATGTAAAAGTCAGCGGATGGTCTCAAGGCTCGAAACTGAACTGGGTTGGCATGGATGTAATGCCCGGACGAATTGTAGTTTTCCCATACACCGGATGCAGCATTTCGAATTTGTAATACAGGCTTACTCGGACATTCGTTGTCAATCTTAGACACTCGAGTTACGGTTGCTTTGTTATTCGCTTTATCATATAGGTCAAACCCAATGGTGTAGTCAGCGCGTTTCGCCGCATATTCGATGTTAGCCGCTTGTTTCGCTAGCACCATGGCAAGTCCAGATGCTGCATCGACATCGGCCTGAACCTCATAGCGCTCTGAGTCGCTGTGATTTGGGTGTTGGATAAAGTATGTGGCTCTATCGACGCCAGACAAGCTATCTTGGATACCATTAACACTGATCGAATAGTTGAACCCACGGTTACTGAATGCTTCAATGCTTCCGAACATTGGAAAGTGCCCACCATGAGTGTCACTTCGATAGATTTCACCAGTGATTTGGGGAGGAGTCACGTCTCTTACAAATAGGTAACTATCTACGGCCAGTGCGTTATTTGATAGATCAAAAGTTGTGATGTCAATTTCGTAGCGTGTTTCTTTATTCAAAGATCGCAGAGTATGCTCTAGTCCATAAAAGCTCTTTTCACCAAACGTGTATCTATTGTTAGTATTGATAACCGGTGACGTAAATTGCTCTATGACGATACCGTTGTGTTTCACATTTACTTGCAACTTTCGGTCTAAACCCGACGATACGAATAGCGTTATATCACCAACCGAATTTACAAATGTTGTTGCTTCAACTTTTCGCTCAACACTTTGTCCTTGGGGAGTGCTGAAAATAGCCCCTTCGATGATGGCTGAGTGAGCGGGAGTCATAATCATAAAACACAGCGCGGCAAGGGATGAGAGAGATCTATTCATTGTCGTTCTCCAAAAAGGGGGGCACTCAAACCGTAATAAGCCAAGGCACTTTTTGCTGTCGGTGTTAGTACTCCGGATGCATTTCGAACAGGTAATTCCACCTGCCCGTATCCAGCTGTAAATGCTTATGTGTTAATCTGTGATTACGCGACCAAATAAAATGCAAATAAAAAGAAGAGCATTACCGTCTTCATGTCGAACTTCGCAGTGAAAATACATGTAAGTGTGCGTTTTTCTGTCCCTTCGATTTCCGATTAAGCAGCCAAAATGGATGCTTATTTGATGTACGGGATTTCGACAAGAAAGGTTGCGCTACCGTCGCCATTGCTATCGACAGTTATGGGGCGAATAGGTAGCTCCAACATTCCTTCAAGATTTGTAATGGTGTATTGCACCGACTTTGTCTCACCAGGAAGAACCTGCACCTCATTGATGGCGATTCCTGTTTGTGAGTCTGACCTCACTGACACTAACAGGCTTTGGACTCCACTCGCGATGCTACCGTCATCCGTTCGCAGTGAATTCGACAATACACGCGCAAATGGCACGTCGCCACTGTCGAAGAGCTCTTGAGCAACAGGTAAATAGGCTATTGATTCGAGCCGAATCAGGTTGTTTGGCTCATAGTTGAAGCGGTACATTTTAGTGATGCTGTTTTGATATTTATCTGCAGCCACTATGGTCATCAAGTACTCTTGACCCGCTTCCAAGCTTGGAAAAAGCCTTGGGTACTCGACCGACGTCAGACCGTTTTGTTGAGTAACAAACGCAAGCTCCACAGAATCGCTCGCAGGTCCACCAGTTAGAGTCATACTTTCTACACTTGCGTCATTTTGATCTATCACTCGGATCATCAATGACTCGAGTCCTTTTACCAGTTGTCCTTGAATGAAATCTATTTGATTTACGAGCAATTCTATTTCAGGGGGATCATTGTCAAACGTCACCTGGTCGAGCAGTGTCTTGCTGGTAGTGTTGTGGCTGTTATCGACAGCAAACGCTTCGATGCGATAGTCTCCACTTGCTATACCGGATAGAGATGTGTTGACCTTTGAGATATCACCATCTGTTTCACTAATACCATCGATTTCAGCTACTAATTGGTTCTCCGTAGACCAGACGCGAACTCCAGCACGTGCGAGTTTGACTCGCCCCCAAGTAGCACCACTAAACAACTCAGTTACAGTAAACGATAGAATACGTTTTGAATCGAGCCACTCAAATGCGTCATGAATAATCGGAGAAGAGCCGTCGTACTCAAAGATATACGAGGTAGCTGTCCTGAGCTCTGTTCCACTTTTCGTAAGCATGGGACGTTGATGATAGTGACCCGATGTGCCCGTAGAGTTGAACGGCCAATTAGGACGATAAATGCAACTTGTCCCGCCAATAGGTACAGTACACATATACCCTAGGTTTGCGTCTATCAGATCCTGCGCATAACTTCTTGGTTCAGCGAACATTTTAAGCTGGGATAGTTTTGTGTCACGCGGAATGTCAGGGGTATTTATTACTCCTGTCGAGTTAGGAACCCAGCCATAATTGTCTATGAGTGCCTCGTAGCGTAAAAAAACTGGTGCTATTGCGGAGCTTGTAAATGTCGCGTTAGGAAGAGTATACGGGTGGCAACGCCATGTGAATTGATCAGTATGGCCTATGATCGGCCACATAGCATGACCATCTGTGCCGACCGGCAGTTGTTTAACCAACAAATAGCTGAATTCGTTATCGTGCGTCAACCACTGGTAATTTACTGCAACTCCATGCCCTTCGGGGTATCCACCGTAAGTTGGGTTGAGTTTTTTTGATTCATCGTTGGGGACTCGAAAAATGATGTCAACGGGATTCTTGTCGACCAAATTGTTGTTCGTTACAAGGCGCATGTTCGGCTGGCCAAGCAGCACGCTACCACCACTTTGAACTCCGTATGCGTAAGCTTGTGGTCGAGATACGCAGTGCCCATTGTTGTGATAGTCAATATGAGTGCTCGCAATATTACCAGCCTCATCTTTAACAAATGCAGTAAAGCGTGCGCCAATTTTCTCCGATGGAAAGTTTGAGTAGTCAATGGAGTACATGCTCCCTGTTCCAAGCATGGCGGTTTGCTCGCCAGCGTTGTAGATTAGCTTGCCTGTTGATATCAAATCCCCATTCTTGGCTCCTTCTCGATATCTAATTTCATAATAAGTATCGATGATGGGGTTGCTGTCACTAATACTACTAACGCGAATTTCGCGAGCTTCAATAGGCGACCAAATTGGCAGCCCATCATTAGCGATACCGCGTCCATATGGAATGCTTGCGGTAACACGGCCAACACTCGGCGCGGTGATGTCCGTAATCACATTGTACTCAGCTGATTCGATGACCCTATCTAGTGTGTCGAGCATCTGATACGTTACGCTATATTTCCCTTCTCGAGGAAATGATAGCGGGATACTTTTCCCATAAGTGCTGCCAGTGCTTGTCGTTAATCGGTCGTTTATGGTGACACGTGCGGTTCTATGCTCTGAGAGCAGAGTTCCATCTGCGGCCTTCACTTTTACAACGACAAAACGGTCAAGCCCGGTTGCTACAACTAGAGAGGGCTGTAAGCTACCGAGCGCGTTCTTCTCGAACACGGGCTTGGTGTGAGTGTCATAGCGCCATTCTATGGGCGCAGCGAGCATCGAGTTACAGATAAATAGAAGAGAAGCGCCAAAGAGAAGACGTCGCGACATAGTACAGAGATTTGGCTGCTTAAGCATAGGTCAATCCATTACATGAGAAAGAATCATCTAGTAGATCTAGCGGCTAATAAGGCGGGGTAATGGGATTAAGCAGACAGAATGAAGTCTCAAAAGGAAAGAAAAGCTAATAGGAGAAGTACAGCGGAAGTGGTGTACTCGAAGAGTGGATTTCGAGCGATGAGTATGGGGAATCGAAAGCGATGACTCGACACTGGCCAAAAGTAATTAACACCAGCTTTTGTGCACGAGTCACCAACCAAGTGCGCGATAAAACCAAAGGTTAAACTCTGTGCCCAAGGAAAAGCAGCAAGGGATGCAAAATACAGCAAGCAAAATGCAGCCAAGAGGGAATGGAGCGCTCCTCGATGTCCAAATACCAATTGGATGGGTAGAGAGAGAAAAGGGAGTTTGCGCCCAATGGTTGAATGGCGACAATCGATATCCGGCAATAGCGCCCCAAGCATGGCAAAAGCAAGTCCATCAGGAAGGCTCATAAACTCAAAAGTTGACCACTGCTGGTTATAGATAGCTACATAAGCAGCAGCAGTCGTCAGTTGATGATTTATGGCATTCATAGCGCACTCGTCGATGCCGACGCGCGTTCTGCTTTCACTCGTTCTTGAAGAGCTTCATGCGCTTGTGCGGCGTCTTCTCGAACATCATTGAGCAGATCGGTTTTATCAAACACTTGGTTTGAACCGTACATCAAGACATAGACCCGGTACTGTGTGCCTTCTCGAAGGATTTTGTAATCCACAATTTCGAGGTTTGAGAGTCGGGACGTCGAAAACGCATCAATGGTCACTTCAGTACTTTCTGAGACAGTGTCTCCGGCTGCGGCGTTTGATGACACGCTGGCGCGGTAATCTTTAGCGTTGGTCGCCACGTCGTTGGAGTACTTACGACCGATTTCACTCTCTGCGCGTATCCTAGCTTTATCGGTTGCACCTTGCATCGTAGAGCTCAGTCCTGTTCCCGTGCCATAATAGCCGCTCCCGTTATTGGCTGGCGCTTGAAAGAACCACGGTGGCACTTCAACAATGGCATCGTCGATACTTTGTGCTTTGAGCTCATCTTGTTGTGCTTTGATTTTCTCCACTCGCTCTTGTTGTTCTTGTAGGCGCTTCGCGTATTCATCTTCAGGGCTTGATGCGCAGGCGGTAATCCCTAAGCACACGATCCCAATCCAAACTGACTTAAAAATAGACATAACGATTATCCTCTGTTGCATATCGTTAGTGTATCTATAGTCACTACGACTACGAACTTCATTAATTTTTAATAAAAAATAACTCTTGGTAGCGAATTTTAGCTCGATTAATCGGCGGTAATTTAGATGGTTAGTAGTTAATTAAACCGTCTTTGCTTGACCAATTTTTAGTGGCATGCATTACTATGGTAATCGTTTATTCATACAGTTTTTAGAGTTTTATTGCTGAATCCAGCTTAAGAGTAAACGCCACCTAAATCGGTTGTATTTCGGGCATACTGACCCCTGTAAGATTGTTGAGAGCTTTGAGGGTGGCGTAAGTGTCACAAAGTTTTCTTTCATAATTACAAAGGTTATTTATTTTTCCAGTAACTGTTTTACGCGATACCATAGCGGTCTCAGATAACGAACGCTTATGGCAACCATCCGCCAAATTGCGCGGAGGACGTTCTTCCCAGAAGGCTGCTCCGTTCCTTAATGTTACCGAAATGGTTTTGCCGTCAGCGAGTCGCTCCTTGTTGGGCTAGAGGTGCCTCTCAGGATGAATTTGAACTTCTTAACTCCCTCATGTCGATATTAAATATCTTATATTTTATGTTATTTCAATGGTTTGATTTTTTCGTCATCTTGATAAATTACTGCCTCAAGAGTTCTTTTAATGGAGGTCGTCTCTGCTCTATAAGATTATTTTAATATGTGATGCTTTACCCACTTTTTGAATGTTGCACTTTAGCATTGGGGGTGAAATAAGAGTCATTATTTTTATAAGTAAATGATAGTATTTGCTTTTTTATATTTTTTATTACAAAGCAATAACTCTATTCGATTATTTTGAACATTTCATTTGTTGATATTCTGTTGTGTTAAGTATATTGTTTTTTACATTGGTTAACACAGTTTATATAAGGAGATGGTAATGAAAATGTTTTGCTTTGTATTTTTACATATTTTAACAGCTTCTCCTGTATCTTGGTTTCGCTGGTATACTGTTGATCCTAAAATTAAAACACCTTCAAGGCTCATTCCCCGTTAATGCTTTTTTATTGACTGCCTTAGTTATGCATTAGTGCTATTTGAATTAGCATTACCTTTAATAAGGCATATTGTTTCTAGTGTCAGTAGATTATTGACTAATAATAAAGAAGCCCTAAATTCTAGGGCCAGTAGGGGACTTATGATGAGCAATTTACCTCTGTCATATAAAATCAAGGCCGTCGAGCCGATTAACTTACTTCCTAAAGAAGAACGCCTCTCAGCGCTTGAGCGAGTAGGTTTTAACCCATTTTTGTTAAAGAGTGAAGAAGTGTACATTGACTTGTTGACTGATTCGGGAACAGGCGCTATGAGCCAGAATCAGTGGGCGGCGATGATGAAAGGGGATGAATCTTACGCTGGCAGTACCAGTTTTTATAAATTGGAAGAAGCAGTGGATGACATATTTCAGTATCAATATACGATCCCTGTGCACCAGGGAAGGGGAGCCGAGCAAATCTTGTTCCCCGTGCTAATAGAAAAAATGAAAATGAAGCGAGGTGGGACGAAACCTGTATTTATTTCCAACTATCATTTTGATACCACGGCAGCACACGTTGAGTTAAATGGTGCTAAGGCGGTAAATGTTGTCGTTGAAGAGGCTTATACATTAACAGAGCCATTCGATTGGAAGGGCAATTTCGATTTAGAACAGTTGGTTGGGCATATTGAATTGAACGGTTCAGAAAATGTAGCAGCAATTATTATTACTGTGACTTGCAACAGCATGGGGGGGCAGCCAGTTTCTCTGGAGAACATAAAAGCCGTCTACGATATTGCAAAAGAATATGGAATTCCGGTTGTTATGGACGCTGCACGCTTCGCGGAAAATGCGTATTTCATCAAGCAAAGAGAGGAGAAATACTCGGGTTGGAGTATCGCTGAGATCGTAAAAGAAATGTTTCAGTATGCGGACATGTTTACGATGTCAGCTAAGAAAGACGCTATGGTCAATATTGGGGGGTTATGTTGTTTTAAAGACAACGAAGATCTATACCGTTCGTCTCAAGCGCTCTGCATTCCAATGGAAGGTTTTGCGACCTATGGCGGCATGGCTGGTCGCGACCTTGAGGCTCTGGCGGTGGGGTTATATGAGGCGATGGATTATGGCTATCTTTCAGCCCGTATTCATCAAGTGAACAGGTTGGCTCAGAAACTGACGGATGCGGGAATACCCGTTCAAAAACCCACCGGAGGTCATGCAGTATTTATTGATGCTAAGGCTTTTTTGCCTCATATCAGTGTCGATGAATTTCCAGGTCACGCGTTGGCGAACGCCTTATATTTGGAAGGAGGAATACGCTCTGCTGAAATTGGGTCCTTACTGTTGGGACGCGATCCTACGACTGGTATCCAAAAAGCGTCTCCTCTGGAACTCTTAAGACTCGCAATTCCAAGGCGAACCTACACCAATGAACACCTAGATTATGTAGCTGAAAGCCTTATTAAGTTGAAAAAAAATCGACGCAAGATATCAGGGTATCGTTTTACTTACGAACCTGTAGTGCTACGACATTTTCTAGCGCAGTTCGAACCTGCGCTATAAATCAGGTCAACTTTGCTGCTTTTCTGAGTGACTTCATTGAGGCAGCTATTCTTCAACTTGAAAGGATTAATAATTATGGCTAGTTCTCCAAGTCGACGTGTCTCACTTATGTACGGCGCAGCGGTGGTTATGAGTACCGCTGTAGGTGTTGGTATGATGAGTCTGCCTATCGTTAGCATAGGAATGTGGTTTTCTCTCAGTCTGGTTGTTCTGGCGGCAACTGCGTTTTACGTTCTAGCGTCAGGTTCATTGTTGTTGGAAGTGAACATGAAGTACCCGATTGGAACGGGGATACACAGTATGGTTCGTGATTTGGTGGGGAGTAAGCATGCCTTAATCTGCGACTGTATGATGATATTTAATGGGTTTATATTGCTATATGCATACATCACTGTGGGTACCGAGGCTGTCCAGTTTTACATCGGTAAATTTACTGACTATGAATTAAATAGGTATTTTGCTGGGTTGCTCTTTGCTGGAGTCTTTGGCGCGATATTTTATACGATTCCCATAACCATTAGCCGTTTTTTGAGTGTCTTTGTACTCTTGATGAGTTTATCCTTCGTCTCTATTGTCTATGAGCTTAGTTTTAGCGTTGAAGTCAACAATATTATTGAACCAGCGATTGAACATGACTATTCCTTTGGTCTGCTACCATTTTTGTTCGTGTCTCTTCCGTTTTTTATGGCTGCAATGGGATATCAGCAAGTCATTCCGATGCTTAGGCAGCTCTATGACGATAAACCTCGCCGCGTGATTAGGTGTATAGCCCTTGGGCTTGGGTTGGTGTCCTTTATCTACTTAGTTTGGTTACTGGTAATTATGGGAAATCAGTCTCGTGATGCCATGATTTCGTCGGTAAGTGCAGGGAAAGACAATATCGAAAATGTGGTAGAGACCATCAGTCAAAGTGACGACATTAAATCGCTCATGTTCTTTTTTGTACAAATGGCCGTCCTGACGTCGTTTATTGGTGTTGCAAAGGGACTCTTAGATTATCTAACAGATGTTCTTTCAAGCCACTATAAGTTGTCAACGCGTTACGCGAAAGTGTCGGTGTTATTGCTTCCATTAATACTGTCTCTGGCTTTCCCCTATGGTTTTTTAGTGGCGATAGGATTTGCCGGTTTAGCAGGAGCTATGTGGGCTGGTGTCTATCCAGCTTTGATAGCTATGAAGAGCCGAAAAAATACTCCAGAGAAGGAAGAGATTAAAAATGGCTATGTCACTTTAGGTGGTGGGTTAACGCCTTGGCTGGTTTTAGCGTACAGTTTTTTGCTCATATTGGTCATGCTCCTGGGTTTGTTTGACTTGTTACCAAAGTTCTAGGAGTGAAGATGGCACAGCCATAAACAAGCATTCTCATGGCGGTCGTCATTCTCCAACGTTGGTTGTTTTTTGGCGTAATAAGTTTGTACTGTCGGTCATTTTTGTCGTGCACCTAACCGGCTATGAGGGCAGATAACGATGGTTTGACCTGCTCAACCGTAACTACCCATCCAGGGGTTGAGTAGGTCTTTTTTAGGTGACATAGCATGAAACGTAGATTGAACAAGAACGTAGACGAAGCAGCTCGGGATAGGATTCGAATATTATTTGATGAGTTTGACCACCTCTATGTGTCCTTTTCTGGGGGTAAAGACTCAGGGGTTCTACTGAACCTCGTCATTGAAGAGGCGAAAAAACGGGAAAGGTTGCCTGTTGATGTCTTAATTGTTGACTTGGAAGCACAGTACCAGCAAACCATTCAGTTTATAGAGACGATGGTAAACAAAGAGGAGGTGAATGCGTTTTGGGTGTGTTTGCCGTTAAGTTTGAGAAACTCAGTCTCGCAGTTTCGACCGAAATGGGTGTGTTGGGAGCCGGACAAAGAGGACGTATGGGTGAGACAAAAGCCACTCCATTTGTCGGTGATTGACGAGATGGATTACTTTCCTTTTTATCGTTATGCCATGGAGTTCGAAGAATTCGTTGCTGGGTTTGGCGAGTGGTATTGTGAACGGAAGAAGAATCGTGGCGTTTGCCTAGTGGCGATTCGCGCGGATGAATCTCTTCATCGTTACAACACAATTAAAAACAGAAAGAAAAGAAAGCTTGAGCCTTACGGATGGACAACAAGAGCGAGTGAGCTCTTTTACAAGGCTTACCCCATTTACGATTGGCATGTGATTGACGTTTGGGTCGCCAATGGTCGCTATGGCTGGCCATATAACCGTGTCTATAATCTGATGTATCAAGCGGGTCTAACCTTGGCTCAGCAGCGGCTTTGTCAGCCATTCGGGGATGATCAACGGAAAGGGCTTTGGTTGTACCACATTTTAGAACCCCGGACTTGGCAAAAATTGGTGCAGCGGGTAGAGGGATGCAATTTCGGAGCGAGATATTGCAAACGACAAGGGCGAATACTCGGGTATTATAAATTTGAATTGCCACAAGGTTATACCTATCGCTCTTACAGTAAATATTTACTAAATAGCATGCCGCCACATCTTGCCAGCCATTATCGTGAGCGAGTATTTAAGTTTCTAAATTGGTGGAGAAAAAACGGAAAGCGATTTGGGATTTATTCGATACCGGATTTTGCTGAAAAGAAATTGGAAGCTAAAAAGCAAGTTCCTAGTTGGCGTCGTATATGTAAAGTTCTGATTAAAAATGATTATTGGTGTCGGGGTCTTTCTTTTGGTCAAAATAAACGCCTAACGGAGCATTATATCGATTTGTATAATGATTGTTTCAGGAAGGAAAATAAATTATGAATACGAAATCCTTATTGGCAGCCTCAAAATTAATGTACGAAGTTGCTATCTCTTTCGAGGAGATTGACGAATTAACGGTAAAAGAGCGGGTGGCGATTTTCAATCTACTGTCAGATCTGTCGAGTAAAATAGTGGGTTTTACGCATCCGGCGCTTAATGTAAGACTGGTGGAGAGTCATCTGGTTCAGGACAACGATTACAACCCTAATAATGTGGCTCCTCCAGAATACCGTTTACTCAAGCATTCTATTAGAAGCGATGGGGTGACTATGCCGGTAGTGGTAGGAGAGCTCTCTGATGATGGAAGGTATGTTGTAATTGATGGTGCGCACCGAACCCAACTCATTAAAACGGAATCGGACATTAATGCGTCTTTGGCCAACTACGTTCCAGTCGTCGTGTTGAATAAAACCCGTGAAGAGCGTATGTCTTCATCGATTCGCCATAACATGGCGAGAGGGGAGCATCAGGTGGAATTGACCGCTAGCTTAGTGATCAAACTGAGGGAAATGGATTGGTCGGACGAAAAAATTGGTAGCGAGCTAGGGATGGATAAAGACGAAGTGCTTAGAATGCAGCAGATTACTGGGTTAGCAGAGGCCTTTAGGGATCGTTCTTTTTCTAAGGCTTGGGAATAAAGAGTTGTTGATTAGATGGCGCTCGTTGGCCAGAGGGTCACTCTGGCTCAGAGGAAGGTTTTTCCTAAAGTGAAACCACCAAAATTGGCTCACTCTTGACAAGTGAATTTGTTGAGCTAGCTGAGGTGAAAGGGCTGAAGATAAAGACGCTGAATTCCAATCGACAGTACGCTGTCGAGGTCAAGGAGGGCTTATGCAATTTCATTTTTTTAAAGAAAGCGATAGAGCACGCGTGGAGAGATTTCAGTCAGAGCAGAGGCTGGATAGGATTCCGTTATTCTCGAGATCCAAACAGAACACCACGCTTCTACTGGAAGAAAAGGTCGGTTGTTGTTGGGAGTCTGTACCACGATGAGAAACGAATTCTACTCTGACTATGACCGTTTGTATTTTGCGGTGCCAGACTATGATTTTTTATTAGTGGAAGCGCTCTATCAACGGATAAATAAAGAGCGTGGTGAGACTTCAAGGCCGATGCAAATACTGATCAACGGGCGAGACTTGCCGTACAGTTTGTTATTTCTTGAAGCGTTTGGTTTTGAGTTCATCTTGTCATGCCACTGTCCTGAGATTGATGTCATTGCAAGTTTATAGAAGCTGAGCTCACTACCGCCTATTCCGAGGTGCTACCGGATAAAACGTTATATTGAACTTGGTGAAGTGCAGAAAAAGGCCTTAGATCATTTTCGCGCTTCAAAGATAGTAACGGGTTGTTTACAAACTCAGAAGTGGAACCCAACAGTGGAGAGACTCGAGAAGGCTTGGGAGAAGATTGCGCTAACGCTTCAGGAAGAAGAAGCGTCTTGGGCGGTTTTTAAGGATGGGCAGATTGTGTTGAATTCCGACTTTATTCTTAATGACGACTGCGTTTGGTTAGGGTGGGGATGGCACGCTAGTGATCTTGAAGGGCATCCGATGTGTCAGGCGGTTTGGGCGCAAATATTAAGACTTCAATTGGAAGAAAGTTTGTTTCTAGGTAAACGAATGTTTGGCGAATTCGATTCTACCGAGAGGTATTCCCAAGCTAAGCAATCATTACTTGTTTATTCTAGCGAAATTAAAGAAAGATATTATCTATTCAAACAGAAATCGAAAGTAGTCAGAGTTGATGAATAGATTAACCATCTTATAGGGAATGCGTTTATATCAAAATTAGACCGTTTCCCGTTTGAAAAAAAGGGGAGTGCTAACGATAGTACTTTGTTTATTATGGAAGAAAGAGAAAGGAGGGTTCTATGTGTGATTATCAACCAGTCGGTGTCTTGTAATTAATAATTACGGAGCAGGGCAAAGACCTGCTCCGTTCATAATATGTGGGAAGGATGATGAAAAAATACATTGCTATTTGTTCAAGTGAGATGGACACGTACAGTGATTATGCTTTGTTCTCAATTGTGTCAATCTTTATCTTAAACGCCTCAACTTATGAGGTGGGATTTCTTGGGGCGTGCTATGCGATACCTTTCTATTTTTTGAGTGCTAGGTACGGAAGATATTTTGATAAAACGGACGTTAGACCATCACGCGCTGTCTTATTTTTTATCTGTGCCCTGTGTACGCCGACGATACTCTTCATTGATTCTATGCTCGCTATTTACGGGTTGCTGTTATTCAAGGTTTCTCTTCGAGTTGGCTTAAGTACTTCGATACCAAAGCTTAATGAAAATAAAGAAGAGTCGAAACAATTTTATGAGGTGACGGGTTATATTTTAAACCTTAGCCGAATTGGTGTTCCTCTTGTAGTGATTACCTTATATGACCAATATGGTTTGAGCTATGTGGTTGGGATGTCGGTGTTTTTCAGCTTTCTTGGCTTAGTGACTACCTTGGCGGATAGTGCGTATAAGCCCGAGAGTTCGCTGAATGAAAGGTTGTTAGAGGGAGCGTCAGTTCGAGATCTTATTAGGAAAAATCGAGGCCTCTTTTTATTAACTTTGACTTATATCATGTCGAGTATTTCATTTTATCTTAGCAACGACATGTTAAGCGTCTTCTTCAGATACATCGGAGAAGAGGAAAGCAGTATTGGCTACATCATTACTATCTTGGGTGTAGGGGGCGTGATAGGCACGAAAGTCGCCAGCGCGACCTTGAAGAAAATTCCGCCCATCTCAGTGTTTACCTTGTCGATTTTAACCAACGCGTCGTCCTTCGCTGTTTTGGGATTGACGGATACGGAGTCTACGGCGGCTCTATTTTACTACGGCTCGATTTTTGTCACAGGGATAGCGTCAGGGATAGCGTTTGTCTCATTAAAACTGGGGATTAGACGTGCTGTTAAATTTTCCCAACTGGCGACGGTGACTGGATATATTCAAAAGATTGCGGCGCTGGTTGCGATGTCACTGCCTATTCTTGGCGGGGTAACCTCAGGAGTATGGGGGATCCAAAACACGTTCACAATCACGGCCGTTCTACTGGGGGGCGTTTTTATTTATGCCTTGCGACAAAAGGACATAAAGACGCCCGTAAAAGAACCACAAGCATAGCGAGAAGAGAAGATGCTTAATATTGACCGATTACATGACGTTAGTTTTCTTAGTGACCCTCATTATAAGGTGTATTTAAAAGGAAAGGAAAATATAGGCTGGGATAGAGGACTAGATTGGTCTTTAGCTCGCAATGACCGCGTCCCAGAGGGGCTTCACTCTTTTGCGATTGAGGTGGCAAGCATGTCGGCTCATGTAGAGGTTTTAGGTATGCAGAATGCGGCTGAGCTGTTGGCGGAATGTTCAAATTTCGCCTTGAAATTGGGATTGGGTCAAGCGGTGAACGACGAAGCTAGGCATGCAGAGCTGTTTGCTAAGTATGCCCTTTTGGCTGGTGGAGACATACGTGACTGCTCAAAAACGCAAGAAGTGTATGATCAGCATTTTGGTGAGTTGCGCTCGTTTGATGAGGTCTTTTTAAGCCACGTTTATTTGGAGAATGGTGCACTAGAACAATTTAACGTATTTATTTCAACGTTTGGTGAGCACAGCTTAATCGGCCAAATCTACAAGGGTACACTGCAAGACGAAGCAAGACATGTTCAGATGGGCGTGCAGTACTTTAAAAATAAGATGACCGAGGATGTTTCTTATGCTGATTTTGTTGCGGATCATTTGGCTGACTATAGAGAAATTCTTCATATGAACGATAACGCGGTTAGGTGGTATTCAGAGTTAAGTGGTTTGGAAGAGTCGGTGATACGGCAGAGGATAGAGCAAAGGCATGATTCCTTTATAGCGAAGATCTTGGGGGTGGGTTGAAATGTTTAAAGGTTATCAGATCCTGAGAGAGGCACTGACCGATAGAGAGTTAGACTCTATTATGAGGTATTTGGCGATAATGAAAAACATGGGGGCTCTGAAAGGTAATGCGGATGGGCACAGTGCCCATATGTATTATTCCATTCCTTATTTTGAGGCGTTATTAAGCAGTTTTGCGCTAACGGTTAGTGAAGCTGTTGGAGAAGAAGTCTACCCCTGTTACTCATTTCTTTGGAACTACAAAAAAGGCCATGAAGTCCCCAAACATCGAGACAGAGATGCCGTGGATTACATTGTGTCGTTCAATATAAATAACAAAGGTGAAGACGATTGGCCGATTTATATCGAAGGTGAGAGGGTCGATCTGAGAAATAAAGAAGCCCTCATTCTGGACGGTAAGGCATTGGTTCATTGGCGAGAGGCGTGTCCTTACCCTAATCGTTTACAGCTCGTGTTGTGTTACACCAGAAGGAAATGTTTTCGATTTGATAAAAGGCAACATTTGGGATTTGATCCGATGCCAGAGGTGGTGACTGCTCCCTTCACATTAAATTTAAGCATCGATGATACAGTGATCACGGAGATGGCTAATGACGAAGTATGAGACTCCACTAGTGTATGACCGCAGCTTTACGTTCTTCAATGGCTTGTCTTTGATTCGTGATTTTAAAGATTTGCGGGGAAACCGGGTCACCTTTGGTTATATGTTGGTTGGAAAATACATCTGGAAAACCGTGAGAGCTGAGAGGTTTACGATTTACTCCGGGCGAGCGACGTTTGTTTTCAACGACATAACTTTGGAAGCAATAGCCAAAGCCGTTATTACGATACCGAAAAAGACGTTGTTTGAAGTGCACGTCGAGGAGACATTGGATTATAGGTGTGACTATGATTAAGTTGGCGATTATCGGGACCGGTATGATGGCAAATATTATTGCCAAAGAGATAAATGATGGGACACAAGAGCTTGAGGTCTATGCGGTGTTGTCGAGGACCGAACAAAAGGCATTTCTGTTTGGGGAGCGCTATTCCATTCCTTCAGACAGGAGATACTGCAAGGCCTTGGATCTTTTTAAGGATGAAAAGGTTGAGGCGGTTTATATTGCTACCCCAACGAGTGAAAAAGAACACTATTTATCCTTGGCCATCGCTTATGGGAAACATGTGCTCTTAGAGAAGCCGATTCCCACTTCTTTGAGCGCCCTCGCACTGTATGAAAAGGCGAAGGTTAAGGATTTGGTGGTGTTGGACGCTACGCATTGCGTACATAATGTCTTAATGCAAACCATACACGATATTGCTTCAGAGCATGTGGGGCGTGTTGAAAACATTGAGGTGAAGTTTTGTTGGCCCGATTGTGAAACGGGCTCGAACACGCTAAACCCAGCCCTCGAGCCTTTGGGGGCGATGGGGGACTTGGGGTGGTATACCGCACGAACCTTGGTCGAGTTTATCGAGGATGTATTCGATGTGAGTAGCTATTGTGTGGTGAATGAGCGGGGAGCTGTCGTGGAATCCCGTATCACCGGGTATAGTCGAGCCATTTCTTTTACTCTGTTTGCGTCGTATCGAGGGGCAACGGCAAGTCAATACCTTTTTCTTGGTGGCTCTATGGGTGAAGTGATTATTAAAGATTTTGTGATGCCGTACTGGGGCTCATTTGTGTATGGTGACATTCAGCGTTTCAGTGACATTACTGTGCGCTCAGGTTTTAAGCCATTTTTAGAGAAAAAGAAAAAAAAGGCTTATTTTTCCGGTACGCAGCATGGAAACATGCTCTTGGGTTTTTCTCTAGCGATCGAGTCTCCTCAACAGCGAGAGCGGGTGAGGAAAAGTTTTGAAAAGGCAATTAGAGCGGCCCTGTTTCTAGAAGTAGCGCACGTGGGTGCTAAGTCGATTGCTATTAAGGGCGGAGCGTAAGGATGTTCGCTCTAGGGGAGTGGTTTGACTATTTTAAGCATCAATTCACCTTCTTTCTGCAGCCAAGCCATGGCCTCTATGTTGGGTATTTACTTGTGGCGGGGATAATTGCGACTGCCTATGGCTGTTATCAACTCAGAACCGGCAACGTGTTGCGCTCATTACAGTATTTAAAACATCTTCATCTTGTGAATAACGTGAGTTTTGGGGACGATGTAAAGCTGTTTATTGTGGATAAGCTACTATTAGGATTTATCTACACGTTTCTATTCGGTGTAGCGGTGTTTTTCAAAGAACGAACTATCTTAATCATGGATTTTTTTGAGCTAAGTACTGATTTAGGGGAGGCCTCATTCTTTGTCACCATCCTCTATACAGCAGGCGTCTTAATTGTTTTTGACTTTGGGACTTTTTTTGAGCATTACTTGTCGCATAAATATAAATTTCTATGGGAGTTTCATAAAGTCCACCACATTCCGACGCACCTCAACCCGATTACAGCGTATCGTTCGCATCCCGTAAATCAAGGGCTTTTTGTGGTACTTACAGGCAGTTTGATGGGGATCTTCAGTGGGGTGGTAGGCGCGTTCTATCCTGGCCAGTCATTAACGTGGGTGTTAGCGGGTCAAAACGGCTTAATGTGTTTGCTATTAGTTTTGGGGCTAAATTTACAACACTCTCACGTTCAGTTACGTTATCCAAGGGTTCTAAGAGACATCTTTGTTAGCCCTGCCTATCATCAAGTACACCATAGCCGTTCAAAAAGGCACTACAACAAGAATTTCGGTTTTATTTTTTCATTTTGGGATCGCTTATTTGGCACCCAGGTTCATCTTAATCAAAACACTGAATTGGAATTTGGACTTCAAGGTGAGCCATATCATCAGTATTCGGGCATTATTAATCATTATTTAACACCTTTTCTCAAAGTCGCCCGAATGAGACGAGAAAAACGCAAGCGTTTGGGAACCAAATCTTAATAGGGTGTACAGTTTTAAGTGTTTATCCAAGGTTCGCTGAACTTATTTTCTATTTGCCTTGGTTAACCATTACACGGACAGTGGTTACTTTAGGGGAACCGTCGAAATGACTGCTATCGCTTTGTATTTCCTGAAAAACGTTGTGTCAACGATGTGATTGGCGTCGCCTGCCTTTATCAGAAATTGGAGGCTCTCAGTCGCTTTTACGATTGGGAGCGAATGAACTCCCCGACTGTACCATAACAAGTGAGCAAAAAAGAGAATTTACCCATTATAAGGGTGGAGAATCGCTGGTGTTGGCTTCAGGCTCTGAGGACAACAAAATGCTGTCGATAAACATAAGTCAAGTACCAGAGTCATAATGTGCGTATCGGTTTTCACGTTTGAGTGTTGATTTGAGACCACTTAGTCGAGGTTCCTATTCTTTCAAAGGTAGGGGAAAAGAAGGAGAAGGATGAATGTTTTCTGACGTTGAATTCGTGTCGTACTTGTTTGTAACGTTATTGTACGCGTTTATGCCTGGGCCGGCCATGCTTTATAGTATTGCTCAAACAGCCTCAGGTGGGCGAGAGGTGGGATTAATGGCAGTCTTTGGGCTTCACATTGGCGGCTACTTTCACGTGATTCTTACTGTGCTCGGTCTGTCCACGGTCTTACTATCAAACCCTGAACTTTACTCTATCATTCAAAAGGCAGGTGCCGCGTACCTTGTGATACTAGGCCTCCAACGAGTATTTTCGACAAGTATGTTACGAAGTCAGGGCGTTCCTGTGTCCGCTTACTCAGGACGAAAAGTGTTCATTGATAGTGTGGTGGTCGATGTCCTCAATCCTAAGGCAGCGCTGTTTTATCTGGCCTTTTTGCCACAGTTTGTTGATGTGGAGGGGACGTTTGATGTGTGGCTACAAATGTTAATCTTAGGGGTAATGACCAACGTTCTGTTCAGCAGTGCCGATTTTTTAAGTGTGTTACTCTGTGCACAGCTACAACAAAAATTACGTACTAACCGTAAGTGGATTAGCTACTGTTCACGATGGGCGGGAAGCATTTTTATTGTTCTAGGAGTCATGGCGTTTCTCAGGACGTGAGCACGGCAAGGCCGTCTCTGAGGCAGCTTTAGACTAGGAAGTGGAGGTGTGGCTATGGCTTTCTAGTTTTAATGGCTTACTTTTAATTCCTCCTCAGTAACTAGCTCATCTTTGCACTCACTAAATCCGTGACTTAGGCACCATGCCTTAAGATCTTTAATTGGCATAGGTTTACCATAAAAGTAACCCTGATGATGAAAGACGCCTCGCAGCAATAAGCCTCGAGCTTCGCGTTCGTTTTCGACGCCTTCAGCGACCAGTTCAAGTTTCAGTTGTTTAGCCATTTCAATATAACCATCGAGAACTGCTGACTGTCCTTCATCAATTGAGTGAGTAAACATTTTGTCAATTTTGATTGTGTCAATGTCGAGACAGTGTAAGTAGGAGTTACCACCATAACCGGTACCTGCGTCATCGAGACTGATTTTGACCCCCAGTGTTTTAAGTAACACAATACGCTGTCTGGCTAACTCTAAATCGTCGATGGGCTCACGCTCAGTTAATTCAAGAACCAGTTTAGAGCAGTCAAGTGTCGCGCGTTGCAAGTAGCGATAAAAGTCGTCATTTTGAAGATGCAGAGGAGTGATGTTGACACTGCAGTAAAATTGCTCGTGTTGATCCATCAAAGGAGACAGCTCTTGGTAAACCGTTTGGATGAGGTTTTCTGTCACTGGAATAATGGCGCCGCTTTGCTCTAAGTGCTTAATGAACTTTCTCGGTTCAATGATTTGGCCGTCAGAAGGGAGCCAACGAAGTAAGGCTTCCACGCCTACCATTAGACCTGTTTTTGCATCGACGATAGGTTGATAATAGGGAAAAAACTGAGCATCTCGAATGGCTTTTTGTAGAGCGATCTCCTTCTTAGCATGCCAATAAGAAACGCACAGCAGAAGCACGGTAAAAGAGACCAGAAAGAGAATGGTAGTAGCTGGCCATAATTGCTCATAAAATCTTGAGAGTACGCGAGCGGTTGAGACGGAGGCCTCAAAGGTGAGAGGAAGGTATTTTGAATCAACAGCGTTAGAGTAAAGACGATCGCTCGTTGGCATGCTACCAATTTCAAGGATGGTGTAATTTACGTGTTGTAAAGACAAGCGAATGGAACGTTGATGGTCTAAATCGTTCTCTAGGAAAAGGTATTCAGTACGCAATGGAAAGAGGAAACCATTGATTCCATTTGAGCCGTACAGATAGGTCAGATTTTTAGGAGCTGTTGGTAAAGAAACGATAGCTAAACGCCACATTTCTCCTTTTAGCTCGGTATTGAGCAAGTTCTTAAAATTAGTTTCGTCAAACTGCTCAACCCCAAACGGAGAGCAGTAAGTATAGGGGTGCTGTTTATCCAAGCTAACGATGGGGATCGACATCAGTAAATGGGATACATAAAGCTTCTCAAGTTGCTCGATAGTGTCAATAGAACACTCACCACTCACGGTACTGTCAACGGAAAGGGTTGGTTTTTCTAGTCCATATTTAATGGCAACAGAGACGATTTGATCAAGATGATCGATGTCGTGACGAATTTCATCATGTACTTGATACAGACTCAGGCTCAACGAGGCAAATAGGCTAAACAGGAGCGCCAGCAACAAAGCGCCTGCATTATAGACCCAACGGGGGCTGAGAAGGAAGTTTAACCTATGTTGTATGTATTGCATTCTTCACTCTTAATAATTATCAAGAAACTGTGGTTGAGCTAGAAGTATTGTTGTGACTTATGGGGGGTTGTTGAGGTATTGTTAATTTGTATATTATCCTCCATAAATCGGGATAAGATGAAGGGTAAAATTCTAAAACCGAGAAGCCAATCACTGTTGATAGCATGATTAATCGATTGGAATGGAGGTAGTGATGAGGAATTAACGAATATGTGAATTCATATGTCAATCACAGCGGTACTCGATTGAAATGACTACTGGTTATGCATACGGTTTCCTTGGGGCGGTTGCGCTTATTGAGAGATGGAACAATCGGATTAGTGACCAATATTGTACAACGGACAATACCTGCTGCTATGTGCCTGGCTACTGAAAGGGAGAAGAGCAGGGAGATATGAGATAGGGTCGATGAAAGGCTTATCGAAGGCGGGTGTTAGACAGTTGCAAAATGAGGCTCTTGGGATTTTGGGAGTTAGTCGACTAGTCAAACAAGCCTCTCTCACAGGAAAGTGAGAGAGACTTAGTCATGGGTTTAAGGTTTATCTGTTACACAGGACGTGGGTGCAGCATTTAGTTTATTTTCGTTTAACTCGTTACCCCATTGAATGTGAAGTGTTTTTTCTGATAGATCAGAAACGCGATAGCCTTTTCCTTTTGGGTAAGGCCAACGATAATTGGTTCCTAATGGACCTTTTGTCGATATAAGATCAGACAGTTCTTGGCTAGTAGGAAGACGCCAGCCTGACGAGTCTAGGAACTTAACTGTCCCAAGAAATGTACAGTAAGAGCCTGCATCATTAGGCTGACCTGGGCCTTTAAAACCTATATAGAAGTTTGGCATCACTACCCCTTCTAATGGGGAGTTTACGCTTAGTGCCTGAGTTGACCAGTTATAAGTATATCCGAGTGCCACAAGGGCTGCGCTTGAAGGTGTTGCCGTGAACAATTTCGTGTTGTCAGCGGAACTGGTAACTTTGAGACAAGCACCATCAGTATTATTCGCGGTACTGTTTACTGGGCCACAGGAAGTCACACTGGTTGGAAGGCTGAGAGTCACGATGTCAGACAGATTGTGTAGAGTCGCAGTTATCTTGACAGACCCAGCTTTAAGCGCGGTCACCGTTCCATTGCTATTAACGGTCGCGATGGTTTCATCACTACTTGTATAATTGACTACGTCACTGATGTCCTGACCATTTTGATCTTGCACGATAAGTTGCATGCTTGCACCAGGACTAAGAGTTAAGTCAGAGTTTTGGATGAAAAGTGAGGTAACCTGGGGAATGACAACAGTGTCTAACTGTTGGTCTTGAAGTCCGGCATAACGTGCTACGATAGTCAGATCCCCTAAAGCCGTCGCTGTGACGACGCCCTTCCTGTTGATGGTCGCAATGTTTGGAGAGGTGACTGACCAGTCTACAAAGAAAGTAATGTCTTTGGTGGAGCCGTCAGAATATATGCCAGTCGCTCTCATTGGCTTTTCTACATTTAATGTAGGCGGTGTGTTGTTTAATAACTCAATCCTAAAGCTCTCTAGCGAGGCTGCTACTACCTCAATTTGACTCTCAGCGACAAGGCTTGGTACTAATGTAGAGGTAACACTCAGCGTGGTCAATCCCGTTTGCGAAGGAGTAAATGTCGCAGGGTTAGTGTCAACGTTCCCTATTGTGGGATCGCTGTTTTGCCAAGCTAAATCGGTGAGGGAGTTATCCTGACTACCATCACTATATGTTTTAGTGACGGTCAAGTTTACTGGCTTAATGAGCCTAGTTTGTGTGTTGTTTGGTGTTAATTCGAGAGCCTGCAAAGTGGCGGAAGAGACGGTCACGCTCGTATCTGTCGCTTGGATACCGGCGATGCTTCCGGTGATTGAAATGGTCACCGGTCCCCCAACTTGTTCTGCAGTGAGAAGCCCGCTATTGGCATCTATACTTGCAATCGTTGGATCACTGCTAACGTAGCTGAAGGTAGACGCTGAGCGAACAAGACTCGTAGCGCCTTGTGAGTCGGTTAACTCCAAAAAATAGTTGGCTTGAGCACCCAAGGGAAGATTGGACGGTCCATCAGTGACTATTCTGGCTGAGATTGCTTCGACAATGTTCGCGTTGACTACAGGTAGGGGGACGGTATTTTGTAAACCGTCAAATGCCGCCGTTATAGTGACGAGTCCGGGAGATTTGGCGGTAACGAGTCCTCTTGCGTCCACGTCTGCAATTGTGTTGTCCGAAGAACTCCAAGAAATGGCGGGAGCATCCGTTATATCAAATTCTGTGAGATCCGATATAAAGGCTTTAGCGATAAACTGCTGACTTCGTCCAGTGCTGAGTGGGGGAGAAGATGAAGGCGATACTACCACGTTTTTCACCACAGCAGGTGTTACTTCAATTTCAGTAGAGGAAGAAAAAGCCTGGCCTTGGTAACTGCCCGAAACCTGGATTTGTGCGCTCCCGACGTCGTGGGCAGTCACCAAACCGTCTGCGACAGAGGCAATAGACGCGTTATCAGTGTTCCATGTTAATGAGGAAGAAGACGTAAAGTCTAGGGAGTGCTGACTTTCAAAGAACACGGTAGCGTTCAATTGTTTGGAAAGTCCTTTCGGTAAACTAACCTTCTGAGGCGAAACCACAAAACGATCCAGTGGGGAAGAAGTTAGTAGTATAGAGGCTGTTGCCGTCTTCCCTTGATAAGTCGCAGTGACGCCGAGTGGGGTGGTAATGATTCTGTCCCGGATTTGCAACAGGCCTCCTTCGTCTATCGAGGCGTAGGTTGAAGAGTCAAGACTCCAAGTAGTAGAAGCTGATACGTCGTATGAGTTCCCTAGTTCGTCTAACGCAATGGCAGAAAGCTGGTGCCTGGATAAAATGGGGAAAGAAGCCGAACTAGGAGTAATTGAGAATGAGGAAACTTGAGTGTTGTTGTCCACGGTAGCCGAAACAGATTCACTGAAGGTTTGACCCGAAACCTGAAAACTGGCGGTAACGGAGACGTTTCCTGTTTGAGTGCCAGCGGTGAGTAATCCCGTCGAGCTGTCAATACTGGCGACTTGAGGAGCATCAACGGACCAAGTGACCGCGTTGGTAACGTCATTTGTGGTCTGGTCAGAATAAGTTGCGGTGGCAGTGTATTGTTGGGTCATCCCTTGTCTTAATTGAGCCCCAGACGGCGTCACACTCAACCCTTTGACTGTTGCCGTTGTGATGGTAAGCGACTTGCTACCTCTAAATGAAACCCCATTCGCTTGGCCTCTCAATTCGACTAAGACCTCTCCTGGAGAGATCGTAGTCAAAAGGCCTGTTGTCGACTCAATAGAGGCTTTTTCGCTAGAATTAACACTCCAATTGATATTGGGCTGTTTTGTAACTTCTAAAGTACTTCCATCGTCGAATTGAGCGATGGCGGTATATTGTTGCCTCGCACCAACCCCTAGGGTGACGTGAGGCGCTTGGATAGTTAAGGTGTCGACAAGCGCCTCGGAGACTCTGAGAGAAGAGCTCGAAGAGTAGGTGACGCCAGCTCTGGTCAACGTAGCGGTGAGTTCCGTTTCACCCGAGCTTTGAGCTTGCACCTGGCCCTCAGATAAGTGAGCAACCGATGGGTCAGAGGACGTAAGGGACACTTGGTCAGTCACATCTTGACTAACTCCGGTCATCGTTGAGACCAGTCGAGCGGATGGACTTGTCGCAAAACCAACGGGGAGTGTTTCTCTTTTCTCAAGGACTAATTCGTACTCTTCCTTTTGAGATGGGGGGTGATTGGATTGTTCTGAGTCTGACGAATCACAACCATTAATCAGTAACACCAAAAATAACAGTGCTAGTATGTTTATCTTCCGTTTCATGTATATACCCTTCTGGAGCGGATTTGCTCCAATCAATATAGCGAGAGAAAGTGACGTTGCGTGCCTCTAATCCAGTGAACCTCGAATAACAAAAGAAGTTTTTATAAGACACGCGACCTTGACCAACTGAGCATTTGGTTCTGTGTTAAGGCGTTACATAATTAATAAAGCAGGTTTTCTGGTGGGTAAATTAATGGTTGGATCCGCAGTGTGCCAGCGAAACCAAGCTAATGGGGAAGGGAAATAACGATGGAGGAAGGTAGAAATTACATAATCCATTCTTAGTATCCCTTATGTTTAGTCACATCCTAATATCTAAAATTATAATTATTAAATATAATTTATCCACTTCATTATTATTGATTAGAGTTTTAGCTTAGTATTTATAATCCGCCTATTTCTTTTGTTTCAGTGGCTTGACATTTAAATTTTAGTGGTTTTTTTAATTGAATTTTATATTTTTCAACGGAGATCACATTTAAATTAGCTTTGATTTATTAAGAAAAGACTGTAATGTTATGTTTATTTCTGCTTAAGTACATAATTCGAGTCAAATGAGCTAATTAATCAATAACCCCTTACCATTTGACCCACATACGATTTGATTTCGATTGGGAGCCTTATTTAATCTAAAATATAGGCAAGAGACTAAGAGCGGTACATCAGGGGAAAAGTAATTGTAAAGTTCGTGTTCGAATCTTTATACTCGCTAGCGAGCATAAAGATTACTGCTTTGAAACAGTTTGTCTCCCAGCTGGTGGCATGATGAGCTGCTTCAGTATTTTTGCCTAGTTTGAGTCCCGTCCACTGGAACGCTAGCGACTACTACACCGTTTACTCTAAAATCCCGTTATTTTTGCATAATTCTATCTTTTTGCTTTCTTCCAGCCTTGCAGTTAAACGATGTAGTTTTTATTTAGCACCTTCTTTGTGGTTTCGAGAGGTAAAAGCTCAACGGGATCTTGTCTTGAAGTACAAGGTATACACTTGGGTTGGCGCTAAAATACACCGATAAGATAGACATTACCTTTGTAGAAACTAGCTAGACTGAATTCGTCAGGATAGTAAGCACTAACATTCAATATTTTAACCATCTTAGGTCTGACTCCCCATTTGTTGAGAGTATGTCAAAATCATTCAATCCATGAAAATCAGCCCCCGCTTTTCAGCAGCACTTGCACTTGGACTCCACACACACTTTTACTACTCCCAACAACGCCTTGCTCGTTTAGTTGAACGGTATTGTAGTTAAATCGGATACGGATAGACTTCAGAGTTTTATTCTGTATATAAAAACAGTATAAAACTATCTTCTATTGCTGTTGGTTACAAGTAGAAATGCTTAGCGGATGAGCTTTGTGATCACCAGGCTAAGCAAAGCGACTGAAAAGACAGGTAAACTGAACATAACGCCTACAATCAGAAATGTAGAGAGCTCTTTAAACACATCATCTATGAAAGGGATGATCTGTTCTGTGCCCGGTACAAACAGAAAAAGACACAATGTAATGGCTAATGAAATAGCTAAGCCCGGAATAGAAAGTTTTACATCTGCCCAGCTTGGGGTCATGTAGAGAGCGACACTGCCTAGCGCCAGTAATCCTATTTTTGGTTCAACTAACGCATTGCTCCACCAGCTGATTAACGCTTGGATCATCAAAAAAGGGTCACGTTTTTGAATTAGCGATGATGAGAGAGTGCTGTAGATATCAATCTGGCTCACCCCGACAAAAATGGCAATCCCCATTATTAGCGGTGCAATACCTACCAAAACAGAACCCAATGCGCCGAGCACTGTGAGAGGCCTTGCAAATTCGACGTAGCCCATGCGGCCATCGCTGGGTGTCGGCATTTGAAACAGCTTCATGTTGACTACCTCAAACCCATTGAGCTTGCACGCGGCGTAGTGAGCTAATTCGTGTACCGGTGCGCCAATAAGACCTGTTACGAATAGAAGTGGTTTCCTCAGGGGTGACAACAGCAGTACATATCGGATTCCAAGGAGCGCTAGTATTAGAAGGATAAATTCAGTCATAGTTAGCCAAAGGTTTGGTTGTGTTAATGCTCAGTTTGGATGAATATTTGCGACTAGTTTCGGTTTAAGCAACCTAACTGAGGTCGTTTAAAAAACGCAGTATTTGATGATAGTTGTGATCACGTGAGTACTAATTAGGGGCACCTATTTCCGCAGTTTACTATGTTTCTAATACGGTAAGTAATCATAGAGAGATATATCATGTACAAAGCCAGTAAGACTCATAAGGCTGACGCAAGGTCATTGAAGTCGAAGGCGGCGAAACGCGGTGCGCAGAGCAAAGCTGCAGTTCTCGTAGATAATCGCTCTATGCCATCTACTTTTTTCGGCAAGCACGGCCCCTATTCAAGCTAAGACTGCCATAAAACATTCAAGTAAAGAAATAACTTGGGAGGGGGGCGAAGGGAATTGTTGGCGTAAAAGTAGATGCCGACCTAGATCCTAAAGACAAGGTAACAGGCTCTGCAGTCGCTGATAGTCAGTCGTATACCGGTATCGACTCACTTGTCTCCAAGTACAATGCCGGCTGGGCAAGAGGGCATTTACTCAATCACGACCTCGGTGGGAAGGGCATCCCGCAGAATCTTTATCCGATTACCTCCGGTGCCAATCGTCGACATGCAAACTACGTGGAATACCGTGTTAAAGATGCGCTTGCCGCAGCCAATGCTTCGGGCGTCGGCGATAAGGTTCATTATTCAGTTGAAGTAAAAGGTACACCATCCGATTCTCAGTTCGTATGCGATTGGCAGTATCAGTCAAAAGATGGTGTTCCAAAAGTAGCGTATGGTGGTGTTGATTCTGAAGGACACGTCGTTGTTTCTAGCAAGCTCAAAGGGCGGCCTAGCAAAGATAAGAAACAACCCAATTCCGATCCCTATTCGAATTCTATAGCGGCGCCGGTGACAACACATGTGATTTGGCCGCATGGGGACTATAAAGGTCATGATGCGCCCCAATCAAACAGAATCACGTGGGAAGACTCAGCATTTTTACCTGGATCCCTTTTGACTAAAGAAGCCAACCCCAACTATTCCTTCGTGTCAGGTCAAATGACAGCTGAGCAAAGCGCTGAAGTAGAGAGAAAGAGACTTGAGCGAAAACGCAAAACATATAAAGCCGCTAGTCAAAGGACGGTCAGTCGAGCATTTGTATTTGAAGTCGCTAGGAGTGTCTATCGTGAGTTGAAAGAGCGGGATTCGCTGCCTTCTGGCGGTAAACCAGAGACTCAAATTAAGGAGCTATTACGAAGGAAGTTTAAGCCAGTGATGTCTGCCTTAATGAGTGATATTTCAGTATTTATCGATAACTGTGATTTTTCACAAAACAACGAAGATGAGGAGTTGGGCTCCCTTACTAATAGCTCGATGGTGATGGCTTTATCTACACAGATCAAAAGTCTGGGCTTCTATACCACCAGGTGTAATGAGATGAAACAAAAGCTGCCTATCATCGTAGAGAAGTATTTGTTCCGCAGTGATGAGAGCGAGGGGTTGCCGAAGAAAAGAACGCGGAGCGAAAGACAGTCCTAGAAGTTAAAAAGGGTAAGAGTCGTTAACTCTTACCCTAGTGATTACACGAGCTTCATTCCTATGATCTCGTGTCACCATCGCCCGATGATTGATGCGTAATCAGCGCACCCTTAAAGGCACTCTGTTCGTTCGAAAACCTTTAAGAGGTACGCTGACCCGCTGGACGAGGAAGACTTAGCGCTGTATGGCGAAGGGCAGTCAAGGACAGATTGCAGTTGATGGGAGCAACACCCAACTATTGGAGTAGGCATAAACCAGACTAACAACAGATTTGGAGAAATACGCGGCTATAGAAAATATAGAACGATGGCGGCGCTATGTCTAAAAAAGAAAGCCACGCAGATGCGTGGCTCTTAAGTGTTCTGATCGTTTGCTGCTGAGATTAAACATCAAGCTAACCACAAACACCGGGCAATGGTAACTAAGGGTTACTCTAGAGTAATGGACTGGTCACCTCCTTGTGACAAGCAGTAAGGACTGATCGTCGAGTACATCTCACTCGAAACTCGCCTTACTAATTCGTAAAGATTCATCGTTTAAGTACTTACGCACTTCCGGTCCAAGAGTAGTAAGCGCTGTCACTCCTGGATACTTCGTGCGCTCAACAAAAATGGTTGGAGTCCCTGTCAGTCCGAGATCCATAAATAGTTGCACGTTGGTCGCTAACTGATCCTCTATCTCGATCGAATTAGCCACATCCGCAACCCTATCACTATTAATATTAAGAAGTTTAGCTAATTCATATGCAATTTCCACCGAAGGCTGCGGGTGTGACATTAGTTGTGAATGATAAGCAGGGTATTGATTTGGAGAGATTTTATGCACGGCCAGAGCGATTTTTGCGAGATGACTTGACGACTCACCTAATACAGCGACTGGCTTATAGATAATTTGTACATTTTGATCTTCCGTAGCAAGGGTTTTCATCGCAGCAGCGACGCGTTTGCAAGCCCCGCATCGATAATCGAAAAACTCTACCACCTTAACGACACCATTTGGGTTGTGAACAGGGGTAGAAGGGTCAAAGAACACGGCTCGCTCAAGTTGTGCAAGGCGGGCTTTGTCTTCTTGATCTTTCATACGGGCTACCAGTGACTGCGTTTGCTTGAAACCACTTAGTAGCAGTTCGGGATTATCACGAAATGCATTCTTGAGTAGATTATTGAACTCCTGCTGTGTGATTTCGTGTGCTATTGCGCTTGCTGCACTTAATGCGCAGATAAATGTAAGTGTGACTTTTTTCAATAACATGCCATTGCCCTCGTTTGATGGTTCATCAACTATGGCAGTCAACCGATCATCAAAAACTGGAATAAGCAGCCAAAATGATGAGTTTAATCGCACGGACTTTATCAGGTTGTCTCTGTGTTAAACCTAAGCCTACGGAAACGACAGCGAAGGATGTTCGTATGAGCTTAATGACGGTAAATCAGTATGCAGGGCTCGGTGCATCAAATACTCCTGATGATGTGCTTTGTTTGATGAATGATATCGGGTGCCAGCTATCACTTAAGAACGTGATACTGCGGAGTAATGCCAAAAAAGGCGCAGCGTCGGCTTTCGAGGCCGGTTGCAATAGCGCATACCCTGAGCGTAAGCAGATTTTTCTCCCTTTTGAAGGCTTCAATTCTCGCTCTGTGAATGAGCCTTGCGTTCACATTGGTGACATGAAACTTGCTTCAAACATTGCTTCTCGCTACAACAGACGTTGGCGATATCTTAAAGTCATTGAACGAAAGATTGTAGCGGCGACGACTTTTCAAATTTTAGGGCAAGACACTCGGTCTGTGGTTCGGTTCTTGATATGTTGGACAGGTGATGGGAGCTTGGATGGGCGGAAGAGCAGTGGCGGTACCACTGGCCAAGCACTAAGGATTGCGACGACCTACAATGTGCCTATTTACAATCTATATCGTGATGAGCATCGCCAAATTGTCGAACAGTTTCTGAAGAAATCGTAGGCAAAAAAAGACAGCGCTGGAAACCCAGCCGCTGTCTGATATGTGATTATCTAACTATTGTCAGACCGTTTTTGCTTAAGTAGCTCGGAAAGTGTTCAACACCGTGTTGATACTCATCGAGCCAGTCTTGCGACTTCTTGCTCTCTTGAATATCTCCTGGTGGTGTACACCGCGTGACCAGGATATTTGGTCGCACTTTTTTTATCCTTGCTGCTAATGCTTTTGCTGCTCGCGCCCCTTCTCGGCGACCAAGCAGTTTGTGGGGTCTGTCTTTATCTTCGAAAATGACTAAATCAGTCACGCTCTCGGGTATCCACATTCGCTCCATGATGGTGGAACTGATACCTGACCATATACCGAACGATTCAGCTTCTTGAATCGCCAGTCCAGTTTCAGGTCCTTCACAGACGCCTAGAACAATGCGTGGATTGCCATAGCTATCTTTGCAAAGTGTGGGTTCACCGAGTCTGATGCTTGAGCCATTTACCTCCTTAATGGGGCTACACATCATTTTGGCGTTGTCGACTTGTTGGGACTTATCTGACCCATCGGGCTCGAGAAAAATTCGGTGCATAGTGACCGTCTCATTCTTTTCATTCACCACGTAGAACACAAGACCAGGTAGACTGACTAAGCTACCATCACTAGCGTAAGTCTTGAGCGCTGGGTTAAAGCCGACGCTGTCAGGCAGAGGCATTTTCAGACCTCGGTTCTCAGCGTATGATTTTGCTACACTCGAACGAGCAGCAAAGTCACTCCTACTTTCCACTTGAGAAAGTATCCAGCGTCGCTTTTCAAGCTCCTTACTGTCTATTTGTGTCACCTTGGGCTCTTTTTTAACACCAAATTGCTTAATGTCTCTCTGCGTATCGGTGGTTTCACCCAATATGTCAAGAATGTGGTAACAGGCTTTGCCTTTTGAGCAATTCTCAAGCCATGCCACCATGTCGATGCCATCACCCATACGTCCGTATTGGTTATGGTATCCACCCCCGACAGATTCCCAATCTTTATACAATCTGAAAACGGTATCGCCTTCTTTGGTGATCGGACATGGTCCAGCAACGCTAGTTCCCTTTCGACACTTTTGACAGGCGTCATCGAGGGCTGGGTATGCTGAAAACACAGCTGACCAACCGCCGTGGCGAGCTACAGTTTGCTGAATGAAATCAACAAACTCTACGAAGGAATCGAACTTATCCATAGTAACCTCTCATTCGTTTAGAATGGTAAGCTCCCACGGGAGAGCTTTACCCGTGGGAGAGACTTAGGACACGGCAATCGTATCCAATAACTTCTCTCTTACAATGGTTGCCATCAGTTCCGGCAACTCTTCGATATCGTTGAGTACAACAAAATTTTCAACACCACCATCCTCGCCGCATTTCAGTTGGATGGATGCTACTTCTATCGATTGCGCCTTACACTGTGCTTCAATGACTCGGACATGACTCGCGTCGCAAGCGGCATCGGTTATCACCAAAATTTGCTTTTTAGGGATAACTTCAGCAAGGGAATCAAACAGGTCTGCCGCTCTTTCAAGCGCCATTTCCGTACTGGTTCCTCCTCGAGACGCAATATCAAAATGCATGTCGTCGACACTCTTATCAAAGCCTGATTCAACTTCAAACCTATTGTCGAAATAGCACGTAGCATTCGGGATATTCAATATATCCAATGCTTTCGCGATGGCAGCCGCGCTGACATTCGCTATATGCATGTCATCGCTACCCATAGATCCACTTCGATCTACCAGCAAGACAAACGCACTCTTGCTAGATTCAACCTCATTCTCTTGGTAGAAAATGTGATTGTTTCCAGCAGCGACGCCTGCAAGTAGGTTTTGGTCGAAATGTATCCCGCTGTCATCATAGTTACGTGGCTGTATTTCTTT
Source organism: Vibrio sp. CB1-14 (assembly GCF_040412085.2). Lineage (NCBI taxonomy): Bacteria > Pseudomonadati > Pseudomonadota > Gammaproteobacteria > Vibrionales > Vibrionaceae > Vibrio > Vibrio chaetopteri. The sequence continues at coordinate 56,239 of NZ_CP115922.1, read as the reverse complement.
TGACCACATGGCACCTTCTATCTCTGCTGCAATGCGCCGAGAGAAGGTGTCTGATTCACGATCAATAAGTAGATGCCAAGCATAGTCTGAGTAACCTTTGCGCTCGCTCTTCGTACTACCGTCATTAGCATAGGCTTTGAGTGTGTCTAAAGAGACATCATCTTTGGCCTGTTCGTTAATGGCGTCGTCGAGTATGTCGTGCATATCGACATAGGCTTCTCCTGCGCTGTCGTATTCATCACGTGAGAAACCTTTTCCAGCAGACGTTTGGGAGGAACTTTCTGAATCATCAGAACCTTCAGAATCACCGTCACCACCAGCGTTTTCACCTGCTTCAGGCTGATCTTCAGAGTCTGGAGGTGTTTGATCATCAGGTTCAACCAATCCTTCCATAATCGTCATGACCGCAATCGCTTCTTGGATGCACTCCTCAGTAGATTCAAGTGTGCCCCACGAGACCATGCGGTCTTCCATATCCTGTAGTACGGTTGGGCTTAGGCCATCGTCAACAAGCAGCTGTTTAGCACAGTCACCCTGACTGGTTAGGTGTGATTGACCTGCAATCGCATTCCCACGTCCTGAATAGAGAAGGAAAGCAAACAGCCAAGAAGCTCTGTTCCCCTCTTCACTTACCGGTTTCCAGTAGCCTTCTTGGAATAGAAGTCGAGTCATTTTTTCAAACGTTTCGAAGGTACCAGGATATTCACTGATGACTTGCGACTCTATGTAGCAGTCTTCAATGATATTCCAGACCGAGCGAAAAGTAGGTGTCGCCGTCACTAGGAACTTTTGTATCTCCTCACTAAAGGAGCTGTGGCGCTGGTGGCCACCGATTTCATGCGTCACTTTTGATTCGACTAAGCTAAGCCAAATGTGATCATCTGGTGAACCAGCGTTGATAAACAAGTTGATTCCATCGGTCGCGCAAGGGCCGTTGCGGAATATGATTTTGCAGTCTGGATGAGCGTGGTGCATGTTCATCAGGGTGCGGATGGTTTGCATCGTACTGTAGTTCATAGAACCTCCATACGTTAAAAAGGAGGTGACGATTGCCACCTCAGTTTTGGATTACCATTCAGCGTCGCCGAAGGTGCAAAACGCGCCTTCTGGCTCGGGTGTAGGGGGAGTTGCATCAGCAACAGGCTGAGGCTTTTTCTCCGCACTTGCTGGTGCAGGAGTATCTGGTGCGGAAAAACCAAATCCAAATCCAGTTGCCATTGCGCCAGGTGAAGGTTCATCTGGTACTTCGGGCTCTGGTTCGGGCTCTGGTTCGGGCTCGGGCGTAATGAGTAACGAAGACTCAAGCTTCTCAAGCTTGCTTGCGTTGTAGGCAAGCGCGAGAAACTTGGTGACCTCAGCGTCTCGGTAGACTTTTTCGCCACCAAGATCGGAAATGGTCTCATCGATGTCATCTACGATGCGTTCGAGCAGCGGATTTCCATCAGAGAAGTTGTAGGCATAGTCTCGTACATCGGTTAAAAAGCGGCGTACACCGTTTTTTCGGATGAGGCTCTTACCATTGTTCTCTTCGAAGATTGATTTACTACGCTCCATGATCTCGGCCAAAATCGCATCTTTAATGACGATTTCAGTGTCCTCACGGTGCTCATCCATAAACGCTTTGAACGCGATAGGTGGAAGTACTTCATACTTAAAGCGACTTACAAAGTCGTCTTTTTGTATTGCCACCTTTTCGATTTCAGAAGCCATGGTTGGGTGGGCTGCTTTGTGTCCATCCATGAGCGAATCGTAGTTTTGTTCGAGCGCGTTAACTGCAGCGTCATACTCAGCTTTGTGCTTGTCTAAAATAGACAACAACTGAGTAAGCTCGCCAATAGGAACAGCGGAAAGGCGACCATAGCGTACAGCTATTTGATCGATTTCACGCTGGCTGCGCCTTGCGATAATTTTGGAGAATTTTAGCTCCTCCTTTGGAAACCACTGAATGGCACCTTTACGAGTAATGTCTGCATCAACCTCTTGGTTGTTGACCAACGTTTTACTCTCTTGAAGGACTCTCTCTCCGGACAGACCGGAAACAACGACATTGACGAGCACTAGCCCGTCGCTCAATCGTTTCGCTTCAGATGCTGAGAGATTTCCAGCACCATTGTTGATGGCGTTCTCAATCTCTTGGGTTTGTGTATCATTTGGATCTTTCATAACAACCTCCGAGGATGTTTGAGTAAGATCGCTCCCCATAAGGGAAACGATCTCCCTTGTGGGTAAATGAATAAGTAGTTAAGCGCCGGAGTTTAGGATCTGGTCGTTGGTAAAGACCTTATTCTCTGTATACGAGTAACCCGCTTGCTGCTTGCTTTTTAAGCGTTTAGAAGCCTCTTTTTGCGCTTCTTGATTACTACCTAGCACTTTGGTGTAGAGACGCAGTTTTGCTGCTTTGGTTGCGCCAGCAACGGTGTAGAGCGTGCCGTCTTCCACGACCCAACCCCAGACCTTGTCTGAAGACGAATCGGTGAAGCGATACATCTCAAATACAAACGACGATACATCAACTTCATCGCTACCTTGTTGGCTAGAGCCGTTAGCGGACGGAGCGCCAGAACGCTGCTTCGTCTTCAAGTCGTCATACCATCCGAATGGTTCATCTAAAAAATGACCATCGGCTGAGTTGAAGACCTGGTTCAAGACGATCTCTATATCGGCTTTTTCTTTGGCGGTAACACCATTGAGAAAACACAAATCTAGAGTCAAACGTGGTGGTTGCTTGCCGTAACAGCAGATGTAGTACACCCACTTCATCAATGCGCGTGTTGAAAACGCAACTGATATAGAGGATTTCTGCTGTCCTTTCCTATCTGAACCCAACATGGCATCTCTCATTGCATTAGCAAATTTGAGTAATAGCTTGACGCTGTGTCGGTGTCCCTTCTTCAAGTGAGGAAAAGCTAAGTATATGGCTTTCTCTTCATCAGCAGGTTTTAGGTAATCAAAGGGCACCAAGTACGCTCGATTTCGAAACGGCGTAGACCAGCGCTGTGTCGCTGGATACAATCCAGAAATATCACCACAGCCTGCGGTATTGCCGAGCGTGACGAAGCGATAGTTCTTATGAGGAGTAATCGTCTCCCCCGTATCTTCAATTAGCCAAGACTTGCCCATTTCACTGGGTAAGTGGAGCTTAGCGATGAAGTCTTTCGAGCCTGTATCCGCTTCATCCAGAAGTACAACGCCACCATGTTTCATGCAGTGTGCTACTGGACCAAGGACATAGATGGTTTCACCATCTTTGAGTACCCATCGTCCCTGCATGGCTTCTGGTCTTAAAGATGGATTGACGCTGACAATCGCCAACGGCCAGTTCATCTTGTCGCAAAACCAAGTCCAAAATTCAGTCTTACCAGACCCAGTGGGTCCGTATCCGTGAAAAAAGGCCGGGCGCATAGGGCTACAAAACCACATTAGAGCGTTTTTTAAAATCTCTAGATCTGGGATGTAGGTTGGTGAACCAGTAGGCACACCGGCGCATCGGTGTTTTGGTCGTTCAATTACGATGCTATTGTTGGGGCTGATGATGCCCTTAAAGATGTCACGTGCGTAAACGCGTTCCATTTCGTCATAATCGACTGTGTTTTCAGCAGGCGTAGTTGTGCCAGCCGCTTGATCGACTTGCATAGTCATAGGGTTTGCCTCTTATTAATTAGGAGTTGAGCGTTGCTCAGTGTTTAGGAAGATGCTTTGCCTTGCGGCTAAGCTTTCTTGCATGTCGGGTTATCTTTCGGCCTCTTTGGCCGCGAGAAATACGCAAAAGACGCTGAACGCGTCTTTTGGCTTCGGATGATTGATTGGTCATTGTTCAAACTGTCCTTGGTTGTATTGACTAGGACGGCTAGCGGGCTGTTGCGAACGCAACTGACCTGCTGGAGAACGGTTATTTGCGCCACTTTGTTGTGGAACATTTTGTGAGCCAGTTGGATTTTGTTGAACTGGTGTGTGACCTTGACCTTGCTTCATTGCTTCCATTTCGGTCTTCTTCACATGATGAAGAACGCGAGAAAACTTGAAGTCGTATGACATTGCCTGGTTTTGGTTTTTGTCTTCGAATGGGCGAGTTTTGAGTTCACAATCAACGATGAGTGCGTCGCCTTTTTGAGGCAGCGTTTTCATTTGTGAACCGTTGATAGTGATCCTTGCCCAGACAGGGTCTGCATCTTGCCAGTTACCACTTTCATCCTTGAAAGAACGATTGAGCGCGATAGTGACAGTGCTCCAAGCACCGCTATTACCGTTTTTTTGCTCAACATTTCCGACGTTCCCGCCGAGTGTGAACTTGTTAGAGCTGATGCGATACCACGGAGCGTCAGAGGTATTACTCACCATTTCGGATGGGATGTAGGTATCAATGGAATACACAAATAGGCTGTTTTGCTTAAATGTAGAACTATTGTTACCTTGGACGTCATAACTCTCATATCTTACGTTGGCGATGATAAAATCACCTTGCTTGAGAGTATCGTGTGTACTTTCGGTGTCTGGCACGTAAAGCATCATTTGACACGATATGACTTTTTCATCGCCTCCACTCCAGTAGTAGTTGTCGTTGCGTATCTCGACGAACTTACCACCTTGTTGTGGATGGATGTTTGTGATCAAACCAGAAATCTGGCCGCTGTTTACTTTGATTGAACGCATAGGATTTACCTTTTTTGCATTTAGCCCATGTCACGATGTGATTAAGGACTGAGTTATTCCCGAAAGGGAGAGGAGTGCACCATCGTTACCGAAGGCGACCGTGTTGGCAGCACGGTAACTGTTTGAGTGATTTGTAGACGCAATAGCGCCAGTTCCAAATTACTCAAGAGGTGTTGTGAGAATAGAGTTTGAGAAATGCTTGATGCTCGATTAAGCAGCCAAAAAGGTGTACTGAACCGATGCAGAGACAATACGGCATGCAAAAAGCACTCCCTTAGGAGTGCTTCAGACTGCTTCAAGAACCTTCTCCACAGCAGTACGAACTCGAAATGGTCACGATGGAACAGCTCGTTCCACAGAATCACCTTGTTCGTAAAATTGATAATGCCATCGACTTCGAATTCATCAGAGACGAAGTGGCGCACCTATACTGCAAAGATAACGGCCGCCCGCCCGTAGACCCTGTCCGTTTATTCAAAATCATTTTGCTTGGCTACCTATTCGGCATCAAAAGTGAGCGCCAACTGGTCAAAGAAATTGAAGTGAACGTCGCCTATCGTTGGTTCTTACGAATGTCACTGACCGAAAAAGTAATCCATGCTTCGACGTTAAGCCAGAATCGAATTCGACGCTTCAATGGTACTGACGTCTTTGAACGCATCTTCAACAACATAGTGCTTCAGGCTATGGAAAAAGGCTTAGTCGCAGGACAAGAGCTCTTCACTGACAGTACACACCTTAAAGCCAATGCTAACAAGAACAAGCACATGAATCGTCTGCGCCCAGTTAGTGCAGGCGCTTATCTTGATATGCTAAATGAAGATGTGGCCGCAGACCGAGAAACCGAAGGTAAAAAGCCATTCAAAGAGACTCCACCAAAGACAGACATCAAAAACACCAAAGTCAGCACCACCGACCCTGAAAGTGGCTTCATGACGCGAGACAATAAGCCTCAAGGCTTCTTCTATCTTGACCACCGAACCGTGGATGGCAAGCACGGTATCATCGTAGACACATACGCAACACCGGGGAATGTGAATGACTCACAGCCCTATATCCGTCGTCTCGACCACACACTAGAGCAGTTCAACCTCAACCCCATCGCAGTTGGTATCGATGCAGGTTACTTCACAGCACCTGTTGCTGAATCACTTGAGCGCCGCAGTCTATTAGGTGTGTTCGGATATCGCCGCCCATCAAGAACTAAGAACAAATTTAAGAAGAAAGACTTCAAATACCAAAAAGAGACCGATACCTATCGCTGTCCAGAAGGGCAGGAACTTATCTATAAAACCACAACACGCGCAGGCTATCGCTCATACTCTTCTGACCCAAAGCAATGTGCGTTTTGCCCCGTTCGGGACGACTGTACTAAGAGCGAAAATATGCAGAAGGTCATAACGCGTCACCTCTATAGTGAGGCGGTGGAGCGAGCCAATCAAATGCGACTCTCTTGCTACGGAAAAAAGACGTATCGGAGGCGAAGTGAAACGGTAGAACGAAGCTTCGCCGATGCAAAACAACACCATGGCCACCGTTACGCGCGCTACCGCGGTCTCGCAAAAGTGCAAATGCAATGTTGGTTAGCCGCTGCCGCTCAAAACATCAAGAAGATAGCGTTGGTGGTAAGCTATCTGCGAAAAATGGGCTTAAATACAGCTCAAATAAGGCAAATACTGACCTCTGTATGCCGATTTAAGCCCTACTTATTTCAGAGCGCTATCTAACAAAAAATATCGCGATCGCGGCCTACGGCCGCTCAGAAAAAAGAACCCCGCTTGAAAAAGCGGGGTTCGTCAGCAATCTGAAGCACTCCCTTAGGAGTGCTTGGATAATGGGGTTAAAGAAAACCACGCTCTGCAAAAGAGCAGGTATTACTGCCCGCGACCACTATGTGGTCGGTAAGCTTTATATCTACGGTTTCTAACGCATCTGCTATTTTTCGAGTGACGCGACGATCTGCGTTGCTCGGTTCACAGCTGTGTTGTGAGGGGTGATTATGCGCCAGTACACAGGAAGCTGTGTTTAGCTCCAGTGCCCTTTTCACTATCTCTCTCGGATAGACAGATGCAGCATCTATCGTGCCTTTAAACATAACTTCTGATTTGATAAGCCTAAGTGCGCTATCAAAAAATAACACCAACATGTGTTCCCGCTCTTTGCAAGAAAGATGGGTGCAGATGTATGTTTTCATAAGCTCAGGGCTGGTGAGCGGCCCGCTTTCGCGGATTTGCCCTTCCAGTAGTTCTTTTGCGAGCTCTAGTTTGATTTCATCAGGGATTGCCTTGCGGTAATCGTCCAAACAAGCCTCGCGCAAATCATAGGCACCGCAAAGCGGCGCCTGGGTTCTGACGTATAAATTCATAGCAACTCCTAAGACGAATAACGTCTCGCTGGTTAAGCGAAGACGCCAATCGTCATTGGTTGGTGTTTGAGGTTATTTGAAGATCTTGATGTCGGGATTTGACAGTTCTTCAAATACGGGTTTTGGGAGGTAGGCATAACGCATGCCTCGAGGTAGTGACTCACTGTCGTATGTGGTGCTACGCCATAGGCTGACGATATACGCGGGCTTGCCATCGGTTCCTGTTTCGATAAATGACGCCAAGAGTCCGTTGTTACGCAGCGAAAGGTGAGCTGCGGTCATGGCAGACATCTCGATATCATCTTCATCACCGCGCAGCTTGGCTGCAGCTTTAATGATTTTGACCATTTCCATGGGCAACTCCTATTCACTGGTAATGTCCGCTTTGTTCACATACGCCTGCCCGTAAGCAGTTAAGAACTTATCCCCACGACCTAACACTGCAGGAATGGAGGCATTCAGCGAGTTCATGGTTTTGACATCAAGCGTCGCACTGCGCCATGGGTATTTTCTTCCACGGCGTTGCTTCGTTGTTACCTCCGCAGTTCGATATAACATGATCCTGCGCTTGCCAACGGTTAACCAGATGCGGTCAATTACCACATCCGTTACACCACGATGTCCTATCCGTATTTTGCGGGGCTTTTTGAGCATTGCTTTCGCGGTCACTTTCGCGGCCATATACGTAATAGTGATAAAGGACAAGGTCGCCCAAATCCCGTGTGCTTGATAAACGCCGACGATGGCGGTACCGACAATCAGCACGCTGATTGCGATGATTAGTGAAAAAGTATTCATAAATAGTCCTTAGGCGTTAGCGCCTAGCCAGTTCACGTAGAGATGCTTGAAGTACCCATAGCCGATACCGACAAGGTAATCGTCTAAAAAGTCAGTGGGATGCTTCTCTTCTCCGCTGATCGCGCTGTGATGTTGCCCATCGACTTCATACACTAACTCTTCAATGTCGAATTGGTCGTAATAGTCGCTCATAGCGCTGTTGTATTGACTGAGTAAATCACCATCGTCCAATGCATCTAAGAGCGGCACGCCCAAATCTGGGTTGAAGTGCAACATAGACAGGTCGAAATACAGTCGATTGTTGTTTACTTCTGCGATAACGGCGTAAGTCGGTAACGCTGGCGTATCGAAGTAGTAAATGGAGCTTTTCACTCCGGCGTGAGAGAGGAACTCTTGAATCGCCGAGGTAAAGAGCAGTGGGTCTTCCTTTGCGAATTGCTCAAAATCGGTTGGCAGTGTTCTCACTGCGTAGCCGTTATCGATTGCGCTTAGGAATTCTGCTACAAACGCTAGGTTCTCAGGTTTTCTGGGAGCCGCGAATGAGTAGGGATTTCTAATAAAATCCTCTACATTGCATAGAATGGGTTCCATCGTTGACCTCCTAGGTCTTGGATTTTTGGGTGGTTACCAAAGCTCGAAGTGGTCGAACAGTGACACTTGGGTGTCGCTGTTGATCTCTTTCAAGAGCGCGCCAATTTCCTTTTTCTGGAAGATATTGACTTCGGCGTATTGCACCAGGCACCACGCTTCATCACGTTCGTGCTGGCAGTCAGCGCTCAATGAGCGATAGAGAAGTTCAAAGGTGCCAACTTTGCCGTCGTTGCGCTTTTGTGGGTTACAGCGATAAAGTGCTAGAAAGTTTCTCTCCTTGCCTTGGGCAAGTAGCGATCCTTCGAAGCAATCGGTGTAGTCAATGACGTCTTTCATATCAGATCCTTAGCCCACCCAAAGGTGAGCTTTGGGTAGTTAACGATCTGGCGTCAGAGGTGGGATCTGTCACCAGTCCAGCAGATGCTGGCTATGGTTTGGGGTTGAGGTGAAGGTTAAGCTTTTCCTTAGAAGGAAGAGGCTGTGAATCAATTGTGATAGGCCGTTTGACATATCGCTCCAAGATCATTTCGAGATTGACTCTCGCGTGACAAACACCGGTATATTGAGCAGCGTATTGCACTGCGTACTCAGGTCGTTGTGTTTGCCATTGCTGCAGTTTAGTCTCGAGCTCTTTTAGCTCATCCACCAGCGCGAACAGGTCTTGTTCAATCATAGAAAAACCCCTGATGCGGACAGCTGGTCGATGGCAGGCATGCATCGTAAGAACGACGATTTCGTGCAATCTTTAATGGATGTTTAGGCACATACTCATGACGAGTCAACCGACCAGAGCTTTCATGACAATTGACTGATGCAGTGACACCATCGATAACGATATCGGCCGCGAACGTGTGAAACCCATGAACTTCTTTATCCTCAAGTAAGGCTTCAATCGCGGTTTCGCTCCAATGTAATTGGCAAACATACACGACGCCTTTTGCATCCATCAGGTAATGGCCACAATCTGGGCTCATCAGGATCCCAATGGTAGTGAGCTCATCATCGGAGAGTGTCGCGAGATGACCACTCTTGAGGTTCGTTAGCGAAAGCCAATGAAACACGTTGATGATACCTTGATCGGTGGTGAAGTTTCCGTAGCCATCGTAATAGGTGGCATGGGCGTGGTTGCCGGTACTTTTGAGCAGAAAGACATCGCACGTATCTTGAGCGCGAATAGATTCATTAGTATCGGTTGTTAGAAACGAAAAAAATCCCATGTTGTACTCCCTTTAGAGTGAAAGGGTCACCCCGCAGGGGTGTGAGCCCTGGTGGGTGTTAAGGGTGGTGGTTAGAGGGTTACGATTTCTCGAAACCATCTCACGACAAGCGCCGTGTAGAACCATTTGGAAAAGTAGCACTCGTCTGTAATGACTGAACCATCAAGCGCACTGTAGCGTTGTTCTCCTTCAGTAAATGCCAATACATTAGTGGCAAACAGCTCTTCTTCACTCACCATCATTTGATGAAACCAACACGGAGGTGTGGTTTTGATGATGCATGGAAGAGGGTGGTTTTGTTTGCGAATCCCTTCCCGGTCAATGACGGTAAAGGTTTCACCAGATTTAGGCGTTGCGGTTTTCAGGCTAATGACAAATGCGCTATTCACCATGTGGAGGGTGCATTTGTAGCGTAAGCAGTTGAAAAGGTGTGTAACGCCGATTGCTAGCTCAGTTTCTGAGCCAGAAAAGCCATGCAATACATCACCTTCGGTTGAGATGACGTTTTGAATAAGCTCATTTAGAAAAACTCGAGAGTCTTCCTCATGCTCCAGCAAAGGCTGTATGTGCACAAACCCAAAAGGGTTGCGGACAAAGCTCTCAAAAGCATCAATGTCCATTGAGTACCTCCAAGATTTTCCCGTGCTCTGCAGGGACATCGCCCAACAGTACATCGACTGCGCTGTTTACCCATAGAGTGAAGATGCCGGTGCAAAACCACGACTCATAATAGGTTTTTGAGATCTTCGAACCATCCAGTGCTGAGTAACGAAAGTCGTCATCAACAAAGTACAGTTCCGGTCTATTGAGCTCATTGAGTAGGGATTCGTGAAGCGCATGGAAGTTTTTCTCCAGTAATGCACTTTCTTGAACCTTTCTCCATCCGTCTTTGGCATGGATTGCGGGATAGGAGTTTGCTGAGCAAATTTGCTGACTATCGAACCAGTATTGCAGTACAGCGCCATCAAGCTCTGCGTCAATCAATACGCCATATCCAAGGCATTCATGGTAAAACACCTCCACCTGTTGACGTGTGACCGTGAAACAGCGATAAATTGCTAGCGCCATCCAGGCAAAGTCATCAGGGTAGGGAAACGCATAGAAGCCTTCGTTTTGTTCAATAATGGCGAGGTTACTCTCCAAATATTGCTTAAAGTCCGCTGCGTTTTGAATATGGTTAAAAGACTCTGGATTTCTTATGAAGGTATCGAGCAACATAATGATCCCTCCTATGCATCCAAATAGCTCGTATCGTTATAGAAACAAGCACGATGGGTTGCGAATGCGCCGTAAAGTATAAATACGAATACTCTGACAACATCAAATGGGTGGCTAAATGTTTCTCCAAAGAGAAGACCTTCTACACAAGCCGACAAGAGGTCGGTGAATAGGAACCACTTTAAAACGTTCAGAGCGATTTCTTTTGTAGTTGCCAACGGGTCGAAGGCAACAGCAGTTAAGTAATGAATTGCAAACATGTCAGCCTCCTTATGAGTATTTCATGATGCGTTTCATCATTAGTTGGAATGTGTCTGTTTCGATGAGGTACATTGATACGAGTTCACCGTCAGAAAGACCATGCTCGAACGCAATGTCTCGTGTTACCGCTAAGGTATCGCGTGGCAGTACTTCAGCAGTATTTAGCACGTTGACTAACGTTGAACGTTGCGTGATTTTGTCAGAGAGGATCATCTCCCCTTCAACACCTCTTGCAAACACAGTGTTTTCACCGTCGACTATCTGGATTCGACCGTTAATGGGTTGTCCAATATGCGATCCGTAATAGGATTGCTCAACAGGTGACATTTCTTTGGTTTCTAATTGCATGTTAGCCTCCGAAAGACCAGTTAATCAGCCCTTTTTCTACACATTTGAGTGCGAATTGGCGCTTTTGCACTTGGTCTTTTGCTGTGAAAGATTCAAGAAAATCCTTGCTACCACGTTGCTCAAGAACGGTGACGATTTTGTCCAATTCTTGATTGATCTTTGGCTCGATGACGGTTGTCACGCAGTGTGAACAGGTGCCATAGCCATCGTCATGCGTGGTTTCTTGAATGCCATTGAATAAGCTGCCGCAGCAGCTGCAAGTTAAAGGGGTCATAGGGACCTCTGTTTTTTACTAAACGTAAGTGGTTATTGCCTGAAACAGGCGGCGGCGCTCTAGTGATAGAACGGTCGTTTTGGCAGCACGACAACTGGGTAGAACTGTTGTAGCCACAAATGTGGCGATCCAACTGTTCTGGTGGATGAGGTGAGTGTAGTGAGGCGAAGGGGAGAGAAACTGCATTTAAGCAGCCAAAATGGCATCCAAAAAAAAGCTCTGGCGAACCAGAGCGTAATTAGTCATAGATATTAAGAAGCCTGTGCTAGCGCTCCGAGGCTATACAAATGAGATGAATACTGATTGACGCGTTGAAGAATCGAAGTAGCGAGATGACAGTTTGCTTGTGTCGGTTTCTCGTTTCGATGCCCCATATGCTGTTCAATCCGGTATTCCTTGATGTAACCACCAGCGTTAAGAGCCCTACTACTTATGATGGGTTTTTGTTCGGAGCATGAGAGCGAATACAACAGCTCGCAATAGACGGGTGTTATGTGGAGCGTTGTGACCTCTTCGCTAGTGACACATTTAAATATCATGTCAGCTGAGTGCTGAAGTCGGTGAAAATAGCCGCCCACACAATGCCTCTGCTCGTTTCCAAGTGCGATGAGATCGTACTCGGTGCACATCTCCTCGCACTTCCCTTCAGTAAGCGAACTGAGTTCGATTTCTGATGAGAGCGATACGATGCTATGGTTTTGTTTAGTCTCCTTCATTGATTCCATGAAGCTCTTTGCGTGTTGTGACAGCTCTTTGAGCGGCAGTCTTTCCCAGTGAGCCAATTGTTTGGGTACAATTTCTCCTTGAGTTGGCCTACCTTGCCCAGCAATCATGCCGATCAATATTGGACAGTGATTCTCAAGCCAGGTCAGGTTTCTTACAAACATTCCCAATGTATTTCCAGAATTAACTTCGTGGCTACTAATTTCAGGATGTCGATAAGACAGTTCTCTATAACGAGTCCACATCTCAGCTGTCGAACCTGAGAAGTTAGACGCGCAAAGACGGACAAGCTGCCAATCATCGAAGTTTGGTATCGATAACGCTATTGGCAGGTTCATCGGAAAGTGCATTCTCATGTAAATTAGACGCTCTGCAATTTTTGCACGGTCGTATTCACTATGGTCTCGGCCAATTCGCTCAACGATGTTTCTCGGTCGTACCAGCTTTAGCTGGAAGAAGCACCGCGTTCTGCTTTTGTCGGCCATAGGGTCGTAAGCGACATGTCTTACACTCCAAGAACCACGTGGGCGAAGGCGTATGACTGTCGGCTCGACTTTTATCCCTAGTTTATGCAGTTCCTGTTTGGACATGACACTGAGAAGACGGCACTTTTTCTCATAACCAAACAAACCAACACAGCGCTTTACGCGCTCTTTAAGCCTAAGCTCCTCTTCTATGGATAGACAGTCTATTAGCCTGTCAATCTCGCCATCGCCTATCGGCAGCCCCAAATCTTTGGATTTGCTGAGTAAGCGGATAAAGCTATGGCTTGGCGTGCAGTAAGTCTGTACTTTAAGTTGTGGTCGATACAGAAATGACTCAAACGCTTTTGTATATACCAGCTCACCAGTATAGGTCACACCCACAGCGATTGAGTTGATATCGAAACCATTGACTAACTCGCACATATAGCGTGTGTTGACCGTCATGGTATTGATTAGCCCCTCACGTTTGACTCCATTGATGATGTAGCCGGTCTTGTAGATGCTTTCGACACCATAGCCATTTATCATGCGTTGATAGCTGAATACTTTAGAGTTGGCAAACTCACCATGAGGTTTGAATCGCCATACATCTAAATCGTTGTATGCTACTGGAATGTCGAGTCCGAGCAGCTCAATCACTTGTGCTGCGACTGCGCCACCAGCGTATCCGATAAGTTCATCGCCGTTATCGGGTCCCGTGTTAAAGCGACGCTCAAGGTGCGCGAGAACTTGTTTACCAAATTCTGGCTGATGGATTTGGTCGATAATCGTTTTCATGATTTTCTCCTAGATGTTGAGTAGTGTTGGCTTGCAAACAACAGGCGTTTCTCGCCTAAACAAAACGCAACAAAGCCGTGACAAGGTCACGGCTTATTAGTCAGGTGGGTAGGGATTAACAAAAATCAGTGATAGAAGAAGGCTTGCTTCTCTTCTCTTACCCATGACCAAAAGGATGATTCGGTATCGAAGTAGCGAATAAGACACTCGCAGTGCGGATACTTTTCAATGTCAAAGCCAAATGCGACTGTTCCATTTTTCAATAGAATGGCATGGCCAGCTTCAATCGTTTTCTCTAAGTCTTGATAGAGAGTGGAATGAAGCAGCGGTTTAGACGATTCAGGTAGCTGGTGGCTAATATGGCCAACCGATGCTTTTCGTAAGTTCATACTTTGCCTCCCTAGCTTTTCAGAACTCGAGTTAGCTCACGCATGTTTCCCCTAAAAGATTGGCGCGAGGCGACGTTTGCGTTCTCCATACCGTGTATTAACTTCCCGGTCATATCGACCAATAAGTTGTAGGTATGAAGGGCTTCTGGATGGTTAACAACGATGGCTTTAATCGTTGTCCACATGACGGGGCATACATTCTTCTTCTTAGCTCTTTGCTCACGAAGAGCAATGAGTAAGTTCATCATGTCAGCTCCTTTTTGGCTGTCTAAATAGACAACCTTGGGTGTTTCATGTTGGTTAATCACAATGACCTCCTGGGTCGAAATGGGCACAGTGGTGTTCTGGGTGCCTGGTTATTGCTTGGATAAGCGAAGGGCTGTCAAAAGACAGACGCCGTTAGTAGTGGCGCAGCTAGATGAGTCATGAGACTCGGAAATTTCGACGTTGGCGGTAAGCGCATAGCGCGTAATAAGTCATTGCACTGAGGATATGAGAGAGAAAGTCAGGTCAACCGAAATAAGCAGCCAAAAGTTTGTATAAGCGCTTCCAAGCCACAGTGGATAGTGCTTTTGGATTGTTGTCGTACTGGAAAAGTTAATAATTTTAACTTTCACGACAAGTAGAACGCGCCTAACTTAACTATTGGATTAAATGCATATGGAGGGAAGATGGACTGTATTAGAAGGGCAAAGTTGGATTTAAGAGCAGAATTATCGAAAACGGTGTTCGGCGCTAGTCTTTGTGTTGGTTTTGCTTGTTCAGCTATTGTTCCACTGCCGGTCGAACCGTCTACGTTTGGCACCATCGGGACTGCAATAGCAAATACTGCCTATATTAGTGCTATATGTTGGCTTGTCTTGTTGTTCAATCTCTACTATTTGGCCGATATCAGCGCAGATGAACGTCTTGAGAGAGAGTTGAAGACGCAGGACAATGCCTACTTGAAGCGTTACTGTGACGATCCCTCAATCACTACTCGTGAGCGAAGTATTGCAAGGCGGATAGTCGAAAACCTCAAACCTATTGAGATGCCGGAATAAAGGCAATGATAGTCTTGATGCAGCATGAGTTGCTGACGATTGTCTCTCTTGTTATCTCAATCGTCTTTGGTGCCTTTTTCTCTTTTGTTGAGCCTGCACATGAAAAAGTTTCGCTATCTGATCATTGGAGCCAGCAACACCTGATCGGGAACCACTTCGTTGTGCCGCTGCATTGTCATGTACTGTGGCACCATATTGATAAGACTGGGTGTGCGCAAGGGTTGATGATCACGCCGCTTAGTCAATATGTACGTTATCAGTTCAAAGACTCGAACTTGGACTTTACCGAGATAGACGAGCTGTCATTTCGAACCCAGCTTTTGCGAGTATCACGAAAGGCGCACTTATATTGGTTCGGCGATCCGCGCGATTATTTTTCAAAGGTAGTAGGTTAGTATGTCTGGAAGATCTGACCGTCTTGAGACCATTGACGAGGATTTAGGTTTTCACATAGCCCTGTGGAATATGCTGATGTATGTGCCCGGAATGGTTCTGTGGGCGCCATTGCTATCTTTTGTACCTGCAGGGTTAGAGCGGTTTTTGTCCTTGTGCATACTGTACGCGATGATGAATGCTGCGATTTATTACACGCTCGGTTACTACCAGTTGTCTCAATGGAGCCATCGTGCACTGCGTATGATTAGTGTGTCAATGAGCCGAGCGGCAGGGCGAAAGCGAGAAAGACGCTTTGTTGTGATTATCACTGGCATTATTTTTGTTAGCACTTTGGCGTCGTACATTTTTAAGCAGGATGAGCCAGTATTCAGTTGGTATGGTAAGCACCGAAATTTTGATGTTTCAACAGGTACTGTCTATGCCATACCCAAGTTTGATGATGGTGAATGGCTTGAAATCTATTTATACCCAGACAGGGATGCCTATAACCTATATGGTCTTCCAAAAGATAGCGCGGCAGTACTTAAGCTTGCTCCAATCAACTTGGCTACCATCCAAGACGGCGAATTGTGGCATCTCATCAGCACAGCGAATACTGCATTTATTAAGGGTGATTTGCACACGCCTGGCTTCGTAATTCAATAATCATCAGTCGAACAGCAAGAGGCCGTTTGGTTACAGTCGCATATGTTTACACTGCTCAGATCTGCTCTATTTTTTTACGTCTGGCCAGCGCTTATTCCAGTTTTGTCATATCTCATTCTGATCATAGGCAAAGCGAGGCTACTAACTGCTTGCTGCTTTTTGGTGGCCGTAACTGGGTTCAATTTACTTCCTTGGATAGCGATTTGGTCTATTTAGACATTGAGAGGTGCATATGATTTGGACAGCAATTGAGCACGTTATTTTTGTTGGAGTCTTTCTTTACGCTGTTTACCTTTTATGGGGAGCATCATATACAGGTTGGATATGGCTGCTGGTACTAGCAATATTGGCTTATAGCCACATGGTTCCAACGCACTATCGTGATATTTCAAAGCAAGAGTATGCTTTTCTGCTGAGTTACGTTGAGAGAGCTCCTTTTCATCCAAGCTCACGCACAATAATTGCGAAAATTAAAGACGGCAAGATTGTCTCTAGGCGCATATTCATAGAAACGATTTCCGACCTCTCGTCATACATCAAGCTGAAAGAGCTTGCGGAGGAGCACCCTTATTTTGCGATTGACTCCGGTCTCGCTGCATACATAGATAGTGGAGACTACGAATTAGATGACGAGGATGAATACTTGTCCGAGTTTAAGCGCTACCAGAATCGACTTTGGCTTAAAGAAAACGCATTGTAACGAGTTGCAACGGGCTCCATATTGAATGCTTGCAATCAGTTTTGCGCTAAAGCTTTTCCCAAAACACACCATCCTTAGGCACAGGAAAATCCAATCTTATCCCTTGTTTTTCGTAGCTGTCGTAGCGCTCCTCTCGACCTGGCTGAGTAACAAATATCTCAATTGGGTCGAGGGTGATTATAAAACCTAGCTTCATCTGAATTGATTTTGAGGTTTCATCAAGATACAGCCTACAGCGGTACTGAGTTCCTGTAGCTGTTCGGTAGACGATTTTTTCTGGCGGCAGTTTTAACAGGTTACCGATTTCCATGTAGTCAGCCTGCAGCTGTACACTTTTGAGTGTGGTGACTACCGCAGCTGAATCAACACCTAGGGCTCTTAGCGTCGCTGCGTATTGCTTGAGCTGACCCTGTGATTCTGTGATTGTATCGTCAGACAGATTTTCAGTTATCACACGTGTAAGCACCAGAGTAGGAACCTTAAGCGGACTTTCAGAAGAGTAAGCATCGCTTTGATTCACTCGTAGCTTTCGGGCGGAGTCGAAAAAGTGACCGCAGCGGTGACTCAGTTTTTCAGTTTCAGCCGCTTGTTGATATAAGGCGCTGATGGCCTCATTTTCTCTCTGAAGGCGCTCGAATAACTCTCTTTTCCCAGAACAATGACCAACCCAGCGGATAAACCGCGGCTTGCTGTGTTTGTTCGTCTCAGGGTCAAAGTCATAGCGTGGATAGCAGTGTAGACCGAAGGACTGCTGCTCGACGCATACTGAAGTTACGTAATTGAGAAAGTTTTGTTCTTTCTGATAGTACTCTGTCCAAAGTTGTTTTAATGCTTCTTCCATAGCTTTATCTGTCAGTGATTCACGGTAGACATATTATAATAGTTTTTTGTGTTATTACAGCTGGGTATGGCAATATAGTATGGCGTTCTAATATTGTGATGCAAGTAACTGAATTAATAAGGGTTAACTCTTATTTCGAAATAACCTTATTGTATTTTATAAAATACTT
Organism: Vibrio sp. CB1-14; assembly: GCF_040412085.2. NCBI lineage: Bacteria > Pseudomonadati > Pseudomonadota > Gammaproteobacteria > Vibrionales > Vibrionaceae > Vibrio > Vibrio chaetopteri. The sequence goes on along the minus strand of NZ_CP115922.1, from coordinate 38,349 downwards.
CTGTGCTTGCTTTGAATTTGCATTGATAGCTACCAGTTTTTTATTCGGTTTTAGTCTGATGTAAAAAGTTTGTAACTTTTTACTCTAAGGAGGAGATATGACTACCAAACAAATTGAAAGAACCGTCAAGCTAACAGCGAATGATCCAAGACTTACGTGGGTAGGAAAGAACGTGAGTGAGTCAGCCATTAAGTAATTAGCTTGAAACTGGGCTGCGATGATTGCAGGTGACATAGGGCTTGTATCTAGCAGTAAAACCCCGAAGAAATCTTACTGAAGAATGTTCCCGCCGAACTATCTGCTATTGAAAGTGAGCTTAGGGAACAAATAAACATCGAATCTTTCAAAGAGTTTGAATGTGCAATCAATGATTTAACAACCGAAATTTTAAATCTCAAAAGAGATGCGTTACGGGCGTTCCTAGCATGGTGAAGAACATGATGACAACCAAACCGACGGCTCGTGGTGAATTCTTAAATTTTTAAGTTATCGAAACACTCGATTGGCGGTCAGAACTTCATTACGGGTGCTCAAGAGCATCAGTTTTGGCTGCTAAAGCTTCTTGGCGCGCTGTATGAAGCGGTTTATTTCTAAATTGACTGCGGAATATCGGAAATAAAACTGAGCGTTGAGCAATATTTGGCCGTTTTAATTCCACATAGTTTAGGTGGTTTTTGTGGTTGTATTGATTTGTTTATTACTTATTTTTGGATGGACTACAAAAAAATATACAGATGATATGTAAGTGACGGTTCTATTTTTAATAATTTTGTAAGCATTTAGTAACATTCATTATTCTATCGACAAAGTCGTATGCTATTTTTGTGGCGCGGTTCAAAATTTATCTCTAATAAGTTACTGATTCTGAATAACAAATGTGTTAGCTAAATTGAACGGATGCGGGATGTTTCTTCCAACATCATGTATACGTAAATTCTACTCATAAGATTTGATTGCTTTTTCTCGTCGCGTTCTCTTTAAATGAATTAAAAAACAACGGCTTAAAATGATTCTTTTGTAATATTTTGCTCTTGCTTTATAGTTAAATTACTCAGTTACTTTGTTCCGAAGATGTGTTTAAGGTGCAGTTAACAAAAACCAAATCTATGATTGTTTGATATTTATTTTTCTACTAACCTGCCCGAGATTTATTTATTTCAGCGGGTGTTAAATGATTGTTGAAGATATAAGTGACATCATAAATGATGATGTCTTTCTAAGGCTAACGGATTTCTGTGAAACAAATAGTCCGATATTAAAGATTGAAGGATTAAGTGCAAGTGGGTCTATAAAAATAAAAGCTGCCAAATATTTGCTCGAAGATGCACTAATAAATACCAACCTATCCAATTCGAAGCACTTTATAGAATCCAGTTCAGGAAATATGGGCGTAGCCTTAAGTATCATTGCGGCTAGCAAATCTCTTAGGTTTACTTGTGTCGCAGATGCCAATACGTCTGAACAAAACATCAAGACAATGAGAGCGTTAGGGACCGAGGTCATAATCATTACTCAAAAGGACGAAAAAGGTGGTTATCTAGGTAATCGCTTGAGCTATATAAAAAGTAGGCTCAATGAAGATCCGTCTCTCATTTGGCTCAACCAGTACGCCAATCCAGGTAACGTAAAGTCCCATTACTCATTAACTGCCAAATCTATTCACCAAAGCATCGGGGATGTAGATTATCTGGTTATTGGTGCCGGAACTACCGGTACGCTGATGGGATGCGCAGAGTATTTTAGAGTCCATTCTCCAAATACAAAAGTAATAGCAGTCGACTCGGTAGGTTCAGTGACATTTGGAACGCAAGCAGGTCCACGTTTTTTACCTGGGTTAGGCGCCAGTGTTCTCCCTCCATTTTTTAACGAAACACATGTCGATCAATTGATACAAGTCCCCGAAATTCAAGCGGTCAAGATGTGCAGAGAAATCGCTCAGAAATATGGATACCTTGCCGGTGCTTCGACAGGAACCGTTTTGGCTGGGTTGAAGAGCGTAAGTCACCGGTTCAAAGAATCCGATAAGGTCGTGGCGATTTCCCCTGACCTTGGGGCGGGTTATGTCAGCACCGTTTTCAATAACGAGTGGTGTGAAGAGAAGTATGGATTTATAGCTGAAAGAGAAAATGAAGAATATGCAAAAGCAATTTGAAGTCATTGGCGGAGAGTACATAGCAAGTGTTCTTTCTCAATGGAAGAAAGATATTTTGGGTGTAATCGAGTCAACGTATCTTGCTCACGAAAATGGTTTTACCGAAAACCCAGATAGTTACTTCTTGCGTTTTAAGGACAAGCCTGAAGCGCGAATCATTGCGTTACCCTCATCAATAAATGACACTAACGCGTCGATAGATATCGCAGGGATTAAGTGGATTTCAAGTTTTCCAAAAAACATTGAACACAACCTGCAAAGGGCGTCGGCGGCGATTTTGCTCAACAACAGAACTACCGGCTACCCATTTTGTTTGCTAGAAGGAGCGCAGATAAGTGCAGCAAGGACGTCAGCATCTGCTGTACTGGCTGCAAATCACCTGTCTCGGACTGGAAAGCGTGCTGAGCGAGTGTGCATTATCGGCGGGGGAGTGATCGCAAGATACATCACTGAGTTTTTTCATGCCGATGACTGGCAGATTGAACAGTTCGAGATCTATGATTTGTCCGAGGATAATGCTCACCTGTTTGCAAAAAATATGTCAAAGCAAACAGGCAGAAACATCGATATTTGCACATCCTTAGAGGCCGCACTGTCGGCTGATATTGTGGTTTTTGCCACTACGGCACCGGCACCATACTTAGACCCTGACTTCCGATTCAACGCAAATCAGCTTGTATTAAACATTTCACTGAGAGACATACCAGCTGAAACTATACTTCAGAGTAACAATGTGTTCGACGATGTTGAACACTGTATGAAAGCTAATACCTCCCCTCATTTGGCAGAGCAAATGACTGGCAATCGCGATTTTGCGGATGGCACATTAGCGGCGTACATATCAGGCAATTTGGAGCTTGATTTAACGAAGCCCACGATATTTTCACCGTTTGGACTAGGTGTTCTGGACCTGGCCTTATCCATGTTCATTTACAAGCATGATACCGACTTACCGGGTCGACATGCCCTAAACGACTTCTTCCCTGATGTATCGAGGTGGGCTGAGTGATGAAAATGGAAGGTTGTACAGTATCCCTTTTGGAAGATGGCTATGAGCATATTTACCTGGTAGAGCCGGGCGATGAGGGGCAAACCGTTCGAGACGTTTTAGTAAACTTGGATTTAGATGCTCTTCTGGCTGAAAAGAAGTGTCTACTGTTTCGCGGGTTCAACGTCGATAGCGATGATAAGTTTAGTCGGATAGTTTCTGATCTTGCGCAGCAGGAGTTGAGTTACAAGGAACGCTCTACTCAGCGTATTCAAACAGCAAAAGGTGTCTATACAAGCACTGAGTATCCAGCGAATAAGCAGATTGCGAATCACAGTGAAAATGCTTTCCAGAAAGTGGTTCCAGGTAAAATCTTATTTTGCTCACTTGTCGTCGCGGAACAAGGGGGAGAAACCCCGATATCAGACAACAAGAGAATTATCGACATATTGCCAGAAGAAGAAGTCGAGAAGTTCCGCAAGCTTGGGGTAATGTATCAGCGAAATTTCGATGGCGGATTTGATCTATCCTGGCAGGAAGCTTTTCAGTCGGATGACCCGGCTGAAGTTGAACATTACTGCAAAGACAATGAAATCGAGTTCGAGTGGATCTCCACTAGTCACTTGAGGACTCGACAAAAAAGGCAGGCAATCATTGAACATCCAATCACTGGCGATGAGCTTTGGTTTAACCAGCTCCACCTATTTCACGTAACCAATCTGGAACCAGCGATACAGCAGGCAATGTTATCGTCGTTAGGGGGCGATCTCTTACCAAGGCACGTATTTTACGGAAATGGGGAAGAAATTCCCAATGCCGTGGTTAATAAAATTCGCGCCGCATTTGTCGATTGTCAGGTTGCTTTTGGCTGGAAAGAAGGTGACTTCCTGATAGGCGACAATTTGCTCGTCAGCCACGGGCGCAAACCGTTTCAAGGTGAGCGGGCAGTGCGTGTCGCTCTGATAGACCCGATAGAGCTATAAGTGGGAGAGAATAATGTCTGAAATGTATTTACTAGAAGCTTTGAAAATAAACGTCGCTAAACGGCCTAATGACACGGCGGTGACAGACCAAAATGAATCATTAAGTTATTCCGAATTTTATGACCGAATTGAATCATTAGTAAAAAGTATCATAGCCCATTCTAGTCCTGGGGCCGCGGTTGCTGTCTGTATGCCTCGTGGGGTGAACTTCGTTGTTGCAGCCTATGCCACATGGATGGCCAAACGCGTCTATGTACCAATGGATGATAACTGGCCAGCATCGCGAAAAGAAACAGTTCAAGCACTGTCAGATGCAGAGTTATTGATTGACGCTGAGGGGGTTCGTGTCCTTAATCCGAAGGAAAAAGGAAAAACAGATGCAAACCATGCTTACATCATTTTTACTTCTGGCACGACAGGCAAGCCCAAAGGCGTACTTGTTGGTCACAAAGCCTATGAGAACTTAGTTCAAGAACATCAAAACAAGATTTATTCACCCAACGGTTTAGCGAGCGGAAACGTCGCGATGAATGCGTCGTTCTGTTTCGACAGTTCCCTGGAGCGGTTAGCTCTCGTTGCTCTGGGTTACTCCCTCCATGTATTGAGTGATGAGACAAGAAAATCCCCGCAACTTCTAGTCGAATATGTACGAAGCCACAATATCTGCAATATTGATTTGGTGCCATCGCATTTAAAACTGCTGCTTGAAGTGGGCCTTGGTTCGGTGCAGAGCTTAAAGCTTGTCATTGTAGGGGGAGAGGCAATAGATGATGACCTTTGGAGCAACCTGTCTGCCCTAGATGCCACAATCTTCAACGTGTACGGACCTACTGAAAATACGATTAATACCACTATTACAAAGATAACAGGAAATGAACCAACGATAGGAAAGCCTTTAAAGGGGGTGGAATGCGTGGTTGTGAATGAAGCGAAAGCCGTATGCGCGGACAATGAGCCCGGTGAACTTTACGTGCGGGGTGCCATCTCGCTGAAGGCTATTACAACGACCCTGAGAAAACGCTTGAAGCTTTCGTTATGTTCCAGGGGAAACGTAGCTATCGTACCGGTGACCTTGTCAAATGCAGTTCCAATGGCGATCTCATCTTTTTGGGTCGGCTTGATGACCAAATCAAAGTCAGTGGTTATCGCATCGAACTGGAAGAAGTGAGGAAAGCGATAGCTAATCTTAAAGGGGTATCAGAAGTTGCCGTTTCCGTTGTGAAAAACAGCGCAAGCAATTCAGTGCTACTTGCTTCAGTCGTCTCGGGTCAAGGCGGTCAAATAAACGTAATGGCCTTGAAAAACAAACTCACTCAGCTTCTTCCTGAATATATGGTGCCATCGTTATGGCAAGAGGTGATGAACATTCCTCTTACTGACAACCTAAAGTTGGACCACAAATCGTTAGTTAAGTCCTGGGAGTCTCGAGCGAAGGGGGAAACGAAAAGTCAATTGGGCCCAGGTTCTGACGTAATTTCTGAGCGCGTGAAAGCGGTTTGGGAGCAAGTACTTGAGCAGCCCAATCTAGCGTTTGACACACACTTCTTCAATGTGGGTGATTCTCTCGCAGCGATGAATTTAATGGTCGCATTAGAAACAAACCTAGGGGTTCGCCTATCGTTACCTGACCTATTTCAACACCCAACGATCGATGCTCTGAGTGCCCATATTAAGTGTAAGCGAATGGAGGTCCTGTGAGTATGAAGTTGGACGTCTTTTGCTTTCCGCATGCCGGAGGCGGTGCTCACCAATATCACTCTTGGCAAAATGCATTCCCTGAACATATAAACTGGTCGGCTATTGACCGTGCCGGCCGCTATTCAAGGATTGGTGAGGTAGCAAATGCAAGCTTTAATTTGATTGTCGATGACCTTGTTGAGCAGATCGTAGCCAGGTCTGTAAATACTGATTTTGCTCTATTTGGACACAGCATGGGCGGTGCCTTGGCTTACGAAGTTACACGAGAACTTGAGAAGCGGGGTGTTTTTCCCAAATGCTTGTTTGTATCGAGCGCGTTGTGTCCTTCTAAGCGTGAAGAGGGTGCATACCGCTATTTTGACTTGGAAGATGATCTATTTTTAGAACACTTGATGTCGCTCAGTGACGGAGCTACTACTCAAAATGTGGAAGTACTAAGAGCCTTCCTTCCTGATATTCGTGACGAATACCGGCAATATCATGAATATGCACCAAAGCCGGGAATTGTGCTCAAAACGCCTATCTTAGCGCTGTGCGGGAAGAGTGAATACGTCAATGAAACGATGGATAGCTGGAAAGAGCTGACTCAGTGCTTCCACGGCGTGTCACGCTTCTCTGGCGGCCATTTTTACTGGAAAAATCACTTTCCTAAAGTGGCGCAAATCATTACTCAACAAATATTATTATAGGGATAGCATGTCTGAAGTTAATAACAAGGAAGTCATCGTTATTGTTGACGCATACACAGGTGGTAAATACCTGGTTCCTGCCTTTCAAGCGATTGGCTACAAAGTTATTCATATTGAATCAGCCTTTACGCCTTCATATTTCGATCAAGACCAGGAGTTTACTCGACGTACTTGCGATAGAACGGTCATATACAATTTTGGGTATGGCGAGTTGTTGGAGACTTTAAGTGATTACTCGATTAAAGCCATCATCGCTGGCAGTGAAGGTGCCGTAGAGCTGGCAGACCAGCTCAATAATGAGTTTGCATTATCGTTTTCTAACGATGTTGAACTGTCTAATGCAAGACGTGACAAATACGCAATGCAGGAAGCAATCAAGAAGGCTGGGGTTACGTCTATAGATCAAGCTGTGGTGACGAGTACTTCAGAGCTGTCTGATTGGTTGGCTGGAAGAAATGACTGGCCGGTCGTACTAAAACCTATGAGAAGTGCGGCAACGGATGGAGTGTCAATTTGTTACTCGGAAAGCCAGGCGCTCGATGCATTCCACAACATTATGGGAAAAAACGATGTGTTTGGAGAGCCTAATACATCAGTACTTTGCCAGGAATTTTTGAACGGAGTGGAGTACGTCGTGAATGGGATTGCGCGCGATAGCGGTTTTTTCTTTACTGAGCTCTATGAATCTAGAAAACGATTTGTTGATGGCAACCCGGTCTACGATGAGCAGATCTTGCGCTACCTGAATGACGAGTGCTATTGCGAGTTAGCGGACTATACACAGTTGGCGTGTCAGGCCTTGGGTTTACGTAACGGAGCATTTCATGCCGAAGTTATGTTAACCGAGCGCGGCCCTGTCCTTATCGAGGTTGGCGCTAGGATTGCCGGTGGTGCAGATCCCTACATCATTGAGGAGACGTTGGGTCACTCTCAGGTCAGTAAGCTGGTGGATGCCATCGTAAGACCAGAGGCGTTTGATGATGCAGTTAACCAATTGCAAAACACCAACGCGATCTCTCACAAGAAGGCAGCTTACGTTTTTATGATCAGTACTAAAAATGGCTGCGTGCTTGAGGATCCGCTTCCGGCATTGAAAAATATTAAAGGAGTGGTGTCTGCGAAGTATCACTACGACATTGGTGATACACAAAGCAAGACAATCGATTTGCTGACAGCGCCAGGTGTCATCACGGTCATAGAGAAAGACAGCCAGGCGTTGTTCGAAACCGTCGCTAAGGTGAGAGAGACCGAGAAAGCGTTCTATGATACGGGGCTGGGGGAGGTTCCAAAGATTCCCGCAGATGATCACCATTTAGCTTCGTTAATTCGGGAGACCCAACAGACTTTCCCATGGTATGGAGAAATGAACCATGTCGATCTCGAACAGCCTTTTAGCATCAGTGACTTGCCGCTAGTTGACGAAGCGGTTTTAACGGAACATTACTATCATGCTGACCATAAGTTCCAATCGATGGATGTGTATCTGACATCAGGAACTACCTCTGGAAAGCGAAAGCGCATTTTGTATGTTCCTTCCGATCAGGAAATTTACCTTAAGCAAAGAAAGGATGTCATTCAGAATTTCTGTGGAATCCATTACAAAACAGCGTGCGCCGATTTAGGCACAGGGCATGCAGCTTCGACAGCTGGCGAGATCTTTCGTTTGATGGGATGTAAAACGGAGCTGATCGATTTTACTCGTCCAATCGCGGAGCATATCGATATTTTGAACCGCTTTAACCCTGAGATTTTCTTCACGATGCCAATGATCCTCGATGCGCTTATTGCGACGGGTGAACTTAAGGCAACACCAAAGAAAATTATCGTTCTAGGAGACGTTGCCAGCTTAGATTGGCAGAAGAAAGTCGCTTCATTTTTCGGTATTTGCGTTAGTGACATTCTGGATTTGTTTGGAAGTATTGAGGTCGGCTCAATCGCGTTCTTTAATCATGAGATTGGCAAGTATCAGTTCGATGATTACATTTTGCCAGAGGTCATTGATGCCAATACTCTGTACCCAGAGGTGAACTACAACGGGCCTGGCAAAGTGTTACTTCTTACCTCATTTGCACGTTCTAGTTTTCCTGCTATTCGATTTGTCACAAATGATTTAATTGAAGGGTTCGATTGTATCGAGCACAAGGGAAAAACTGTTTATGTTTTTGATCGCTGCCTTGGCCGTTATTCCGGGGAATTTAAGCATGGCGAGAAAGTTAACCTATCAGATATTACCGCAGCAATCGCTAAGCACGCGCCTTACAAAGCATATGATTTAGATGATACGCAGGGTGGACTTGTGATACGCATCGCCGATCCGAACCTTAGTCAGTCTCAAGTTGATTCTATTAAAGAAGATCTACTGGACCGTAACCCAGATATCGCAGATATGATTCAGTCTGGCTTAGTTGGTGACATCGAAGTGGTTCGCGTCGCCGAAAGCGAGATCAACTGCGCAGTCAGTAAACGTAGATACAAGTCTTAGTGGAGGAATGAGTGATGTGCGGGATTGCAGGTATACAGCACTTTAACAAATTGGTAGGCGATAAAGGCTCATTAAATGCGATGCTCGAGGCTTTGTATCATCGAGGTCCCGATGACGAGGGGGTTTATCGCAGTGGCTCGACTCATATAGGGATGTGCCGTCTAAAGGTTGTCGCGCTTGAGAATGGGGCGCAACCTTGTATCAGTGATAATGGTCGATTTGTTATCGTGTTCAATGGGGAAATCTACAATTACGTCAGTTTGAGAGACTCGCTGAAGAAACGAGGCCTTAAATTTAAAACGGACTCTGATGCTGAGGTGATCGTTAATCTGTATCAGGAGTTCGGAGAGGATTTCTACAACAAGCTCGAAGGCATGTTCGCCGCTTCGATCTACGATATTCATGAGGACTCGATACTATTGGTTCGAGATCGTGCAGGCAAAAAGCCGCTATATTACAGTTTAGAAGATAATACATTAAGTTTTGCTTCTGAGATGAAATCTCTAGTGCAGAGTCGATTCATAGAACCGCAACTAAACTTTTCTGCGATTGACTATTTCTTGAAGTTTCGCGTGATGCCTAATGATCAGAGCGTCTTCGACAATGTTCATAAGGTTCCTCCTGGCTCCTGTATAAAGTTTACTAATGAAGGTATGACGCCAGTTAAGCATTGGTCTGTTCGTTATTCTCCAAGTATAGTTGAGCGAACAGAGCAAGAATGGGTCGATGAGGTTGATAATCTCTTAAACAAATCAATTCAAAGTCGATTACTGGCTGAAGTACCAGTGGGCACCATGCTCAGTGGCGGGCTAGATTCAAGCCTTGTTACTGCAATTGCCCAGAAGCAGGGGACCATCCATAACCTGAAGACATTCTCAATCGGCTTTAAGGACGGCGAGTTCTCTGAACTTGAGTATGCGAGAAGACTGGCTAAGGATCTGGGAACAGACCACTATGATTATATCATTGAGCCGGAAGAGGCCATCCAGGCTGCTCATGATCTGGTTAAGCATTTCGGTGAACCATTTGCTTTCCCTTCCTCCATTGCTAGTTATTTCATGTTCAAGCTAGCAAAGCAACATGTCACGGTAGTGCTTGGTGGAGATGCAGCTGATGAGCTGTTTGGAGGGTATGCAAGGTATCAGCTTGTCCAACACTTTCCAAATATACCAAAGGATATGGGGTTGCCAAGAAAAGTGGAGCTAAGCAGTGGCGATTGGAGTAAAGATAGGTTTCCCGAATTTTATCAGTCGTTACTAACGGATGGGTTAGATCATGACAGTCGGGGACTGCTCTATAGCTCAACTTTTAAAGAGCGACTTGCCCAGGAGCGCAGCATCGAAAAGCATCAGCAATACACTGCGCAGTTGGGCTCTGTTTCAAGGCATAACTTGGATCTGGCGATGGAGTATGACTTCAATCATTGGATGAATGAGGCTCAACTGGTCAAGGTGGATATCGCATCAATGGCCAACTCTCTGGAGGTCAGAACACCGTTCCTGGATCGGTCTTTAGTGACCTTAGCGAGTTCAATGCCACCCGAATTCAAACTTCGTGACGGTAAGGAAAAGCATCTTCTCTATCGAATGGCAAAAAAATACCTGCCTGATTATATTCTGGAAAGAAAGAAACAAGAGCTCGCGGTTCCGTTAGAAAAGTGGCTTCTCAGCCACCTAAAAGATCAGATAGTGGAAACGTTGCTGAGCGAAAGAGCGATCAATCGAGGACTGTTTGAGCGCGATGAGTTGGTTAAGTTTGTTACTGAGTTTAAGCCGGAAAATAGTTATGCGCTATGGACCCTATATATGTTGGAAGTTTGGTTCCTTGAGATGTTTGATAAGAGGCGATAGATAAGATGGGCGAAAGGTATTTCGTGGGTGTCCTGTTGGTCTTGCTTTATGTTGCCATAGCGTCAACCCAAAGTGTTGTGCTGAATATTTGGCTCGTTTCGATCAATGTATTTGTGATGGTAGCTATCAGTTTTACGATCGCAACAGCTGTATTCTCGGCAATTGCTATGTACAAGCAGCCGCGGTCTTTTCGCCCCCTTCTGGCGGAATGGAGGATGGTCGTTGCCTTTAACGTCGTGACGTTATGCAATTGGCTGTTTTACTTTTTGTCGGTTAAATACCTGGAGCCCTCAGTGGCCGTGACTATCACTCAGGGCTTCGGCCCTGTGGTGATGACTTCCTGGCTGCTATTTCGTAAAGAAAAGGTATCGGCGTTCACTCAAACATGCCATTTAATTACATTGTTTGCGGTCGCCATATTGTGCATTCACGTATTTGTAAGCCGCTCTGCGTACTCAGCGTATGACAACTCACAAATGTTTCTTGGGATGGTGTTTGCTTTTTTATGCTGTATTAGCATTACCGCAACAGTTGTCATCTCGAAAAAGTTTGCCGTAGCCAAGATCCCTGCTACGACCATGTTGTCTGTTCGGTTTCCATTGCTCATTGTCGTAACAGGTGCCTTTATTCCGTTTCAGCAAACGCTGACTTTCAAACAAGAAGACATGTTTGCCATTCTGGCTGTGTCACTTGTGGGTGTGTGTACTTCGATTTACGTTCTTCAAAGAGGAATCGAGAAAACCTCTTCTCTGGCTGTATCGACATCACTGGCGATTTCGCCGCTTGTCGTTTTGGGTATACAAAGTGTGTTAACTGGTTATCCACTTTCAAACATGTTGGTTGGCTTGGTTTCTTTGATCGTCACCGTTTCGATTGCTTCAGTGCTATACGAAGGGAATGTGTTTAAAAAGCAGAAGACTCCATCGATGGGCTAAAAATAAGGCTATGGAGCAGATACGCCATTCTGACACAGGTTTTTCATGTGCATCAAAATTAGCAGTCTTCTTACAACTTATTTAGAAGCGTAACAAACTTTAAATAAAAATTGAGTTAGGGCAATCGGTTAGATCTGATTTCATCTTTGCTAGAGAAGTGGCAGTTCAAGTCACGACTAATTCAATTGAGCCTTTGTTCTTCTGTATTGTTACGTTCTATTGATATGGATGGCATGACCTCCCTGCAAATGGAAAGTGTCTCTAGACAGAGAGGCATACACTAAGAGTTTGAAAGTCTGCGTTAACGTTCTACTAAATGTTGTTCCATAGATAGAGCAAGTTCTGTCAGTACCGCATAGACAAAATCTCTGTCATCTTGAGACTGGTACATGTATTCAAAATAGTCGTCAATTTCGTTCACGGCCTTTATGTAAGCCCAGAGTATTTCACTCTCACCTACACCATTATGATCCTCCATATCTCACCTTTTGTCGTTCTTGCTAATCAGCTCTTTCAGCCACTTTTTGGCACTCTCTGAAAGTGAATACGCATTTACCTTTCTTTTATGAAAGTGCTTGTGCTTGCTAACAGTGATGAACGGCATATCTTTAGTTATCTTTCGAAGATACATCCCTTTTTTTTGAGGTTGCCTTTTACCTTTATATAGTCGAGAGGGTAAGTGTGCTTTGTGTGAATCCCATATCAAATCACGGGTATAGATAGTTGATGATGCGATTAGAGTATCGATGAGATAACGACGAAAGGGGTGGGAATTGTAGAGTTCTACAACGTTTGTATCGAGTTGTTTTTTCATAGTCTTTCCTTATTGAAAATGTGTTTGTCTGGTGTTGATTATTAAGCCCAATTTGCAGGGCGCACTTACCCAGGCGATTCAATGAAAGGCCTTTAGTGGTTTGAGCGCTCTTTGTTTTGGGGCGACACGCACATTCTCGGCGACTATAAGTCAGACCACGCTAGCAGTATTCAGTGAGCTAAACTGCATTGCTGTCACTCTTGCACAATAGATTAGTTTGTGTGACACAAGGTCACGTCGACAAGGTGAACTCATCAGTTAACCTAGTATTTGTGCTTTACGGAGTCAACTACCTAAACGGCTATACCCCAGAACCAACAGAGATTTGTGAGGCACAACAGTAAAAGAGGTGAATGCGGCTGCTTAAAGAAGACTATGTAATACCTTCTTATGTTATTACGGGGATAGGGGTTTAGGCTAGCTTAGCTTCGCGCCTATTTGTAGCTGTTTTTTGTCGTTTGTAGTGCTCTTAGTAGCAGATGCCTCTCGGAATCGCGGGTTAAATTTTTCAACCGCAACGTTATCGACCAACACTTGGTGGATTCTCAATCAGCCTGTCTCCATTACTAATCCAGTTTTTCCTTCGTAATTTCTGAAAGTTATCAGGGACTGGCTTATTGATTGGTTTTTCATTAATCCACCATATAGGTGAAGTTCTCCGATTAGGTTGAATTTTTCAACTGTTCTGGTGGAGTCTCACCTTCTAGAGCCCTTATCGGTAGCAGCACGGAATATGGAACCGAAGGAGGACAGATGGCAAAACAACACATGCTTGCTCTGAAGAATGTCTTTATGAGCTATGGATCAAAACCAGTTCTACTCAACATCAATCTAGCGGTATCAAAAGGTGAGTGGTGGTATCAACGGATTGGTCGCCAGTCTGTCTGAGGTGACGCACGTGGCGGGGATTCACGACTACATTAGTAGCTTCGCCAGTTTAGCACTCTTGACGTCATTTTTGGGAGTTAGTATGGGACTGAAGGATTTCATCGGCGACATGATCAAAACTCCTAAAGTGGGGCAAGAGCCCCAAAAAAGCTACCCGGTGGTGGCGACCTTATTGCCGCCGTTGCTGTTTGCCTGGTTTTTCCCCAATGGATTTGTATTTGCATTGGGTTTTTCCTCGATTTTCCTAGCCATCATTGCCATATTCCTGCCTCTTGCCATGATCATGAAGAAAAGACGCCTAGCGGCTAACACGGGGGCTTACCAAGTCCGAGGTGGGGCTTCCATGCTCGGATTGGTGGCGTTGACCGGCATGATTATTGTGGTGGCACAACTCGCAATAATGGCCGGTTGGACCTAAAGGGCAACTGCGCGTGGACTCTCACAGAGCCTCCTCCAAGAAATGGCCGAAGCCAATTAGAAACTGGCGACAAGAACCTTGTGACCGATAAGTGATTTTTCGTATAGACAAGTGGCCTTACGTCAGGATTACATAAGGTTTTTATGACAGGTTTTCACTCGGAAAATTGGCAAATAAAGCCAGGCTTACAAGAATCATGACAGTTACTATATTTGTGCTTAAACGAATAAAATTAATTCGTTTAAGCACAAATATAGTAAGAATGTAGTTAAAATTGAGACGAAGGTGTCTTTCTTTCTGTTGGAATTTCACACTAAAAGTTCGTCTGGAACGCTAGGTCATAGTGGCATCTTTCATCTTATGAGGTATGACTTAACACTTCATAAGATGGTTCAATTTACCGTACCGCTATAATAAACAAGATCCTGTTAAGCCATGTAGACCGACCTGTTAGCGAGCATTTTGGTCATGGGGGTTGATCCATAAAATAGTCTCATGATTTTCAAGTGACTGTATCAATGGGTCATCTCTAACATTTTCGTCGTCGTCGTTAAATATAAGAAAATCTCTTGACTGGCTCAATATACCATCGTCATTCCTAACAACAACTACAGCTTGCTCTCTTGATCCTAAATTGAGGTTTTTTATGCTGCACTCCAATTTACTGCCTAACGTAATCACGATCCGATTCCCTTCTATACGCATATAAAACATGTAGTATATAATATTTAAGTACGCATGAGTATTGGAAATCGTGTGGCATGGAAAATACACACGATGAGAGCTATATACATAGACATCAAACTAGAGTTTCTCACAGATTGTTTCGTAGAAATATTTGAAGGTTCCATCATTTAAGCGTTGGAATCAACGAAGCGCTCAGTATTTGTGACAGACACGAACAACGGTTCTCAAGAGAGTGTTAGAGGAAGTATTCGAAGATGATATCGATATACACAATATTAATGAGTATTAGGATAAAAAACGACCAGTTGAATAAGTCTGCAGTTATAGGTGTAAAATAGCTTTCTTAATAGCCTCAATGCCACGTTGGTCATAACGCTTTGTCGTTTTTGGGTCGGCATGTCCCATGACCTTACTTACTGTCAAATCATCATAACCTTCTCCTAATAGATTCGTGGCCGTGGAATGACGAAAATCGTGCGGTGATATAGTACGGCCTAATACAAGCGATACCTCTTGGCAGACACGATTGACGGACTGTGTGGTCATAGCCTGATTTATCACTTGCTTGTGCTTATTAACACGACAGAACATAGGGTCTCGTGAAGTAAAATTCTGGCTATTTTCACGAACTTGTATCCACTTTCTTAGAAGTTTGACGACAAATCCTGAAGTTGCGATGTATACGTACCGCTCTTTATTGCCCTTACCAATGATATGGAGCTCACCGGTATCGAGATCACAGTCTCCTACTTTGAGTTGAACCACCTCTAGACGGCGTAAACCGGCAGCGTACATCAGTCCCAACATGGCGCGATCTCTGTGGGCTTTCACCTGATTTGTTTGATTCTTTGTAATTTCCATTATGTTGGCGAATTCAGACTTAGCTATGTACCGACCGGAATCTAGACGCGATCCTCGACTAAGACGAATTGCTCTTATCCGCTCAAGATCATCAATACTTAACCTGCCAGCTAACCAGTGACTCTTGGCAACGCCGCGGATCATTCGAAAAATGTTGTCGACGGTTGCAGGGCTGTAGTCGCGTACTTTGACGATTTTTCCAAGTTCCCTGTCGTATTCTTGCACACCATCGTAGAGATATTCGTTCATAGAAGCTTGTACAACAGGAGCCACCAGCAGTTCATCCCAGTTATAGCGATGGATGCAGCTAGTGATGCAGTAACACGCGAACGACTCAATCGCTTTTTCAACCTTTGCACTGATGTGCGGTTCGAACTCGATCCTTACATTGGCGTGCTTGGGCTTTAACCAACCATAGGAGAGAAGATCTGTTGCCTCACTGGTCTTATTAAACTCACGTAAGGTTATAAGTAATTGATTATATGTCACTTCTTCTAGCAGATTGGCGTCAAAATATTGCTGCGCGACAATCTGTAAGCCTTCGAGGAGTGGTGTTGACTCAAGGTTTTTTCGAGTCGTTTCCGATGCTTTTTTTAGCCTGGCAACTTCATGCTCTTTATAGATGATGAAACTCGATAACGCTCTAGAAAGAAGTGAAGGTTGTTTGAACAGTTGGAACCAATCAATCAGTTGATAACTGCTACCGAGAAAGAATCGAGAAAAACGCTCAAGAATGTATCGGGCATTAGCCTGGCCACCCGTTGTATTGGTGGAGCTAAGAGAACTGATGTAACTAAGCGCTGGATTCGTGACGCTGTCACTGTTTCGTTTTCTGCGGTTGAGAGCAACTAACTCCAGATTATTTGAAGCGATTTGACTGTGGTTTTGGTCTACAACAATGATGTCGTTTTGGTTACTGTTCATCCGATGATCATTCTCAAGTTTCTATAATGGACATTATATAACGTTGAGATCCATTTTCAAATGTTGATCTTCATATCGGTGTTTTTGCTGTTCTGTCGTTGTCACTTGTAGATAGTGAGCTGCTGTTGCTCGTAACCTTGCGGCTTTGAGCAAGCCGCTCTTGAAAGTTTGTGCACCAAAGCACTACCTAATTCTTCATATGCTTCTTAATTGATTTTTAATCGCTCTTTCTTTCTTATTGGAGATAAAATCAAGCAACATATAATATTCGAAGACTTGGATATCTCGATATTGCTTGTTTACGTCACTAATGTAGTCATGAACATCGTCATCTTGGTCACTCATTTCACATAGCTTTTTTGATTGTTCTGTATCTATTGGATTATTGTTTAAGAAACATAGAACGGGCTCCTTGTCTATCTTAGGCAAAAAGGGAATTTTCTTTGCTATAGTGCTTAACATTATAATCGTGAGTAACCCACATATACATAGTACAACTATACTTAAACATAGATACCCAACGTAGATGTCGATATCAATTTCGTCTATAGAAATCTGACCAATCAATTGTATTAATAAAACCTGTGAAACCAGGAATAGTAAAGCGAATGTTACTCTAAATACATTCTTTGCTCTAATTACTTGAGACTTGGTTATCACAGGTAAGACTAATTTATCTTCATTCCACGTATCCATATCATCAACCTTACGCTTCTGAAAATTCTGACTTAAATCGTCGTTCCGTTTCCATTTCGTCTTTTCGTGTGACAATACTCGCCAAGCATTTGAATTCATAGTATCTTGGCTCGCGATCCTGCTCAAAGATTTTTTCAACAAATTCATGCACTTCTGCATGCTCAGAGGCCAGTTTCATTAGCTTCTTTTTCTGCTCAGTATTGAGCAAGTCAAAATCAGACCATGCAGCAAAGTCCTCGTCCGGCAGTGGTATATAGTAACCAAACATCATCCCCACTCGTTTTAACACGGTACTCATAGTTAGCATTGCAACCACAAATAAAACTATTACGCTAAGTAATATTCTCATAAACAAAAGAAAGATGTAGGTACCGCCTGTCGCTTCGCTATCTATCTCTGGAATGCAAGCAAAAGCTAAAAGGAAAACAATGATAGTGTAGAAAATAGCGATTTGTGTGTAACATTTTCCTACGCTCTTAATATAATCTTCTTTATATACTTTAATACCAACTATGTTATCAATCATACTATATCTCCTCTGAAAGATTGCGCTTTTGTAAGATGAAATGAATAAATTTTCCTGTCAGTTTAATTGCGTAGCAATAAGGAATGACTATTAAAGGTGCTGTAATAATGAAAGCCGTTAAGTTGCTTGCGTGTGTGCCTTGTTCGGGTAGAAAGGACTGTATTAGTAGAAAGAGCTGTTCTATTTGTTTATCGCACAATATTAACGTTACAACAAAAAGCGTTATAAGGTACATTTCATTGTAACCTTCCTTTTCACTTTTAAGCGCCTGATAGTAGATGGTCACACTCACTGAAAAGATTATTGCTGTCCATATAAAGGTTAGAATGCCCATTATTTCTCCTTCTTACCCTCTTCTTGCTCAACGCCACGTTTCGCCAAACACAGATTGATGAGGAACCAAGGGACTATGACGATAGAAGCCAACACTGCATATCTACTCGCTTGCACTATGTGCTCCCAGTCTATGTACTGTTCAAGCTCCAGATACAAGGCATGAATTAGTATGATAGGGATTGCTACCATGTATAGAGCCCCTATGGTGCCGAGGATTTGATAGGAGGTTGTTTTTGCAGCTTCTTTAACCTTATGCATGCTCTATGTCTCCTCATTGTTCACTTCTATGTCATCAATCTTGGAACCGTTAACACAAAGATAGGCTTCACAGTTTTTATATAAAAATTCATTTGATTAAGCAGTGTCATTTTGGCTGCTTAATTTATTGCTAGGATTAACGTTAGCCCTATTCTAAGTTCAACGTCTCATTAGAGGTTGGATCTATGTGTAGGTATTTATTTGTTTTTATGTCACTTATTTTCGCTCTCACTACGTCTTATGCCGATGATCAAATGGGCTTTGTTGCGTAATTCGGACAGAAAACCAAACTGCCTGAAATTGGGTAATTCTTATACAACATACTGAGTTTCAGGCATACCAAGCCCTGTAAGCTTGTTCAGTGCTTTAATCATGGCGTAGGTTTCACCTACCTGAGCATTGTAATTTCTCAGGCTTAATCTACCTCCTAGCAACTGCTTCACACGATACATGGCTGTTTCTGAGAGTGAACGCTTGTTATAACCATACCGCTTTTTCCAGTTCTGGTTGGAGCCGTAGAGCTTTTGGCAACCTACCGATAAATTGCGAGGGTGTCCTTGTTCCCAGAAGGCAGCCCCTTCTCTTGGTGGGATAAGCGGAACAGCTCGCTTAATCCGTATGGCATCATGGCAATTCCTTGTGTCGTAAGCACCATCTCCAGATATCTCGATGATTCGTCGACGTGTTTGCTTAAGCAAATTAGGAAGGACTTCTGCATCAGTGACATTAGATAAACTTAGTTCTGCTGCTATTATCTCGTGAGTGCTGGTATCGACTGCTAAATGCAGCTTTCTCCAGACTCTGCGCTTCCCGTCAGTACCATGCTTCTTGACCTTCCATTCACCTTCTCCATAAACCTTGAGACCAGTAGCATCAATGGCCAGATGCTGTATCGTACCTCTGGTTTTAGTTTTAAATGAGACCTCAACTTCCTTGGCTCGACGGCTTATACAGGTGTAATGTGGACAAACAAGCGGAATGTTAGCCAGCTTAAATACTGAGTCTAGAAAACCTTGCAGCGCTCTCAATGGCATAGAGAAAACTCGTTTCACCATCAATGCGGTTGTAATGGCAAGATCGCTGAATTGACGAGGCCTGCCGCGCTTACTCTGTTTGCTTTGCTTCCACTCGCTTATGGCTTCTTCATCAATCCAGAAAGTGAGTGAACCACGATTGATTAGGGCTTTGTTGTACTGTTTCCAGTTCGTTGTTTTATAACGAGGTTTTGGCATAAGGCTACGATGATTAACTGATGTAGACGATCAGATCGTAACTTCCTGATTTAGTTCCATCGAATTACGCAACAAAGCCGATCAAATGCCACCTGAGTTTCGTTTCTATCGCGCATGGCAGTGGAACGATATGGAAGGCTGCCGGCTTGGTGACAAACTCTATTCTGTGGGAGAAAAGGTGGCCATGAACGATGGTGCGCTTAAAGATTTCACGCAGCGTACAGGCCGCCAAGCTGCTGATGGTTACGCGGTTCTCATGCAGTGCAATATATTAATCACCAATCCGAGACTTGATGACCACCCTGCTTTGCGCGAGCGTGTCTATGTCTGGACTGCATTTAATTGGTGGAGATAGGGGATATAGCATGGATAGTTTCAGTAACATTTCAAGACTACCAAGTGGCTCGTGTCAGCTTCGCTTTAAGCGCGACAACAAAAAGGTGGAACCCGTCGTTAAAAGTCTGCCCCAGGCTATTTGGCTAAGAAACGAACTCTATTTGAACGTACCTTGTCGTCCACCACATTATTTTGTCAAAATCTTCGGTGAAGATGTTCTTCGTCCTTGCACGAAAATCGACCGTGCAGGGCTGCTAAAAGATTATTGGCAAGTTCACTCACGTAGCCTCGTTGATAGGAAATACCGTCCTAGAACGTTTGCTAGTCATTTAGACGCTATAGAATTTGTTTCGAAATGGCTGCCAAGCTATAACGAGGTCGCTAGGCTTTATAATGTTGAGCGAGAGAAGGAGTTTAAGCGCCTAATAGAACAAGAGCTAAAGACTTTAAAACCCTTATTGTCCTGCAGCTTTGATAAGGCGCTTTGGTACAGATGTGCTGTTTCCATTTACGGAGCGAATGTACCGATGTATTTCACTGAATAATGTTTTTGTGACTCTAGATTGGCATCATAGAGATACCTTGGCCATAGAAAACAGTTGCTTCCTATTCGCCACCACCACCACCGCAGCCTCCATCCCCTCCAGAGCTACCACTGTCACTGTATGATGAGCTGCAGTCGTTGTGAGCACTGCCACCATTTCTGGGGTTGTCACTCCCGCTAGATATCATGACGTTGGCGACCATAGCACCGGTTACAAAATCACTAGATTCTGAGCGTGAGTTTGAATGAGTGGATATGGTTCGACGGCTTTGTCTACCTGTTTGACTTGGACGACGCTGGGTTTTTGCGAATACATCATCTGATGATGAATTCCTACTTCGAATCATGGGTTCAGACTCGTTAGACTCACGCTTCTTTGTAATGAATCGATTTATCGCTGCTACGACCATCATTAGTAGGACGAAGGCAGGAATATAGAACCAGATGATGACTGAATTCTCCATAAAATCGCTTAACGATTGTGGGTCTGCAGGTTCACCAGTAGGTTCATTAGTATCTCGAGCCTCACGAGCGAGTTTGATTGCGCTCATTCTCCTGTCCCACATTTGGGTGTATCGATCCGAATCGAAGGTGCCCACATTTTTATAGTGAATTAGGAGATTTCCTTCCTTATTTTTTATCAGCTCAATTTCTGCTGTGCGCCCAGATTGCCAGCCCAAGTACTCTTCAATTGTGTGGCTTGGATAGAGCGTCTTACCTCCGTAGAGACGAGTCCAGTTGAAGTCGGGTCCTAGGCACCGTAGTGATGTTTCCACGGGTAGAAATTTGATCGAATCATTATTAGGATGTTTGCAAACCAAGTGTCGATTGTTCTTTTGGTCATAGCGCCAATGTTCTCGACTAAAGGTTGCCAATAAGTACGGCTGGCCAATTGGTGTACGTGTTTCTTTATCTTGTTCAGCGAGTGTTGCGTAGGTCGCGAGTGCCGCTCCACTGCGTGCGTTATACGCACTAGCATGAAACGACAATGTGATTAGTGCAGCTGTACCAATAGTGAGTAGAAAGTTCATAGCGTCATTTCCTTATGCGATGAACTTTAGTTAAACACAAGCAAGTTTGTGTTCTTGACGATTAAGCAGACAAATCGAGGCTTGTTAATTTTCCATAGATGTTAGGTTAGGTTTGCTTTTCCAATTCCATCTCCTTCAAATCGATAAATGAACAATTGACGTGCTGATACAGATCAACGATATAACGCGATGCTTTGTTGGCCATGGTGTAAAGCGTCAAGGATTGTTCGGCGCGGGTCATTCCAACATAAAAGAGCCTAGCCTCTTCATCGTGCTCATCGTCAAGCAATGGCGTATCGTGGGATTCGAGGAAAGGTATGTGCCCTTCCACACAGGGCAGAATGCTCACGTGTTGAAACTCTAAGCCTTTTGAACCGTGTAAAGTACTAAGTACCAATTTGCCTTTAAAGTCGGTGTCGGCGCTACGCTTTTTCTTCTGTAGCTGACTATAGAAGTGATTGATGATTGGTTGCAGTGATAGGTTCTTGGATGCCATCCGCGTGAGCATGTCGGTAAATCGCAATAGGCTCTCAAGATCACCGGCGTTCTTGATTGATAACATTTCAACAATGCCCCTTTGGAAATGGGCTATGTCCGAGGCGTTTTCGAACTTTGGGAAACCGTCAATTGTAACCGTATGAAGAAAGTCTATCAGTTCATCCGAGATTCCATGACTACGCTTGTATTGCGGTTCATGACACCGAATCACAAACTGTCCTATGACTTCGGTGAAGTCGTGTTCTCGCATATCCTTGCGCACTTCATCAAGTGCACTCTCTGATACCTCGAAGTAAGCAAGCGATTCGATAAGGTGTGAATATGACTTTTGACTGAATGTATAAAGCATTCTCAAGTAGAATCGGATGTAGAAGAGATCTAAAAATCGTTTACCACCGAGTTTTACGTAATTCGTCACGCCATATTCTTGAAGTGTCATTTCAAACTCGGTCAGCGTGCGATTGGTACGAGCCAAAATTGCTTGGCCCTCTGGCTTGTGGTTTTCAGATGTGTTTTTGGCCACTTGGGTTATAAGTTTATCCAATGACGCGTTTTGGTATTCAACTAGAGTTACTTCCCCTTTCCTGTCGAGTGCGGATATCAGCTGTTTGTCGTATCTCTTGAAACAGTGATTAATGACGCAATTCGCAGCGTCTAATATCTCTTGAGGGCAACGGTAGCAGGTTATGAGAGGAAGTACTTTGCCATCAATGTCTTTCACAAAGTTCTCTAAATTCAAGATTCCATTTGCATTTCTAAATCGATAGACGCTCTGATCATCATCCCCGATAGCGAAAATCGTACAGCCTTGTAGAAAGTGAGTCATGACAAACTCGTATTGCAAAGTATCCGTATCCTGGAACTCGTCTATAACCAAATGGCTTGTGCCGTAAAGTGCTTTTAGAGAGGGGTAATGCCCTTGCTGCATGCCTTCTACGACATCTCGCATTACTATGGAGAGTTCGATAACTTTGTCCTGCTCAAGGTATTGACGATACTTTTCGTACAGAGCCATTGTATGTTCGTCAAAACGTCTGTGGATTGAGCTGCAACCTAGCTGTTCCAATACATCTTCAGCTTCTTCTAAATCAACCCAACCAACAGAGCGCATAGCGCGCTCAACATACACTCTCCGGTCATTGTCCATTATGAGCCTGCGCTGAGGATTCATATGGCGCCATATTCGCCAGGCAGCAGAATGGAATGTGCAGGTAACTACTCTCTTTTGCTCGGGTATGTTCAGCTTTTTTTTAACTCTCTTTAGCATGTTTTGAGCGGCGGCATCGGTGAAGGTGATCATGCACACCGCATCATACAGTGACTCTGTGACTATGCGTTTGGCATACTCGATAGAAAGGTGCGTCTTACCAGAACCCGGAATGGCGACAATCAGTGTGTGACTGGTTTGCTGAACGGCACAGCTTTGTTCCGCATTGAGCATTGTGCTCTCCTCGCGATGGATCTTATTGGTAGGTTAACCTCACTTATGTATCAAAAGTGCCGATTAAGCAGCCAAAAAGGTCTGTCATAAGTAACCCTTTGGAAAGTTTGCACTCTCTACCCCTATTCTTTGGGCAGGTTTAGGACACAAATAGATTGCTGTTGGAAAAGGGAGTGATCATGCACAAGATTCTGTTTGCAACAATCGTTGTTGTACTCATATCGTTTGGAGCTCGGGCGGATGTTGTCGAATTTAGCTTTGTCGATACGAATGGCGATCAACGACATACTTCAGCGCAGGGTTACATTAACCCTTCATCAGATGTAGGTGTTCTACTGTCGGCAGGTTTGGATAGACGGGTCAGACTCACGGTACGTCAGCAGAATGGCGGAGTTGCCTATCAACGTTTCAGAGTTTATCACCGTCGATGACAGGATCTCTGACTCAGCTGGTAACGTCTATTACGGCGTAGTCTTTGATGTGCAGAAACGGTTCTTGATAGATGGTACCTACAATTTTACTCAGGACATTTTGGACTTTGAATCTAATGTGACCGGTAGTGTTTCTTATGATGTAGTTGTAGATACCAGTTCACCTTCAGCCAGCGCGCTTATCAACAACGCTGGAGGTTACAATATGGTGACGACAGGTCCAGTATGGTCACTCGGGTATGGTGGTAGTGGCTATGCTCTGCTTATCGTAGAAGACATTGCAGACGAGAGTGGGATCGAAAGCGTTACAGTGAACAACTATCGACAAGATGGCAGCCTTCTTATTACTGCACCTATGCAATATGACGCGGCCAACAACGTTGCTTCAAGAACGTTTGAGACCGGTGTCTTTCCTCGTTCAAATCTGGACGAAGACTTCCTGCTGGAAGTTGTCATCGTAGACAAAGCTGGCAATCGTTACATCAGTGAACGTCAAACAGCTCGCATGGATAACGATAGAGGAGCCGTCGAGCTTTGGGGGTTTTACAATCCGTCAGCTTCTAGCTCGATAGGACCAGGTCTCGATGGTTTTGAACGGTATCAAAGCGGCATGGTTGTCCATACGAACCCAGTTGTCGGCGCTTATCGCGTCAAAAAAAGCAATTGGCGCTCTTATAACTATGGTGGACTCGTTTTCACAAATGGACTAGGTGAGAACCGGGTCGCTGGCGAGGACGATGAGTATGTCTATATTGTGTTTAGCGCTCCGTATGGCAACACTAATGGCAACTATATACGGTTTGTAAATCAACATGAATGGTCAGGGCATGGTATTGGCTATAACGTTACGCTGTCTGATGCTGCGCCCAAAACGCCTTATCTAGTTAACGTCCATTACAATTTCAGCGATGTCGGGTGGCGCGATTTCTACCGCTATTATGTGGATGTGTCCTCCCTACCCGTTAGCGTGTCTGGTGTTCGTGGTTACGTTGAAGAGAGAAGTTACACGCAACGTTTCGTTCACTTTGGCAAGGAATGTTTTATCCCTCCAGGCGAGACCTTTTGTGAGTTTGATATCGACTACACGATGCAAGATGGCACGCTAGGTTATTTGCATGGTAACGCTACTGTCTATGATCCTTCGAATGCTTTGCGTTCAAACCCGCGTTGGGGCGAGACGCATTGGAATGGCCAGTATTACCCTCAAATCACTAGCGTGTTTGATGAAGTAAACAAGACTATGACCGCCTACATAAAACAGTTAGGACGGGGACATTTCTTCGACCGATTGAGATTAAATGGTGCTTGGATCATTGATCAAAATACAGGTGAAACGCTCAACGTTTCAGGCGGAAAGATAGCAGAAGATCGAACCGATTATACTTATCGCTGGGATCTAACGTCGCTTCCTGAGGGGCAGTTTACGATTGCTGTAAAGGCAAGAGAAAACCATGGGGCTACGACTGTCGGGGATAGCTTTGAATATAACAATGATAAGTCTCCTCCCGTCATCAGCTTTGAACTCAAAGATGGCGAAGTCTACGAGCCTGGGATGTTAGTGAAAGGTCTTGAACGTATCAGGTTAAGGATTGACGAGAATAGCGCTTATCAGTTTACCAAACTAAATCTTAGTGGTGGTCCTAGTAACGATAACGTCGAACTGGCGTTCAACGATCAAGGCGAGAATGTTTATGGGCTTGAGTATCCGAGAACATTCCCGACAAATGTCGGAGAGGACTATAAGCTCACTGTTACTGTGACAGACGCATTTGGCCAGGTACAGACACAAGTCTATCAGTTTGCCTACGAACCAGATAACTTCTTCAAGCTCGATGCGATCACATCCGTACCTCACAACCGACCGCTAGCCGACATTTACAACAAGCCGCATTCATTAATTACTTCCAACACGCTTCGAGCCGATAATGGTCAACTCGCCAGTGGCGAGCAGCGGCTGTTCATCACTGTGCGTGCTGACGCTGATTACTCTCTGAACTTTAACGGTGTTGTGGTCCGTCCTGGAGAGACCAAAGAGATGTATGTATCGCTTGACGACAATGGTCAGCTAAACCTACCGGTGAGTGCTCTTGAGGACGTGCATGGTCAGGCCAACTACATGATTGAAATTACCGGGATACGTTAGTCATTTTAATGATGTTTGACGTTATCATTGCCGCTGCGCTATTTACTTCGGTATAGCTCAAAGAATTGTACCCCTTGACGATTCAGTGGGTGTTCTTCAACAACCAGAGCATAGTCGGCGCCCGTCTTTTTTACTGATGTGACAAATACCGCGTATGGGTAATCACCATGACTAGAGTCTACATAGTGCCAACGATAGCCGGTGAGTCTTGATGGAGGTAATTCGTTTCGCTTCGATATCACATTGACTACCTCAACTTTTCGTTCTGTCTCAGCAGACTTGCATTTCATCTGGTATGAGTGGTGCGGGAAATTAGTTTGTATTTCTACCCTTACCGTTTCCTCGCTTAGCGGGCAATTAGGGCTGTTAGCGAGCACGTAACTAGAGTAGTCGCGCAGATCGAACACAAAGTAGTTCGCTTCTTGCTTCGGTTTACTTTGTTGTCTATTTACAAAACCGGTAAGAAGTAATGCCAGAAAGACACCGGTGATAACACGCTGATGTAAAGTCATAATGCCTCCATGTTTTCGACTTGTTCACTCTAAAGCACCTTGATTAAAACATAGGCAACATTCCTCAAGCAGTGTTTTTGAGGTATTCAGCGATATTTTCGCTCAGTAACTCTTTTGTCGACGCGTCGAACACCTTCATATCTTGTTTTCTTGCCAGAGTGGGATAGCGTTTATGACTTTGCCGAATAACCCCTTCAAGAAATCTTTGCTGTACTGATGCGCGTTTTTTCTATGAGTGACCATTTGTACCCTGTGGATGAATGAGGTGCTCTGAAAGCTCGTTGTAGCTATGGGTTCTAACTCTGCCATAAACATATTTGTGAGCTCGCATAAGGGGATCTCTACGGTAACAGAGGTGTACCCTCCACCTGCAGACGTTACTCGAAATGGTATAACAATGCCCCCTACCGTTTTACGATCTACAGATATAGACTCCACGGACATTCGCGCTTGTTTCAACACAATAGGGTGATCATTTTGTGACGCCCCACTGCGTCTTATGTTTATTCTCTTCATTGGTAAGCTCCTTGTTTTTCTGCATAGTATCCAAGAGGCCGAGCCTTGGTAAAACGTGCCACGTGTCCACGTTTTTCATTGAGATGAAATCGTCACTAAATGCGAGCCATATTGCCTTTCGGGCTAACAAGTTGGCTTTGTTATCGAGGTTCTTGTTTTTTCTTGTTCTTGTTTATCTTATTGGCAACCTATACATTCAGTTATAGTGCTCTAGAATGACGATTATCGCATTGATTAGTAATGACTCCTTTCGTCATTTGTTGAATCTCTGCACGTTCAGTCCTATCTTGATATACTCCTTTCATATTAGAGCTTTAAAAAACTGAATAATATGGACTACAGTCAACAACTTCGCGCGGCTACAACACACATCCTACTGTCTTATTATGGTCAAATGCCCGGCAAACATGTTCCACTAAAAACTCAGAACCAAACGCTGCGGAAACTCATTAAGCCATACTTAACCAATGCTGATTACCGCGCTGTTCGAAATGAGCTTAAAAATATCGACGTCCTTGCTAAACGAGGGAAGACCGCTCTAATCGCACTTGAAGAGTTGAGCCGCACACCGCAGCACACTGCATCCAATGATGTTGAGGTATTTGGGTACCTGATAAAAGAGTTGGAAGCGGTACTGTGTATCAGTATTACG
Source organism: Vibrio sp. CB1-14 (assembly GCF_040412085.2). NCBI lineage: Bacteria > Pseudomonadati > Pseudomonadota > Gammaproteobacteria > Vibrionales > Vibrionaceae > Vibrio > Vibrio chaetopteri. The sequence continues at coordinate 10,828 of NZ_CP115922.1, read as the reverse complement.
CCAGTTACCTCGTTCGATGATCGATCGCCAGTTCGCTAAACGTTCGGAGGCGTTAAAGCCTTACGATGAATCTCAAGGTGACCTCTTCAACGAAGTGGAATGCGAAGCTGCTAAGGAAGAAGAGGTTGAGGTCATGACGACCACCACCACAACGAAGAAGCGTGGTAAACGTCAGCCACTTCCAAAGACCTTGCCTCGTGAGGTTATCGAACTCGATTTAGATGATAACGAAAAACAATGTGCATGCTGCAAGCATAGCCTGCATAAAATCGGTGAAGACCGCAGTGAAAAGCTAGAGTTCTCGCCAGCGGTACTCAAAGTGCTGGAATATGTTCGTCCTAAATATGCTTGCCGTCAGTGTGAGCAAACTGAAGACAAAAGCCACATCGTTCAAAAGCCAGCGCCGCAAAGCATTATCCCTAAAAGCTTCGCGACAGAAAGCTTGCTGGCAAATACCAATACGCGATGCCACTGTATCGCCAAGAGTCGCTATTTACCCAGTCGGGAATCGAACTATCGCGCACGACTATGGCGAGATGGGTTATGTGACATTAAACTTCTTTAGGTACATTACATACATAACAAAAAGCATGTCAATCATTGATCTAGGTAAGCAATTAGTCAATCACCGCAAACACATTGTGGTGCACCTCTGAGTTGCAAGGGGCTTTGTTGCGTAATTCGATGGAACTAAATCAGGAAGTTACGATCTGATCGGCTACATCAGTTAATCATCGTAGCCTTATGCCGAAACCTCATTACAAAACAACTAACTGGAAACAGTACAACAAAGCCCTAATCAACCGTGGTTCACTCACTTTCTGGATTGATGAAGAAGCAATACGCGAGTGGAAGCAAAGCAAACAGAGTAAGCGCGGCAGGCCTCGTCGATTCAGCGATCTAGCCATTACTACCGCATTGATGGTAAAACGTGTTTTCTCTATGCCATTGAGAGCGCTGCAAGGCTTTCTAGACTCTGTATTTAAGCTGGCTAACATACCGCTTGTTTGTCCACATTACACCTGTATAAGCCGTCGAGCTAAGGAAGTTGAGGTTTCATTTAAAACTAAAACCAGAGGTGCGATACAGCATCTGGCCATCGATGCTACTGGTCTCAAGGTTTATGGCGAAGGTGAATGGAAGGTCAAAAAGCATGGTACTGACGGGAAGCGTAGAGTCTGGAGAAAACTGCATTTAGCAGTTGACACAAGCACTCACGAGATAGTAGCAGCAGAGCTGAGCTTATCTAATGTCACTGATGCAGAAGTCCTTCCTAATTTGCTCAAGCAAACACGTCGACGAATCGTCGAGATATCTGGAGATGGTGCTTACGACACAAGGAGTTGCCAGTTACACTAAAAGCTCTGACCCACTCAACTGATATTAGAAAAAGTATCTGAAACTTTAAACCTTAGAGGTTGATATGGAAGTGTTGAACAAGAAGTCTTAAATCTCTAATCAATCACTCGAGTATGGGTTAAGTCTTAAAGTGATAGACGCCGAAAGTGTATCAATAATAACCAACAAAAGTCTTGGAAGTGTGTTAGCATGGTTGCTCACCCTACCGCTTAGTAGGGACTTCTTTTCTTTTCCGAACTCACATCTCGGCACTCCTTAGTAGCCCCCCCTAAGCCTTACTGCAGGCTTTAATTATGTCAATTTCAACTAGAAAGTTAAGAAACATCTTTCAATTAACTAGAACCGAACATATAAAAAACAACCATAGCCCAACTCGTCCGGAACCTTGGACGCCACTTTGCCATAAAGTTAATCCGACGACTCCCTCTGCAATTATTTACTGTGAAGGTAACTTTAATAAAACTGACGGAAAGACAGCGAATGGTTTGGTAAGGCATTCCCACAATTATCGCATTTTATCTGTCATTGATAGTGAGCTAGCTAGCTTAGATTCCGGTGAAGTTCTTTATGGTACGAAAAATCATATTCCTATTGTGGCCAATATTGAAGAAGCCATTATTCAGGCAGAAACAGTTCCTGATTACTTTATTTTTGGGATAGCACCGTCAAAAGGTTTTCTTTCAGATTCTGAAAAGAAAATTATTCTCGATGCTATGTCATTAAATATGAATATAGTGAATGGCTTACATGAGTTCTTAAATGATGACCCTGTTTTTCGTGAAGCCAGCTTAAAAAATAATGTTCATATTCTTGATATTCGTAGACCCAAGAGCAAGGGAGAACTGCAATTATTTAGTGGCAAAATACACACTGTTCAGTGTCCAAGAATTGCGATAATGGGAACGGACTGCGCATTGGGGAAAAGAACGACTGCGACGATACTGGCGAATGAGTTAAGAAATAAGGGTCTCAATGTTGTTATGATAGCGACGGGACAAACGGGCATTATACAAGGTGCTCCTTATTGTGTGGCATTAGATGCTGTCCCCTCTCAATTTTGTGCTGGGGAGCTAGAAGCAGTCATTGTTAAAGCGTATGAAGCAGAGAATCCAGATATCATTATTATTGAAGGACAGGGAGCACTGAGTCATCCTGCATTCTCTACCAGCTCGTTTATATTACGTGGTAGTTGTCCGACTAGTGTTATTCTACAACATGCGCCTAAACGTATGTATCGCACAGATTTCCCAGATATGCCGATGCCTTCCGTTGCCTGTGAGATAAACCTCATAGAGGCGTTCTCCAATACTACAGTTATCGGGTTAACTCTGAATCATGAAGGGATGTCTTCAGATGAGATTATTTCCGAAATAAGTGTGTATTCTGCTGAGTTTGACCTACCTGTGACAGATCCATTATCTCAATCTAAAGAACAACTGCTTCAGATGGTATTTTCGACCTATCCTTTGTTAGAAAACAAAATATCAGAGCAAAGGTGAGTTACCCGAAGTTAAATATTGACTGTTCAAAAATTCACCATAACGCCAAGTTTCTTATTGAAACACTGGCTTTAAAAAATGTCTCAGTCACACCAGTTACAAAGTCCTGTTTAGGTCATCCTATCATTGCGCACATTCTGGTTGATGCTGGAGCAAGTATGCTTGCTGATTCTAGAGTGGAAAATATACAAAGAATGACACATTGTGGGGTTGCTGTTCCGAAAATGTTAATACGCACTCCAATGCTGAGTCAGATTGCGAGTGTGGTGGCGTATTGTGACATCAGTCTGAATACTGAAGTTCAAGTTATTCAACGGCTCTCTCGTGTAGCAAAACGAGCAAATACTAAACACGGTGTGATAATAATGGTTGAGCTTGGAGATTTGAGAGAAGGTGTTATGCCATGTCGCGTCATTAATTTCATACGTGAGATCATTCTATTACCCAATATAGTTATCAAAGGGATAGGGGCGAATCTTACGTGTCGCTATGGTGTTGCTCCTGATGATAAAAAGATGAGGCTTCTTTCTGATCTTGCAGACGGTATTGAAGCAGTTTTTGGTATTAGTCTTGAGATTATTTCAGGTGGAAACTCATCTTCAATCAATTGGGTTCTAGCTCATGAGGGGAAAACTCGAGTCAACAACTTGCGACTCGGAGAAGCAATATTCTTAGGCTGTGTCCCTGTAGAGCAGAATTCAATCAAAGGGTTACACACCGATGCGATTACGTTAACTGCTGAGGTGATCGAAGCTAAAATTAAACCTTCTTTGCCATGGGGGAATCGAGGGGGCAATGCATTTGGTGAAAGGGAAATACTCCAAGACCGCGGAGCTGTTTCGCAAGCAATTCTCGCCCTGGGACGTCAAGATGTTTGTGTGGCGGGGCTTATCGCTCCATATGATATGAACATTTTGTCGTCAAGCAGTGATCACTTGATTCTCGAAACTTCCCAAAAGCCCTTAACCGTTGGAACGAAAGTTCAATTCACTCTCGATTACAGTGCATTTTTGTCGGCTATGTCATCCAACTCAATGCATAAAGTTTTTCATAATTATAACTCTAGAAATAGTTCAAGAGGGAGTGTTTTTCTTGAATCAACATCGTAATACATTCGTACTATTTATCATCATTCTGCTGAACGGTTGTTTATCAAATCAAATGTTACCAAATGAGTTATCTGATTATAGAGCAACGATTATTTCAAGTCGACTCCCACAAAAAATAGGAGCATTAACACTATTACAAGCCAAGTCAGATGCGAATAACATTTCTCTTATTTTTACCAAAAGCAAATTTGTTGATATGGATAGTCTAGTTAAGCAAGTCGCTATCGAATTTTGTGAGAAAGAGGAAACTAGATATCTATTGAAACGTGGTATTTCTTATCGAATTATAACGTTATATTCCAGTAATAAAGTAGATAGCCTCAATTCCATCTCTTTAAACACATGTATTAATGATGAATGAACAAATAGATACTAGCAAACATTCAATTGGGGTTATCTTTGAAGCTGCTTAAGACATAGTTTTGTTTAGATAGCAAATGCAGAGAGGTTTTTATGCTAGTAAAATTTAGTTGTAAAAATCATGCAAGTGTCATCATGTTTGGTGACGTTGCTCAAGAAATAATAAAAATAATGGGCATAGTGGAAAGGTGCCAAGTGCGATTTTTTCATCAGATATACCAGAGGTACTGGTAAAACTAAATAGTGCGTTCGAACGTGAAAAAATACGAAACCTTAATATTGTTGAAGTGCATGAAAAAGCAGAACCTACTATTTCAATTATTGAGCGAGCTTATCCATTACTTGAATTATTAAAAACAGCAATAGAAGGGAAATGTGACGTTATGTGGGAAACGCTGTAGTTCATAATAAATGAGTCTTTTCTCTTCAACATATCAATCAATAGAGTATATGCTGTTCTCTTTAATATTCACTACCTACCTTGTTATTATAGAGGTAAGTAGTGACTTCTTTTATGTCCTATTTTATAAGTTGGAATAACAAGCATCATCAAGCATCTTTCCGTTTTTCTTTAACAGAGAAATAGCGAAGAAAGATGATGCCGAGAAAAGCCGAAAAAATAGACGCTAGGAAGATGCCTAATTTCGCAGAATTAATTTGGTTAGGGTCATAAGCTAATTCCGCGATGAACAATGCCATAGTAAAACCTATGCCAGCTAACATCCCCCCCCCTATAATCATTCCCCAATTCAAGTTTTCAGGTAATATTGCAATTTTAAGTCGGACGGCAATCCAACTAAACAAGGTAATACCTATTGGCTTGCCAAAAATAAAACCTAAAAATATAGCAAGCGTAATTGGAGAAGTTAAATTCGCCGTAGTTAGCGAAACACCCGCGTTGGAAAGAGCAAACAACGGTAACACGACAAACCCAACCCAAGGATGAAGTAACATTTCCAGCCGCTCAACTGGCGAAAGAGTTTCGCGCGCAGCCGCTGCAGCGGTTCTTAACGTCTCTCCTTCTACTTTATCACCACTCCATTGTTCTATAGTGGAAGATGACACTACGGTATCCATAATGATGGAAAGATGCTCCTTACTCACCCACTTATTTGTAGGGGTTAGTAAGCCGAGAATCACTCCGGTGATTGTGGGATGTATGCCAGACATATCGATGGCTATCCATATCATTCCTCCAACAATAGAAAAGAGCACTATACTGCGGATCCCTAAAAAGCCCATAACCCGAACAATAATAAACCCTAACAAGGCATAAAGTATGGACATCCAGTTAACACTATCTCCATAGCCAATAGCAACAACAAAGATCGCGCCGATATCATCTACCACAGCCATTGATAGCATGAATATACGCAAGCTGCTTGGAATGCTTCGTCCTAAAAGTGCTAGGCACCCGATCACAAATGCGGTATCTGTAGCCATGACAGTGCCCCAACCATGTTGCCCTGATTCACCAAACTGTATAAGAAAATAGAAAAGAGGAGGCACTAACATGCCCCCAAGAGCAGCTGCAATAGACAAAATCGCTAATCTAGGGTTCCTAAGTTCTCCTAGCACTAACTCACGTTTGAGTTCCAAGGCAATAAGAAAGAAAAATAAGGTCATTCCTACGTCATTGATCCATTTGTGTAATGACCGTTCAAATACTAAATCACCAAAAGTAACCCCTACCGAAATCTGCCAAAAGCGAGTAAACGATTCACTTAAATTTGAGTTGGCTAGTGAAATGGCAACTAACGTTGAAACAAATAGTACAATACCTGCTGCAGATTCAATATGTATGAAACGGTATATTGGTTGAGAGATCCAATCAATATATCCCTTGGGTAGGCGAGTTATATTAGTTGGTGTTATTTTTTCTCTTTTACTCATTGTTTTTCAACTGTGATATTTGGATTTCTATCTATACCATTAAGAAACTTGAATAAGTCACTATTAGTAGACAAAACAAGCGTTGTGTTCTCTGAAATAACGGTCGAGTAAGACTGCATCGTTCGTGTGAATTCATAAAATTGTCTTGTTTCAGGATTTTTATTGTAAGCTGATGAATAAATTTCGGCGGCTTTAGCGTCAGCTTGTCCCCGAATCTCTTCGACTTCACGATAGGCCTCAGATTGAATCTTATCCAAGTCTCTCACTCTGTCACCTCGAATCCTCGCAGCCTCCCCATTTCCTTCGGATAAAAAACGTTCTGCAATTTGACGACGTTCACTAATCATTCGCTCATAAATTTTAGGGCGAACACTTTCATTGTAATTAATACGTTTAAATCTAATGTCGAGCAACTCAATTCCAAAGATTTTTATTTTTTCTGACGCTGCAGAGAATATTTCTTGCTCTACAAATTGGCGACCTTTTTGGATAGGAACTAAGGCGCCTATTTTCAGATCTCTTTCAGCTTCACTCAATAATGGATCTCGTAATGGTTTGCGATTTTTGTTAGTACGTATTATTTCGATCAATTCATGTTTTGCTACAGCATTTCGTGTCTCACTACCTAAAATATCGTCTAGTCGAGATTGTGCACTGCGTTCATCTTTGAGACGTAAAAAGTACTGAAGCGGGTCAACGATTCGCCATCGAGCAAACAAGTCTACAGAAATATACAGTTTATCTTTTGTTGGCATGTCGGAAGGGCGACCATCCCATTCCAACACTCGTTTGTCGATGGTATTAATTTCTTGAATATATGGTACTTTTATTTTTAATCCAGCATTAAAAATAGGCATCCCTACTGGCTTTCCAAACTGAGTGATAATGACCTGTTGAACCTCACTTACTGTGTAAAGTGCGTTATATACACTAAAAGATGTACCTAAAATCAATGCGGCTATGACCCCTTTTTTAATCGATTTCATCTAGGCTCTCCTTGTGTGTCGTTGAGATTGAGCAAAGGCAAAATATTGTTTGCTCGTTCATCAATGATAATTTTGGTCCGAATATTAGGTAATACTGCCTGCATTGTTTCTAAATAAATTCTGCGTTTAGTTACTTCTGGGGCTTTAACATACTCGAACAGTAATGCATTGAAGCGAACCGTATCTCCCTTAGCTTCATTGATGCGTTTTAAGCGATAGCCATCAGCTTCTCTGATCCGTTGATCTTTTTCACCTAACGCTAAGGGGATCACTTTGTTGTAATCTCGGCGAGCTTCGTTTATGAGCTTTTCTTTTTCCTGTTGGGCTTGGTTCACTTCATTAAACGATGCCTGGACAGGTTGAGGAGGGTTGATGTTTTTTAACTGAACTTGGTCAATTCTGATCCCTAAAGCATATTTTGTAGCGAGCTGTTGCATTTTTGAGAGCGCTTCAGACTCAATTTCTTGCCGACCAATTGTGATCACTTCATCCACAGTTCTATCACCCACCACTTCACGCATTACGGATTCAGAAACATATCGAAGGGTTTCACTAGGATCTCGAACTTCGAACAAAAACTTGATGGGATCGGAGATTCGATATTGCACCACCCATTCGACGAGAGCGGCATTTAAATCACCTGTAACCATTTGTGTTTCTTGACGTCGAGTGTTTATTCTCGGGCTTTGGTTGGGATTTTTTGCCATGGGTGTTATGAACCCAAACTCCTGCTTTAGTTGTCGTTTCACAGGTAAGATTTCAGCCGTATCAATGCCAAGTGGCATCTTGAGATGAAGCCCTGCAGGAACAATATGGACATATTTGCCAAAGCGTTGTATCACAGCAACAGAATCGCTTGGTACCGTGTAAAAACACGTCCAGAATATGATTGCTAAAAAGAAAATAATAAGAGGGATAAAAAAGCTTGAATTCCTTCCGCCTGGAAGCATTTTTTTTAAGTGATGGAGAATAGTATAAAATACCTCACCTAAATTAGGAGGATCTTGTTTTCCTCCGCCCCAAGGGCTACCTGAAGGTTGGTTATGATGGAGCATGAGCATGCCCTCCGGCTATAGGCGAACAAATTTTCACCTATTCTATCTTTATACATTGGGGGGAGACATCGAATTAACAAGGGCATATTTTTTTAATTTGAGATATTTACTTAAGACTGATAGAGATTAACTGATCTATTCATCGATGATGGCGATTCAATACTTCCTCAAGTAAAATCTGACCGATAAAATAGTGAACTAAAACAGTAAGTAAACTTCAAAGTGACCAAAAACGAAGCAGTACTAGAAACGCGCGAGAGGAATAATCTCGATTTCTGCACCTAAAAACACAGTGAGGGTGCTTACTGTCTATTTGAGTAACAGAGATACGGCCTAATATTTTATTTTTCACATTAATTAATGTATTGTAAAGTCCGCTGATTACCTAGTCATTAATACTAGACGTAACTCATTTAGGGGCGTGCGACGTGAGGTCGTATGAAGCGCTGTTCACCGCTCAACGAGTGAACCATCTGTATCACCAGATGAACCTAGGAGCCTGAATAAAGTAGCGGCTCTGACAATGTAACGAAGGTTGGTATTTACCAATCGGGATCTAAATCGCGAGAGAACGATCCTCCTGATAACCACGCAATCGGGTGAGTGCTAGGTAGTCAGCATGATGAACATACGTGAATCCGTGTAAGGTGCGTTATGTGATGAAACAGCGGAAGTGGTTAACACGCTGTAGCCAAAAGGCAAGAGAGTCGGAAAGAGATTGCCCCATGCTCTTTCGTGATCGTTGAACTCTCCGCACCATAGCGGGCATCTAAACTGACATTGCGCGACATACGAAACACGGTAAGCCTGTATTACTCCCTTTGGGAAAGTCTCTGCGACCGATAGTGATGCAGGTAGAGGATGTTGGAAAAAGCGAAGGCTGCATTGTAACGATGCAGATACAGGTCTCTATCTGGCACGAAAGTGAGCTGACTTCCGACTGGTCTTCTGTTGCAAGAGAATTTGAAGAACTTTATTCAAGGAGAAACGCAAATGATGATTTCAAAAGAGATTAGTGCCTCTCCTGACGGTGTTCAGTGGCAATCCATCAATTGGAAAGACATCGAATCCCATGTTTTAAAGCTTCAGATGCGTATTGCAAAGGCAACACGAGAAGGTAAACACAGTAAAGCGAAAGCGTTGCAGTGGATACTGACTCACTCGCGATCAGCAAAACTTCTTGCTGTTAAGCGGGTATCTCAAAATAAAGGCAGTAAAACTCCTGGAATTGATGGCGTTATCTGGAATACAGATACGCGCCGCATGAAAGCAGTCAATCAATTGAGCAGAAAAGCTTATCAAGCCAAACCGCTCAAGCGTATCTACATCCCCAAGAAAAACGGCAAGCTCAGACCACTGGGTATCCCCTGCATGGTCGATAGAGCGCAGCAAGCGCTTCATCTTCTTGCTCTGGAGCCAGTATCAGAAACACTTGCCGACCCTAACAGCTATGGATTTAGACCAAACCGCAGCACTGCCGATGCAGTCGCACAGTGCTTTAAATGTCTGGCACTAAAGAAATCAGCTCAATGGGTTCTTGAGGGAGACATCAAAGCCTGTTTCGACAAGATCGGGCATCAATGGCTTATGAATAACATTGCCGTAGATAAACGCATGTTGGAACAATGGTTAAAGTCTGGTTTTATGGACAAAGGGCTGTTCTATCGTACTGACGAGGGAACACCACAAGGTGGGGTCATATCCCCAACCTTGATGCTAATGACTCTTGCAGGGCTTGAGCAACGCATAAAGTCTACCGCACTCAAAAAGGGTGCAAGAGCCAACTTTATTGGATACGCCGACGATTTCGTCGTCACTTGTGCTTCAAAAGAAGTGTTGGAGAACGATATCAAACCGTTGATTGCTGATTTCTTAGCAGAAAGAGGCTTAACACTCTCCGAAGAGAAAACGCACATTACCCACATCAGCAGAGGTTTTGATTTCCTAGGTTTTAATCATAGGAAATACAAAGGGAAATTGCTCATTAAACCGAGCAAATCCAATACACTCCTGTTCTTGAGTAACTTGCGCGAACTCATCAAAAAGCACGTAACCATCCCTGTCAACGATCTTATCAAGCTGATAAATCCGAAACTCAGGGGCTGGTCGAATTACTATCGACACTGCGTGGCTAAACAGGTATTCGGATATGTAGGTCACAAGCTATTCCATACGTTATGGCACTGGGCTAAAAGACGTCATCCAACAAAATCTAGAACTTGGATCGCCCTTAAATACTTCATCAACCGTCAAGGTCAATGGCAATTTCACGGTTGGCAGAAGATTATGAATATGGATTGTCAGTTCAATCTGTTTCAAATAGCTAAGGTGCCAATAGAAAGACATGTGAAAATCAGGAGTGCCGCTACGCCTTTTGATCCTCAATACCAAGAATACTTGGCTAAGAGAAAATCAAAGAAGCAATGCCGTAACTCTTGGCATGAGCCTGCTCTCACTTCTTTATAAGTTGCTGGGTGCCAATCGGTGCCTTCGTGAAGGCTTGAGCCTAGTGCGGTGAAAGTTGCACGCTGGGTTCTTAGAGGGACGGCACTTGGTAACAGGTGTCG
>NZ_CP115920.1:3300000-3497892 GCF_040412085.2 Vibrio sp. CB1-14 | reverse complement strand
AATTTTAAAGAGCCCGTTTTAAAAGACGGGCTTTTTTAGTCCTGAAGGACAACCACGATGCTGATATAGCTCAGGTGGTAGAGCGCATCCTTGGTAAGGATGAGGTCCCCAGTTCGAGTCTGGGTATCAGCACCAGTATTTAGAGTCATCTTGCTGCGCAAGGTGCACCCAAGCAAGATTTTGTTTGGCGACCATAGCATTGTGGACCCACCTGATTCCTTGCCGAACTCAGAAGTGAAACGCAATAGCGCCGATGGTAGTGTGGGGCTTCCCCATGTGAGAGTAGGACATCGCCAAGCTTTAATTTCACGCCTCAGCATAAGCTGGGGCGTTTTCGTATTTGGCGTATAGTAGATTTGAGGCTCGTATTAGAAAGGCAGAGTGTGCTTGCGGATCGCCGCACCGCCCAAGTAAGAGTAGGACATCGCCAAGCTTTAATTTCACGCCTCAGCATAAGCTGGGGCGTTTTCGTATCTGGCGTTTAGTAGATTTGAAACTTGTATTAGAAAGGTAGAGTGTGTCTTGCGGATCGCCGCACCGCCCAAGTGAGAGTAGGACATCGGCAGACTTTAATTTTCACGCCTCAGCATAAGCTGGGGCGTTTTCGTATTTGGCGTATAGTAGATTTGAGGCTCGTATTAGAAAGGTAGAGTGTGCTTGCGGATCGCCGCACCGCCCAAGTGAGAGTAGGACATCGCCAAGCTTTAATTTCACGCCTCAGCATAAGCTGGGGCGTTTTCGTATCTACGGTATGTGTATCAATATTACATTAATACCACGATCAAGTTTCCTAGCCCTTCTATTTAATACTATTAGCATGATTTTGCTACTGATTCAGTTACACTTTAATCATGTTTCTAAACTAGTTATCTATTATGAGCTTACAATTTCCATTTATTATCTCGGGTGGGACGGGATCTGGGAAAACCACATTACTAGAAGCACTTGGTGAATTGGGTTTTCAGGTATTTCCTGAGGTTCCTAGGCTGCTCATAGAACAACAATCTAGACTCAATGATGGTGTATTGCCGTGGACGCAACTTGGACGCTTTGCTGAAATGTGTTTCCAGGAAATGGTTATTCAAAGAGGTCTTGCTCAACAATCAAAGCAGCTTAGCTTTCTCGACCGGGCTATTCCTGATGTGTGTGCTTATTTGGAATTTGGAAACCTGTCTGTATCAGACAATATCTTCAGCGAGGCTAACAAAGAATATCAGCAGACTGTCTTATTCTGTAAACCAACGCGTGAGACTTATGTGCAAGATGAGGTACGTCCTTATCCATTTGAGGAAGCACTGTCGATTCATCAAGCGTTGCGTATGCAGTATCAAGGGCTAGGATTTCAAGTTATTGAGATCCCGTTAATGACTGTACAACAGCGGGTCGAGTTTGTTGTTGAATTGTGTCAAACTCATACAGCAACCACTATTAGCAAGGAGAGCTAAGGAACAATGCACGACAAATTGCCTCGTCACCTCATAGAACCTGTTTCTAACTTACTGTGCTTTGTTCGCTACTTGGTTCAGCGCATGTCTCATGACCGAGTGAATGTCAACGCGGGCTATCTAACGTATATTACGTTACTCTCTATCGTGCCTATGTTGACGGTTCTGCTGTCAGTGTTGTCCTCGTTTTCAATATTTGCCAATGTTGGTGAAGTGCTACAAAACTTCATCATTCAACATTTTGTACCCGCAGCTGGTGATGCTGTTTATACAGCTCTCACTGAGTTTGTCGCTAATACAGGTCGAATGACAGCAATTGGTAGTGGTTTTTTGTTTGTTGCTGCCTTGATGCTCATCTCCAATATCGATAACAATCTCAACTACATCTGGCGAGTCAAAGTAAAGCGACGTCCGGTGTTTTCCTTCTCTATGTATTGGATGATATTGACTCTAGGTCCAATTTTGGTTGGTGCCAGTATTGTAGGAACCTCATACCTCACGTCATTAAAGATCTTGGAGCATGAGCTACTCAGTGGTGCATTTAGTTTCTTTTTAGGCTGGTTGCCCGCTTTTCTTGCACTGTTAGCTTTCACTGGGCTTTATGTTCTCGTTCCTAATAAGAAAGTCTATTTGAGCCATGCCATTATCGGCGCTGCCGTAGCGACATTGTTGTTTGAGGTGAGTAAGAAAGGTTTCGCGTACTACATAACTCAGTTCCCTTCTTATCAGTTGATTTATGGGGCGCTAGCGGCCATTCCAATCCTCTTTCTCTGGATCTATTTGTGCTGGTTTATCGTTTTGATTGGTGCCGAGTTCACAGCAGCACTAGGAGAGAAAGAACACTGGCGACTGAAAAGCCCCGTGATACAATCGACAGCCGAAAAGAAGCAATTGACCCAAAAGGAACAACCGCGTGATAGCACTGATACAAAGAGTGAGTGAGTCTGCTGTTAAGGTTGACGGAAAAACGGTCGGCGAAATCGGTAAAGGTCTGTTGGTCTTATTAGGTGTTGAAAAGGACGATGATGAAGCCAAAGCAAAGCGCTTGGTTGAGCGCGTCACTACCTACCGTGTTTTTGAAGATGAAGCCGGCAAAATGAATCTAAACGTCAAGGATGTGGATGGCAGCGTTCTTGTGGTTTCACAATTTACGCTACCAGCGGATACCAAGAAAGGGACTCGAGCGGGCTTTTCTAAAGGCGCACATCCGGCGGATGCTGAGCGTCTCTATGACTATTTTGCTGACCATTGTCAGCAGGTATTACCAACAGAACGCGGCCAGTTTGCAGCTGATATGAAAGTATCACTCATTAACGATGGTCCTGTGACGTTCTGGTTGCAGGTATAAACGAGTAACGCGTTAAGTTTACATGCGAAAGGATATCTATGTTTAAACTCATTACTCCTAAGACAGAAAATCAGCTCAGTAAGTACTATCATTTTCGATGGCAGATGTTGCGTGAGCCGTGGCGACTGCCGGTAGGATCTGAGCGTGATGAGTATGACGAAATGAGTCATCACCGCATGATTGTCGATGGGCGAGGAAGACCCATGGCGATTGGACGCTTGTATATTACGCCTGATAATGAAGGCCAAATCCGCTACATGGCGGTAAAGAGTAGTCGTCGTGACAAAGGCATGGGGTCATTAGTGCTGGTTGCACTCGAGTCCTTTGCTCGTCAAGAAGGCGTTAAGCGCTTGGTATGTAATGCCCGAGAAGATGCAATCTCTTTCTATGAGAAAAATGGCTTTAACAGCCAGGGTGAGCTTAATGACCAAAAAGGGCCGGTTCGTCACCAACAAATGGTGAAACCGCTCGATCCTTTAGCCAAAGTCCTTCGCAGACCTGAATGGTGTGCAGAGCTACAAGAGCGCTGGGAGCAGCAGATACCTATTAGTGACAAGATGGGTATCAAGATTAACCAGTACACTGGCTATCGCTTTGAATGCAGTGCGCAGTTGAATCCTAACCTCAACCCACACAATACGATGTTTGCTGGCTCAGCGTTTACGTTGGCAACGTTAACGGGTTGGGGCATGACTTGGTTACTGATGCGCGAACGTGGTTTGGTAGCGGATATCGTGCTGGCAGATAGTCGAATTCGCTATCGACATCCCGTGGAGTCCAGCCCAGTATCTGTCACATCATTAGATGGCATTAGTGGTGATTTGGACAGACTTGCCGCAGGTAAGAAAGCACGAATCGTGATCAACGTGACCATCTATAGTGGTGATACACCAGCGGTCGAGTTTGTTGGTACCTACATGCTGTTACCTAATTATCACGACAAGCTACTGTCGAGTTAACAGATTAGCCCTCATCTCATGGTGGGGGCTACTTTTATCGGCAGCCCTCTATTGGTGTAGCGGTGATCACGCCTGTGAGGATGTGTAGCGTGTAGATGCTTTTACAGGGCTCGGTTAATTCTATGTTGAGCGCTTCAAGAGGCTGCGAGCTCAAATCAATACTCTGCTTCGCTTCACCGTTAAGGTTTTCGCTAGAGATCTTAAATGGTACCAACTCCACTCTCCCTCTATCTGCGGTTAATTTCAGCGGTGTAATATCGACTGAAAACGGCGTCTGCGAATGTTCTGTAACGGCTGTAGTATTGTAGAAGCTTGCGTTGAGCGCTCCAGACACTGTTTGAGAGAAAGCGTGTTTATCAGCAATCAAAGCGCTCATCTCTAGCTCGACATCGGCTGCACCGGTGAATCCTAGCGCAGCAGGGCTACTTAGGTATTGGGTAAGCTGTACAGGCAGTGAGAAAGCGTTAGCACTAACTTTGAGTGGTTGGCTTGGCGCAGTAAAGTCGAGCTCAGCATTGGCCGTTAGGTAACCTTGGTCAAATGGAATAAATAAGCGATTTAACTGCCATTTACCCTGCTTGCTTTCGGTTTCAATAATGATCTGATTTGCGAGCACTTTGTCGATACTGGCACTATTGGCAGATGCCGTTGCTTTTCCTTGCCACAATCCCCACTGGTAGTCCTTTTTAAGGACTAGGTCATTGGCCTTCATATTGAACCCAGTGACTTGCCAAAATGGCTTGTTGGCCAGTTGAATCCACTGAGAGCGATTGAAGGTCGCATTATCAATAGTGATCGTCTTGATATCGTCGGCGTTGATATCATTAAACAGAGTCAGTAAAGAGGCATCACCAGACTCTTGGATAAACTTGATGCCATCAATATTAACCTTATCCAGCTTAACTGTGTTGGGGGTGAGTTCTCCCGACACTTGTACGCGCCCTTGCTCAAGCCGTGTATCTAAGTCGGCTATTTGGATCTTATCTTTACTGGCATAGAGTTCTATCGTCGGCTCGATAAACTCAAACCCTTGCCAGACAACTTGATCTGCATCGATGGAGAGATAAGCTTGCTGCTGAGACCATAGCTGTTTATCGAGCTCTATGCCCTCAACAGAGGCGTTGATGTTGCTGATCTTACTGCCGTTATAACTTAGCGATGAGTTAAGAATATCTAGGCTGTTGATGTGATTAACATACTTCTGAAACAAAGAAAACCAAGGGTCATCAAGATGAGTTTGCTCAAGGCTTAAGCGATTGATGGTGGTGTTAACCAATGACCATCCGCGTTCGAGTTTCTGCGCTTGTGTAGAGATACTTGCGCCGCTCCATGTGAAGGAAACGCCGTACAGCTTGCTGTTATCTCTCGCAAACACGCCGTCAAGTAATACATCGTGCAGCGCAGAGCCTTGATAATTGAGCTGAGAAGCCTCTAGTTGGACTTCGCCTTGAGATGACATGAGTGAGTCACCAGCGACAAGCCCTTTAACTTGCAGGCGCAGATCGTTGATGATCAGTTCATTATCACTGTAATCTAAATGATCAATCGCCAGGTTTTCGATCTGCCAGCGCTCAATCAGTTCTAAAGGTAATGGGTCTCTGCCATTAAGGGTCGTGCCATCAATCAACAATTCTTGAACAGTGAGGGGTTGCTTGGTCGATAAATTACCTGCCAGCCAAACAGAGAGCTTCGCGACTTCGACTGGTGGCTGCTCCGCAATCTCGAATCGAGCGTTTTCAAACGTGACCTGATTAGGGTAGTGATAGTGAAAGGCTTCACTAGTGACATGGATATCAAGTACTTTCTCTAGTGCGTAGCTCACCACTGGCTTTGCGTATTGAGTATGCAATACACCAAATACCAACAAAATGGAAAGCAGACCCAGTGCCATGAGTGCAACTAACAGTGCAACAATCTTTCTTACCACAGTGACAAAGCCTAATCGTTCAACATAAACAATAATTTAGCGTGTATAGATGAAAAAAAGCCCCTCTAAATGAGGGGCTGGGGTTAAAAAGTTGGATTTCTATCTAACTTATTAGTCTAGCTGTGGGCCTGCCGCAACCAATGCTTGGCCTTCTGCGTTGTCGGTATACTTGTCAAAGTTCGCGATGAAACGCTTAGCAAGATCTTCCGCTTTGCTTTCCCACTGTAGAGGGTCAACATAGGTTTCACGAGGATCTAAGATTGATGGATCCACACCTGGAAGTGAAGTTGGTACTTCTAGGTTGAATACAGGGATATTCGTGGTTTCCGTTTTTTCGATAGAGCCATCAAGGATCGCATCGATAATGCCGCGAGTATCTTGGATAGAGATACGTTTACCCGTACCGTTCCAACCGGTGTTAACTAGGTAAGCTTCAGCGCCAGCAGCTTCCATACGTTTAACCAGTACTTCAGCATACTTAGTTGGGTGTAGCGTTAGGAACGCGGCACCAAAACACGCAGAGAAGGTTGGCGTTGGCTCTGTGATACCACGCTCGGTACCAGCTAGCTTAGCCGTAAAGCCTGATAGGAAGTGGTACTTAGTTTGCTCTGGTGTTAGCTTAGATACTGGTGGTAGAACACCGAACGCATCAGCAGATAGGAAGATCACTTTATTCGCGTGACCGCCTTTTGATACTGGCTTCACAATATTGTCAATGTGGTGAAGTGGGTACGAAACACGAGTATTTTCTGTTTTCGAACCATCATCAAAGTCGATAGAGCCATCATTGCGAACAGTCACGTTCTCTAGTAGCGCATCTCTGCGGATCGCATTGTAGATGTCTGGCTCCGCTTCTTTCGATAGGTTGATAGTCTTCGCGTAGCAGCCACCTTCGTAGTTGAAGATACCGTCATCATCCCAGCCGTGCTCATCGTCACCGATTAGCGCGCGTTTAGGATCGGTTGATAGTGTGGTTTTACCCGTACCAGAGAGACCGAAGAAGACTGCAACATCACCTTCTTCACCCATGTTTGCAGAACAGTGCATAGAAGCGATATCACGAAGTGGTAAGAAGTAGTTCATCATCGCGAACATACCTTTCTTCATTTCGCCGCCGTACCAAGTACCACCGATAAGCTGCATTCTTTCTGTTAGGTTGAAGACAGTGAAGTTTTCAGAGTTAAGACCTTGCTCTTCCCATTTCTGGTTGGTGCATTTAGCACCATTCATAACAACGAAATCAGGCTCGAAGGTTGCAAGCTCTTCTTCTGTTGGACGAATGAACATGTTTTTAACGAAGTGCGCTTGCCACGCTACTTCAGTGATAATACGAATGCATAGACGAGTATCTGGGTTGGTGCCGCAGAATCCGTCGATCACAAATAAACGTTTATTGGATAGTTGACCAGTAACTAGAGTTTTAAGGTCGTTCCATGCCTCTTGGGACATAGGTTTGTTGTCATTTTTAACCTTATCGTTTGTCCACCACATGTTTTCTTCAGTTGTAGCGTCTTTAACAATAAATTTGTCTTTTGGAGAGCGTCCAGTAAAGATTCCCGTATCTACAGCAACGGCGCCAAGCTCAGTAACTACGCCTTTCTCGTAGCCTTCTAGACCTTCGCGAGTTTCCTCTTCAAATAACTGTTCGTAGCTTGGGTTGCGAACGATGTCAGTTACGCCAGTGATTCCGTACTTGGTTAGATCGATTTGTGCAGCCTTGTTAATGTCCATAACGGTCATAGGTGCTCCTTATTGGATTTTTTGTAGGGATTTTAAAATTGTAGTAATAATTGTTTAGTTGTTATTTTGTTTTTATTTTGAACTCCATGCTAGCAATGGATATCCGAGAAAACAGGGAGGTAGTTCAAAAATTAGTCATCAGTTATTGATGGTTTTAAGTGTTTTGTCACATATTGAATTTAGGTGATTTCTCCTCAAAGCAAACCTTTGCGCTAGATCAAATGTAACACATTAAAACCACCTCTAGTTAGATGTTCTGTTCATGTTTTTTGCAACATTGTTAAAAAAAACGAACAAAAAAAGCCAGTTCGTTAACGAACTGGCTTTTTGGGCTGAACACGTTCAGATTTTAGTGCACGGTGCTATCACCTGGTGCGGATTGAGCGTCCGCAAAAATCGCTTTGATTTCTGGTTCGTCAAAAGCGTACGTGGTACCACAGTAATCACAGTGAAGCGCTACTTCGCCATCTTGTGCAAGAATATCCATGATCTCTTCTTGTGCCACCGTTGAAATAGCACCCGCGCTGCGCTCACGTGAACAGCCACAGAAAAACTCAACCTGTTTCGGCTCGAATACTTGTACTTTATCTTGGTTGTACAAACGATAAAGTAGCGAGTTGGCTTCTAAGCCAAACAATTCTTCGTCTTTTACGGTATTGGTCAGTTGCTCTAGATGTTCGAAGTCTTCTGCTGAACCTGTACCATCAGGCATCACCTGAAGCATCATACCTGCCGCATGTGGTTTACCTTCAAACTCACCTGAGCGGATCCACAAGCGTGTTTTTAGCTGCTCAGAACGTTCGAAGTAACCTTCAAGAACTTCAGCAAGAGTGTCACCTTCTAGGCCAACGACACCTTGGTAGCGCTCGCCCTTATCTGGAGTGATGGTGATCACTAGGTAGCCTTTACCCATCATGTCATGGATGTTGGCATCGTCGGCAATGTCACCTTCCCAACGCGCTACACCGCGAAGCTTTTGGTTGTGGT
The DNA here is from genome assembly GCF_040412085.2 of Vibrio sp. CB1-14. NCBI lineage: Bacteria > Pseudomonadati > Pseudomonadota > Gammaproteobacteria > Vibrionales > Vibrionaceae > Vibrio > Vibrio chaetopteri. The sequence continues at coordinate 3,489,486 of NZ_CP115920.1, read as the reverse complement.
CACCGTTAATGACAGCAAGTGATACCGGACCGTCACCTTGAAGCTGCATAGTAATAGAGCCTTCAAACTTTAGTGTCGCAGTTAAAAGGCTGGTGGACACGAGTAGGTCACCAAGTAGCTTTTGTAGCGGAGCTGGGTAGTCCTTGCTTGATAGAATTTCTTGATAAGCTGTATCCAGTTGTACGAGTTCGCCACGCACAGACAGTTCTTCAAAAAGGTAGCGGTTAAGTATGTTGTTAGCCATTGAGGAAGCTCCAGCTTATTGGTGTTTAAATTTAATGATGTCGCGACGCTGTTTCTTGTCAGGTCGACGCTCTGGACTTGGGTTGTGAGCGTGCAGCTTTCTTTTCAACGCGTTGTCTTCTCGCTTGGCGATACTCTCAGTTGTCTCGCTGTAGAGAGTCTGGGCTTCCGGTGCACCTCGACGTTGATCGGAGATTCGCTCAATGACCACGGTTTTCTCTTCATTACCTTGGCGCAGGGCGATCACTGCTCCCAATTCCACTATTTTGCTCGGCTTCGAGCGCTGTCCATTGTAGTGGACTTTGCCGCCGTCGACCATATTTCGTGCGATACTTCTGGTTTTATAGAAGCGAGCAGCCCATAACCATTTGTCCAAACGAACGGAATTATTCTCGGAACTCATTGTCAATCCTACTTTCTAAGTCAGTATTGGTAAGCCAAACTGAACTAGTGATAGATTTATCTTGCTATTGGTGTACTAAATGGTGCTTAGGTCTAAAAAATTCAACCCCGGAGTTGCAATAGCATTACTGTCACAGCAGATATGCTATAGTCTGTCGGTTAGCAAAGAGCAAAAAGTTGCTTATATCTTCGAGATTTATAACATAGTGAAATATCGGAAAGTTCATTATCTAGCAGGAAGTTAAAAGGGTGAAAGGAATATCTATATCGGCGAATGGCATTACCGCTGCCTCTTTGACTTCATTTTTACGACGTTGTACGCAGTACCAGCCTCAAATTAGCCTTATTGTCACCTTAGTGTTACTTGTTATCTCCTGCTGGATCGCGGGTGCTTTGTTGTGGCAGTTGTTTCCGCAATCGCACTCCGTAACACGCTGGGTCGCACCAACGACGGTGACTGCCACGAATAATGTGCAAACGGCTAAGTTGCAATCGTCAGATATCAATAATGCCAATATCTTTGGTCGTTACAGCAAAGAGCAAAAAGTGGTGCAAGCACCAGTGGTGACTGATGCTCCGAAGACTCGCCTTAATGTGGTGCTCGTTGGTTCGGTGGTGAGCTCAAACCCTGAGCGCAGCCTTGCGGTGGTTGCTCATCGAGGTAAGCAAGGTACCTATGGCATCGGTGAGCAGATTGATGGTACCCGTGCGACTGTGAATGCAGTTTTTATCGATCGGATTATCATTTCCAACTCTGGTCGTGATGAAACCGTGATGCTTGAGGGGGTCGAATATAAAAAGCTGGAGTTGAACCAGCGCCCGAAAGCCGCCGCTTCTAATATCGCTGGCAACAATCCCATCGACTCCGAAGAGAAGTTAGCGGCGATCCGTCGCACCATTACCCAAGACCCACAGCAAATATTCCAATACGTCAGGCTTTCTCAAGTAAAGCGTGATGGCAAGGTAGCAGGTTATCGAGTAAGCCCAGGGCGCGACCCTGAGCTGTTCAATTCGGTTGGTTTACAAAATGGCGATATCGCCATCGCACTCAATGGTGCTGACCTAACTGACCCTGCTGCGATGGGGCAGATTTATCAATCCATCACCGACCTAACCGAGTTGAACCTCACCGTTGAACGCGATGGACAGCAACATGACATCTTCATTCAGTTTTAGTCATGTCGACCGTATTACAAGGGAGCAATAAGTGAAAAGTTGGCTTAAAACAAGTACCTGGTTATTGATGGGGAGCCTGATGGCGGTACCCGCGGTATCAGCCAATGAATTTAGCGCCAGTTTTAAAGGCACTGACCTTCATGAGTTTATCAATATTGTTGGGCGTAACCTCGACAAAACCATCATCGTAGATCCTTCCGTACGCGGTAAAGTCGATGTGCGAAGTTATGACGTGCTGAATGAAGAGCAGTATTACAGCTTTTTCCTCAACGTTCTCGAAGTGTATGGCTTCGCGGTGGTTGAGATGGATAACGGCATTCTAAAAGTCATCAAAGCCAAAGACGCCAAAACATCCGCGATTCCGGTTGTGGGAGATACTGATATTGCCGTAGGCGATACAGTGGTCACTCGTGTGGTTGCGGTTAAAAACGTCTCGGTACGTGAGTTGTCACCACTACTAAGGCAGCTTAATGATAACGCTGGTGCAGGTAACGTAGTGCATTATGACCCGGCGAATATCATTCTGATCACAGGCCGCGCTGCGGTGGTGAACCGTTTAGCGGAAATTATCAAGCGTGTTGACCAAGCCGGTGATAAAGAAGTGGAAGTGGTGGAGCTGAAAAACGCGTCTGCAGCAGAAATGGTGCGTATTGTCGACGCGCTAAATAAAACTACGGATGCCAAAAATACCCCTGCATTCTTACAGCCTAAGCTGGTGGCGGACGAGCGTACCAACTCAATTCTTATTTCTGGCGACCCTAAAGTGCGCCAGCGCTTGCGCCGTTTGATTGGTCAACTGGACATCGAAATGGCCACCAAAGGCAATAACCGTGTTCAATACCTAAAATATGCCAAAGCGGAAGATTTGGTCGATGTGCTAAAAGGCGTGTCGGACAATCTGCAAAAAGAGAAACAAGCAGGAACAAAATCAGGCTCTACAGCCAATCGCAGTGAAGTCATGATTGCCGCGCACCAAGATACCAATGCGTTAGTACTGACCGCACCGCCAGATATTATGAAGGCGCTACTTGAGGTGATTTCTCAGCTGGATATTCGCCGCGCGCAGGTATTGATTGAAGCTCTAATTGTTGAACTGGCTGACGTAGATGGTGCTAACCTCGGTGTTCAGTGGGGCTCGGTCAACGGCGGCAGTGTGGTGCAGTTTAGCAACACTGGTGCGTCTATCGGCAGCGTGATGGTTGGTATGGAAGAAGCCAAAGACAAGAAGACTACAGAAACTCGTGTTGATGCTGATGGCAACCCATACAACGTTGAAACGACAACGACGGGTGATTTTAGTAAGTTGGCAAGCGCACTGAGCGGTGTACAAGGTGCAGCTGTTGGTATCGCCTTAGGTGACTGGACAGCACTCATCACGGCGGTTTCTAGTCAGTCAAATTCGAACATTTTGTCATCGCCAAGCATTACCGTAATGGATAACGGTGAAGCTTCGTTTATCGTCGGTGAAGAAGTCCCTGTTCTGACGGGGTCGACAGCGGGCTCAAACAATAGCAACCCATTCCAAACCGTTGATCGTAAAGAGGTTGGTATCAAACTAAAAGTGGTGCCACAGATCAACGAAGGTAACTCAGTTCAGCTTAACATTGAGCAAGAAGTCTCTAACGTCCTAGGTGCAAACGGTGCCGTTGACGTGCGTTTCGCTAAGCGTCAGCTCAATACTTCAGTCATGATCCAAGATGGCCAAATGCTGGTGCTTGGTGGCTTGATTGATGAGCGTGCGGCAGAGAGTGAATCGAAAGTGCCGTTCTTAGGTGATATTCCTTACCTTGGTCGCTTGTTTACGTCGACCTCGACCACGGTTGAGAAGAAGAATTTGATGGTCTTCATTAAGCCAACCATCATTCGCGACGGCATGACATCAGACGGTATTACGCAGCGTAAGTACAACTACATTCGCGCTGAGCAGCTGTTTAAGGCGGACAAAGGTCTTAAGCTGATGGATGATGGCTTCATTCCTGTATTGCCTGAATTTAATGAGACAGCGCGTTACCCATCAGAGATCCAAGCGTTTATTGATCAAGTGGAAGCGAAGTAATGATGGAAAGCCCAGAGCATCGCCCGCTAGCTAACCGCTTACCGTTTAGCTTTGCTAATCGCTTTAAAGTAGTGTTTGAAGCGCAGGAGTCGCAGTCGATTCTCTATTATGTAGAACCACTGGCGCTCAATGCCTTGCAGGAAGTAAAGCGAGTATTTCGAAAGCCGTTTTCTTTGCATGCACTGCCGTCGAGCGAGTTTGATGCCAAGTTGACCCAGGCTTACCAGCGTGACTCCTCTGAAGCTAGACAGCTGATGGAAGATATTGGTGCGGACAGTGATGACTTTTTCTCGCTGGCAGAAGAGCTGCCTCAAGATGAAGACCTGTTAGAGTCCGATGATGATGCGCCAATCATTAAATTGATCAATGCCATGCTTGGCGAAGCGATCAAAGAAGGCGCATCTGATATCCATATCGAAACCTTCGAGAAAGTGCTGTCGATCCGTTTTCGTATTGATGGTGTGCTGCGAGACGTTCTGGCACCAAGCCGCAAATTGGCACCGCTATTGGTTTCGCGCGTAAAGGTTATGGCTAAGCTGGATATCGCTGAAAAACGCGTACCACAAGATGGTCGTATTTCGCTGCGTATCGGTGGCCGAGCAGTGGATGTGCGTGTTTCGACGATGCCGTCATCGCACGGCGAGCGAGTAGTAATGCGTCTTTTAGACAAAAACGCCACTCGTCTTGATCTACACAGCTTAGGTATGACGGCAGATAACCATGTCAACTTTAGACATCTTATCGGCCGTCCTCACGGCATCATTTTGGTCACAGGTCCAACTGGCTCGGGTAAGTCGACCACGCTGTATGCTGGCTTACAAGAGATCAACAGCAATGAGCGCAATATCCTCACCGTTGAAGACCCGATTGAATTTGATATCGATGGCATCGGTCAAACTCAGGTGAATCCTAAAGTTGATATGACTTTCGCTCGAGGCTTGCGTGCTATCTTGCGTCAAGACCCCGATGTGGTGATGGTGGGTGAGATCCGTGACCTAGAAACGGCACAAATTGCCGTTCAAGCTTCATTGACCGGTCACTTGGTTATGTCGACATTGCATACCAATACGGCCGTAGGTGCGATCACACGTATGCGTGATATGGGTATTGAGCCATTTTTGATCTCCTCATCACTGCTGGGTGTATTGGCACAGCGCTTGGTACGTACCCTGTGTAATGACTGTAAACAACCTTACGAGGCGGATGCAGCCACTAAGCAACTGTTTGGTTTAGCTGAGCCTGAGCCGTTAACGCTGCACAAAGCGGTTGGCTGTGAACGTTGTAATCATAAAGGGTATCGCGGCCGAACGGGTATTCATGAGCTGCTGATGGTTAATGACAAGGTTCAATCGCTGATCCATGACGAAGCAGGTGAGCAGGCGATTGAAAAAGCAGTGCGCTCTCATACCCCAAGTATCCGTGATGATGGCTTCCATAAAGTCAAACTTGGTGTGACCTCGCTTGAAGAAGTCATGCGCGTGACTAAGGAAGCGTAAGTGGCGGCATTCGAATATAAGGCACTCAATGCCAAAGGTAAGCAAGTCAAAGGGTTGATAGAAGGTGATAATGCTCGCCAAGCGCGCCAGCGTCTAAAAGAGCAAGGCTTTATCCCGGTTGATATTGTTGAAGCCAAGGGCAAAGCATCGTCAAATTCATCGGGTACCGTCAACGCAACACCGATGTTTAAGCGTGGTTTAAGTACTCCTGATTTGGCACTGATTACGCGACAGTTATCTACCCTGGTTCAATCTGGCATGCCATTGGAAGAGTGTTTGCGAGCGGTGTCTGAGCAGTCAGAAAAGCCACGCATTCGCACTATGTTGGCGGCCATTCGCTCTAAAGTCACCGAAGGTTACACGCTGTCTGACAGTCTTGCTGACTATTCACATGTCTTCGATGAGCTGTTTCGCTCCATGGTGGCAGCCGGTGAAAAGTCAGGTCACCTAGATTCTATTTTGGAGCGTCTTGCGGATTACGCTGAAAATCGTCAGAAAATGCGCTCTAAGCTGCAACAAGCGATGATTTACCCAGTCGTGCTGGTGGTATTTGCGGTATCGATTGTGGCGTTTTTGCTAGCAGCCGTGGTGCCCAAAATTGTCGGTCAGTTTGTCCAAATGGGGCAGGAGCTGCCAGCATCGACACAGTTTTTGCTCTCTTCTAGTGACTTTATCCAAGAGTGGGGCTTATTGCTGCTTGGTGGTTTTACACTGACGTTGTATTTAATCAAAGTCGCACTTCGTAAGCCGTCTATCCGTATGAGTTGGGACACCAAAGTGTTAGGGCTTCCTCTTATTGGTAAGATTGCCCGAGGCCTGAATACATCGCGTTTTGCACGTACCTTAGCGATTTGTACCTCGAGTGCCATTCCTATCCTAGAAGGGATGAAAGTCTCTGTGGATGTGATGACCAACCATTTTGCTAAGAAGCAAGTGTCCACGGCGGCTGATAATGTGCGAGAAGGGGCTAGCCTTCGTAAAGCACTCGAGCAAACCAAGCTATTCCCACCTATGATGCTACACATGATCGCCAGTGGTGAGCAAAGTGGTGAGCTAGAGAGCATGCTGACGCGTGCGGCAGACAACCAAGACCAAAACTTTGAATCGACAGTGAACATTGCCCTTGGCATTTTCACCCCAGCACTGATTGCCTTAATGGCAGGTTTAGTACTGTTTATTGTGATGGCGACCCTAATGCCGATTTTGGAAATGAACAATTTGATGTCTGGTTAATCCAATCAGTCAGATGGTTAGAATTGCCCTCAATTTGAGGGCGTTTATTTGGAGTTAGAGATGAAAAAAACAATGAAAAAACAATCCGGCTTTACCTTGCTAGAGGTAATGGTAGTGGTTGTTATTTTGGGTATTTTGGCAAGCTTTGTCGTACCTAACTTGCTGGGTAACAAAGAGAAGGCAGACCAACAGAAAGCAGTGACGGATATCGTTGCTTTGGAGAATGCGCTTGATATGTACAAACTGGATAACAGTGTTTATCCAACGACGGATCAAGGCCTAGAAGCGCTGGTCACCAAACCAACCAACCCAGAGCCGCGTAACTACCGCGATGGTGGTTACATTCGTCGTCTACCAGCTGATCCATGGGGCAACGAATATCAATATCTAAGCCCAGGTGATAAAGGCACTATCGACATCTTTACCCTAGGTGCTGACGGCCAAGAGGGCGGTGAAGGCCCAGCGGCTGATATCGGTAACTGGAATATTCAAGACTTCCAGTAAACATGATAGGAGAGGTGGTTCGCCTCTCCTTTGTTCAAAGTGAATCTCCATGTTGTTGCACTCAAAACGTCGTCAATTAGGTTTTACGTTACTCGAAATTATGCTGGTACTGGTGCTGCTTTCTATCAGTGCGGTAGCGGTGATTTCGACCCTGCCTCAGAGTCAAAGTGACGACACCAAACAGCAAGCGCAGCGTTTATACCAAAGGCTACAACTGTTCAATGAAGAAGCGATGTTGGCAGGCAAAGACTTTGGTATACGTGTTGATGAAGCCAAAAAGCAATACGTGTTTCTCGAATTGACTTCTGAAGGTTGGCAGCGCGTGTCACTCAGTAAAATCCCAGAAGAGACGACCTTGCCAGAAACCTTGTCGATCAAACTCGATTTAAGCACGGGTATCTGGGGCGAGAGTGACAGGTTATTTGAGCCCGGCTCTTTGTTCGATGAAGACATGTTTGACGATGTGGAAAAAGAGAAAAAGCCGGAAAAGCCACCACAAGTCTTTATTCTCTCTAGCGGAGAGATTACCGAAGGCGCATTTGTTGTCGCGCCGGTGAATCGAGCATTGCAAGATCAAACCTGGTACGTCGAAGTCAAAGAAAATGGGCAGTTGGCGCTTATGGATGTGAAAGACTGGAATGAAAAAGACCGTTAGAGGCATGACTCTGCTTGAGGTGCTGATAGCGCTGGCGATATTTGCCACGGCGGCCATCTCCATCATCCGAGCGGTCAGTCAGCATATTAACACTCTGAGCTATCTGGAAGAGAAGGCGTTTGCCAGCATGGTGGTCGACAATCAGATGGCTAAGCTTATGCTCGACACTGCAAAGCCTAAAGCTAAGAAAGGCAAAGAGAAACTGGCGGGGCGCGAGTGGTATTGGAGCATTCAACCGGTTGAAACGGCAGATAACTTACTCTCGGCGGTGGATGTGAGCGTTGCCACTGATGCGAAAGCGAGCCCGATAGTGACGGTGAGAAGCTATGTCGACAAGTAACCGTGTTAAAGGCTTTACCCTCATCGAAGTTCTGGTGGCCATTGCAATTTTTGCCAGCTTAAGCGTAGCGGCCTATCAAGTGGTGAATCAGGTGCAGCGCAGCAATGAGCTTTCTCTAGAGCGCAGCACTCGACTACAAGAAATTCAGCGTGGCTTTGTTTATCTAGATAGTGACTTTAAGCAGTTGGCGCTGCGTCAGTTTCGTCATGAAGGGGAAGAGCCTTTGTCTCGTCTGATGCTTTGGCAAGAAGGGTTATTGGAGTCTGAAGGGCGCGGTTTACTGTTTGCTCGTCTAGGTTGGCTTAACCCGCAAAACCAATTCCCACGAGGTGAAGTGGCTAAGATAGGCTACCGCCTTCAAGAAGGTAAGCTTGAGCGTTTGTGGTGGCGTTATCCGGATACTAGTGTGGGCGAGCCTCCTGTGGTGCTCCCCATATTTACCAAGGTGGAAGCGTTTGATATGCGTTTTTACAATGGCGAATCTTGGACTAATGAATGGCAAACTGACATGACACTGCCGGTTGCAGTGGAAGTAAAAATCCGTTTTGAGGATTTTGATGAAATTAACCGTATTTATCTGACCCCAGCGGGTACGCTCAATGCGACATCTGGTGGCAACAACAATGGCTCAGAGGGTGGCAATAACCAAGGTAATAACCAGGGCAACAACCAAGGCGGTAACTCATGACAAGAGTGACGGTTAAATCCCAAAAAGGGGTCGCCTTGATTGTGATTCTTCTGTTACTTGCCATTATGGTATCTATTGCAGCTACGATGTCGGAGCGCCTATTTAGTCAATTTACTCGCGCGTCTAATCAGGTGAATTATCAGCAAGCTTATTGGTATGCGATTGGCGTCGAAGCATTGGCTTCAGTAGCGATAAAAGAGAGCTACAAAGACAATAAAGACAGCGTCAACCTCAATCAGCCTTGGGCGATTGAAGAGCGTACTTATCCACTCGATTATGGTGAGGCGACGGGCTACATTCGTGATATGCAGGCCTGTTTTAATATTAATGCTTTATCGACAGTACAGCCTAATCAAAACAGCGCAACCAAGCCATTTTTAGTGCGCTTTTTCCAAAAGCTGCTCGAGGAAAGCGGGGTCGAAAACTACCAAGCAGAGCAGGTGGCGGACTCCACATGGGAGTTTGTCAATAAAGAGACCAGTGTGCGCTCGGTATCCGGTGTCGGAGACAGCTACTATGAATCGCTTTCTCCTGCCTATGTGGCGGCCAATGGTTTGATTGCTGATAGCTCAGAGCTTAGAGCGATTAATCAGATGAGCGGTGAGGCGATGCTCAGTATAAGCCCTCTTGTATGTGCGTTGCCAACAAGCGATTGGCGCCTCAATGTAAATACGCTGGTTGAAGAGCAGGCTGGACTGTTATCAGCGTTGTTTGCGCCGAATCTCTCGCTCGAAAATGCGAGACAAATGATAGAGAACCGTCCATTTGATGGTTGGTCCGGAATTGATAAGTTTCTCGCTGAGTCGCAGATGGCCAGCGTGGATGATAATACTAAACAGCAAGCGCAACAGTACCTTGCTGTAGACAGTGCCTATTTTGAAATGGACACTCAGGTTGTTGTTGGAGAGTCGCGGATGCGTCTTCGCAGCCTGATTTATAGCCAAGATAGGCAGGAAGTGACGGTCGTTCGTCGTCGATTTGGAGGATTTAGTGAGCGAGTTCTTAACCGTTCGCCTGAATAGCCAACCAGATAGCCAAATACATTGGGCGGTATGGTCAACTAGTCAGCAAGAAGTGATAGCCAGCGGAGAGCTTAATAACCTCGACCAGCTCGCTGACATAAAAGAATATGCGCAGCAGCGCGTGACGTTGCTGATGCTGAGTGGACAGGATGTGCACTTTGCTGATGTCGAGATCCCAGCAGGTGGCGCGCGTCAGTTTGAGTCGATGTTGCCGTTTATTGTCGAAGATGACATCGCACAAGATGTCGATGAACTGCACTTTACTATTTTCAGTAAACAAGGTGGCCGCGCTTCTATTGCTGCAATGGATCGACAATACCTAACGCATGTCATTGACCGCTTTGCAGAGCAAGGCATAGAAATCAAAAAAGTGATCCCCGATGTCTTGGCATTGCCGCAAACAGAGCATGTGAGCGCGATTCATCTCGATGGTCAGTGGCTGTTTCGTACGGGCAATCAAAGCGGTCTCGTTGTCGATGAGGATTGGATGGATGCGGTTATTGATTCCGACTACCTGGTTCAATCGACGAGTGACGATGACAGCAAAGTGGTGATAGAGAGCTACTCTCCGGTTGCCAAGTCGCTGGCTGAGCGATCTTTGCATATCGATTGGCAAAGCATGCCGCCAGAGCCTGCGATGGCTCTGCTTTCAAAAGGCACCGTAGAAGCGAGTGCTAACTTAATGACCGGTGAGTTTAAGCCGAAAGCATCGTTCTTAAGGCATTGGAAAGTTTGGCAGAAAGTCGCCATTGCGGCCTCAGTGCTTATTGTTGCATTAGTCGCACAGCAAGTGGTGCTGGTGAATCAATACGAGGCACAAGCGGAGGCCTATCGAGCCGAAAGCGAACGAATTTTCCGAGCGGTTCTGCCAGACAAAAAGCGTATCCCTACGGTGAGCTACCTTAAGCGCCAGCTGGATGATGAGCTGAAGAGCTTGGGAGGCAGTGACCTGTCGAGTGCCTCTGTGTTGGAGTGGCTGTCGAAACTTCCCGACACGGTAGGGCAAGTGAATGGCATGCAAGTGCAGAGTTTTACTTTCGATGGCAACCGTAATGAAGTTCGCATGAATGTCACCAGTCGCGACTTTGACAGTTTCGAGGCGGCGCGAGTGAAGTTAGAAACGCAATTTGAAGTATCCCAAGGGCCACTTAACCGTAACGGCGAGGTGGTCATGGGTAACTTTGTACTTAAGAAGAAGTAGAGTGTAATGAAAGGATTATTACTGAACCTACAAAGCTGGTGGCTGAGTATCAGCCAGCGAGAGCAGCGACTGGTCGTGGCTTGCTCACTGGTGATCTTGCTTGGCATTGTTTATTGGGGAATCTTAGCCCCTTTTGCTCAGCGTACTGAGCTTGCGCAGTCGCGTATCCAGTCGGAGAGGCAACTGCTTACATGGGTGAAGCAAAAAGCGGATGATATATCTCAGCAGAGACAAGCGGGTGGGGTGGTTGTCTCTAAGGATCCGCTTAACCGCGTGATTACCTCGTCGACCAATCGATTCAGTATTGAACTCATTCGTATGCAACCACGCAACGATCAGTTGCAGGTATGGATTAAGCCGATTCCGTTTGAGTTCTTTGTTAATTGGCTGTTTTACTTACAAGACAATCACGGTGTGACGGTTGAGATCCTGGATATCGACAAGACCGATAAAAATGGCGTTATTGACGTCAACCGATTGCAATTTAAAAGAGGTGGCTAAGTGGTAAAAAAAGTCATCAAATACAGCTTATTGTGTACCACAGTTTTTGCCGTTAGCGCGATTTACCACCTGCCTGCCAGTGTTGTGATGAGCTATGCCCCTATGCCTAGAGAGCTCGCTCTGAATGGCACTACAGGCACTATTTGGCAGGGCAATGCGCAGAATGTTCGATTCCAGCAATATTCCATTGGTGATGTGTCATGGCAGTTTAGTTGGTCTAGTCTTATGACGCTCTCTCCGGAGTATTCATTACGCTTTGGTCGCGGCAGCTCGTTGGGTTTATCGGGGCGGGGAAATTTTGGTGTGAGCATGTCTGGTGCTTACCTTGAGAATGTTCTTGCTTCAATACCTGCAGATACCGTGGTTCAGTACGCGCCTATTCCAGTGCCGATTAAAGCGGGGGGGCAGTTAGAGCTTGCCATTAAGTCTCTCAATTATGCATCGCCATGGTGTGGCAGTGGTGACGGGAGTTTGTCGTGGAATGCTGGGTACATTGAGTCGCCTATCGGTAGCTTAGGACTGGGGCCGACAATTGTAGACTTATCTTGTGACGACAGTGTGCTTTCAGCTGCGGGTAGCCAAAACAGTAATCAGGTGTCGAGTGAGTTCTCTGCGAGTGTAACGCCGAATAGACAGTATCAATCACAGGCGTGGTTTAAGCCTGAATCTGAGTTTCCGACTAACATGCGTCAGCAGTTGAAATGGCTTGGCAATCCAGATGGCGAAGGACGGTATTCGTTTAATTATCAAGGGCGCTTTTAAGCGAGCGCTAGTTTAAACAGAAAAGGAGGCTAAGCCTCCTTTTCTGTATTTGAGTGGTTTACAGCGACGTGTTAGCTTTGTACTAGGATCTGATCCCACGGCAGATCTCGATCACCAATCACAATAAAATTAGGGTTCTCGAGTGTTTCGCGCTCGTTGTAAGAGAGTGGCTCTAGCTCGGTATCAACAATGGTACCACCGGCTTCTTCAACAATGCATTGTGTCGCCGCTGTGTCCCACTCGCCAGTGGGTCCTAGGCGCAGATAGCAATCGACAGCGCCTTCCGCGACCAAGCAGGCTTTGAGCGCGGCAGAACCAAGAGGCACTAAGTCATAGTTCCAGGCAGAGCTCATTCGCTTTGTGATGCGATTGATATTCTGACGGCGGCTAATGGCAATAGCGATAGATTGCTGTGGCATCTCATGTTTGAGTATTTTGATGCGCAGGCTTTCTCCTAGGCTTGGAATTTTCCATGCCCCTTTGCCTTCATAAGCGTGATAGGTCACGCCGGACACCGGTGCGTACACGACTCCCATGATTGGCTTGTTGTTGCTCACTAATGCAATGATGGTCGCAAAGTCGCCGCTGCGGGCGATGAACTCTTGAGTGCCATCAAGCGGGTCTACTAGCCAATAAGTGCTCCATTGTGAGCGCTGCTCTAAACTAATATCCGCTGCTTCTTCAGACAAAACAGGGATATCTGGCGTCAGCTCAGAGAGCTTTTCCATAATCAGTTTATGCGCAGCTAAGTCAGCGCTGGTCACTGGGGTTTCGTCATCCTTGATAAAGGCTTCGTAGTCTTTGTTCTCATAGATGTCGAGAATAAGCTGGCCAGCCTGACGCGCGATGTCGATGACAGCAGGAAGGTGATGCGATAAATCTAAATGTCTTGTTGCCACGTTATAACCCCAACTCTGACTTCATTCTTAGCATTAGTAGCAATGCGGTAATACTGCGTGCTTCTGAGAAGTCGAGATGAGTAAGTAGCTCATCGGCTTGTGCCAATGGCCATTTCACGATTTCTAGAGGCTCTGGTTCGTCCCCTTCGAGTTGCTCTGGATAGAGGTCTTGAGCAACAAACAAAGTCATGCGACTGGAGAAGTACGATGGCGCGAGAATCACCTCTTTGAGTGGTGTTAGCGTGTTGGCGCCAAAACCAATTTCTTCTTTGAGTTCACGTACCGCCGCTTGCTCAGCACTCTCGCCTAGATCGATGAGTCCTTTTGGAAAACCCAGTTCGTAGCGCTCGGTGCCTGCTGCATATTCGCGAACCAGCAAGATATCCCCATGCTCAGTGATCGGCACCATCATGACCGCATTGCGACCACTCGGTTTCATGCGCTCATACGTGCGCTTTTCGCCGTTCGAAAACGCTAAGTCTAAAGCCTCAATTTTAAATAGCCTAGATTCAGCTACTGTCTTTTGGGCTAAGATCTCAGGTCCTTTTTTGGATGGCATGGGCGTTCTCCTCCGCTGGGTGCCAGTGTTTTCTGAAACGCTTGATCGTTTGAAACATTAAGCACTTGGCACTCGAATAGTAGTTAGTGATCAATATATATAGGATTTGGACGCGCGCCAAATGGTAGTGCTAAAAAAGAGCGCAAAGGTTTACCTTGGCGCTCGATTCGAAAACAAATTTGGCAATGAGCCATCCTTGCTAGTAGTAAGAATGCTCGCCGCGATCGTGCTCTGTCATATCTCTGACTGCGGTTAGCTCACCAGAGAATTCTTGAAGAAGCTGTTTCTCGATGCCTTCTTTTAGTGTTACATCCACCATTGAGCAACCGTTACAGCCACCGCCGAATTGGACGATAGCGATCCCTTCTTCAGTAATTTCCATCAAACTTACGTGACCACCGTGACCCGCTAGCTGAGGGTTAACCTGAGTTTGGATAGCGTACTCAACACGCTCCATCAGTGGCGCATCATCGGAAACTTTACGCATTTTTGCGTTTGGCGCTTTTAGCGTTAGCTGTGAACCCATTTTGTCGGTAACGAAGTCGATCTCTGCATCTTCTAGAAATGGTAGAGATAGCTCATCAACGTAGGCTGATAGTATTTCATACTTGAATTCGGTGTCGTTCGACTCAACCGCTTCTGGTGGGCAGTAAGACACACCACACTCAGCGTTTTGAGTGCCTGGGTTAACGACAAAAACACGGATGTTCGTTCCCTCTGGCTGTTGAGCCAGCAGTTTAGCGAAGTGGCTTTGAGCACTTTCTGTAATAGTAATTGGATTTGACACGACGAATACCTGAGTAAGATTGTAGGTTATTGCCCCCATTCTACTCTTGTCACGAGTAGATGCCAAAAAATTTTGCACATCCTCTGCGCAATCTGGCTGATAACCCAGCAGTGGGCTTACTTTGGGGTACGGCATAAACAATAAATATCGATTTTTTCTACGTTCACTTCAAGTAATAATTCACTCAGATGCCGAACGGTTGCGCCGGTTGTGACCACATCATCAATAATGGCGACGTGTTTTGATGTTGGTCTTTGTTGGAGAGAGAACGCTTGGCGTACATTCTCCAGTCTTTGTTGCCGATTCAGGTTTTTTTGAGTTGCGGTGTGGTGGTGTTTGCGAAAAACGCTGTCTGCGGTTTCGACCTCTGGCAACTGCTGTGCGAGTTGCAGCATCAGAAGCTCACTAAGGTTAAAGCCTCGTTTTAATTCGACATGAAGCAGCGTCGGGACACAAATCAGCAGTGGTGCGGGTTCATCGTTGATACGTTCTGCGAGCAATTTACTCAGCGGTGGCAATAACCAAGGCTCCCTATGTTGTTTTATGCGCTGGATAAAAGATGATAGAGGTGGCCGGTAATCGCCAAGACAAATCAGCGTTTGCCACGGAGGCGGTGTGGTGAGGCATGTGCCGCAGATCTCGGCGGTATTGTCCATAGTCAGGCCACAGCGTCTGCAGCGATGACGTTCAAAGTTAAACAATGACTGGCAGTGCTCACACCATAGATTGTGACCAAGAGAGCGGTTAATGGTGAATCCGCAGACATGACATTGTTTTGGTAGCCGAGATAAAAATCGCATTGGTCTGAGTTGACGTGTAAAGGAATCCTATTAGCATGGAACAATTCGAAGCAGAAAAAGAACCAAATCAGTAGGAGATCGTGTGAGCAGTTCGGCAAAAGTACATTGGCAGGTGGAAGGGCAAGGACCTGATTTGGTGCTAGTACACGGTTGGGGCATGAACGGCGCGGTATGGTCTGCATGCGTTAGTGAGCTGGCTGAGCACTTCACCGTGCATACGGTTGATTTACCTGGCTATGGCTACAGTCATCAAATTGGCTACGAATCTTTGACTGAGCTGGTGAACGCATTGCTAGCAGAAGCACCAGAGCGTGCCATTTGGCTTGGCTGGTCACTAGGTGGGTTGATTGCGACACACATTGCCCATGAGTATCCAGCGCGTGTCAGTCAGTTAGTTACCTTGGCGAGTTCACCAAAATTTTCCCAAGGAGAGGGGTGGCGCGGGATTAAACAAGACGTACTCGCGGCGTTTATGACTCAGCTCAGTGATAATTTCACGGTGACGATTGAGCGTTTTATGGCGCTGCAAGCCATGGGTAGTCCAAGTGCACGCCAAGATATTAAGCAACTCAAACAAGCGGTGCTTTCTAGGCCTATGCCTTGCCCCGATGCATTGATGTTAGGTTTACAGTGGTTAGATAAACTTGATTACCGCAGTGAGCTTGCTGCGCTAACCATGCCTGTGCATCGCTGGTATGGGCGCTTAGACGGTTTGGTGCCGGTGCGAGTCGCCAGTTTGTTAGATAGACAGATGGAGGCTCATCAAAGTCATATTTTTACCGCGTCTTCCCACGCTCCCTTTATTACTGAAACCGCTGAATTTATCGCGCGGGTTCGTGAGTTAGATCGCTAATTTTTGCGGTTTTTTTGCACAAATAGGTAAAGGTTGGCACTGTTTTTCCGATAATCTAATAGATAGATTGCTCGTCGGTCTAGGTTAGTTGTTGAGGTTTGGCGAAAATCACTCACAGCAGAGGAGCGTGACCTATGATAGTGTCGCCCAACAGTGTTAGTGCCCCAGTTATAGCCCCGTCGGTCAATCCACAAACTGAGCAGGCGGCGCGTGACAACAAAGTGCGTGAACCGATCGTGCCTACGGTTGAACTGGCAAGGACGAATGCTGAGCGCCGAATTAATGAGGAAGAAAAACGCCGTAAACGTTCGGCATGGGATCCTGCTGAGCATCCAGACTATGATGCTGAAGAAGCGTCCCTCGAACGTGAAGACCCGATTGAGCGCCTGTTTTATTTGCTGTCACTGAGCAGTTACAGTCAGTCTCAAGGTAAGGGATATGCGATGCGTTTTCGCTTGCCTGCCAAAGTGCTTCAAGAAGCGTTGATGGCAGGAAAAATGGCCAAGCGACGTACGGTGATTCGCTATCACTATGGACACTCGGTGGCACCGAATACGCCCTCGGATATTATTGCCGTTGGATAACGCTTACTATTAGAAAGCAAAAAGAGCACTCAAGGTGCTCTTTTTGCTTTTTTGGGCAGGTTACTTTTTCGCTTTCGCGAAGGCGGCAGCGAATGCCCCACCCATCGCACTGCTGCCTGTTTCTTGGTGATTTGAACGTTGACGTTGACCGCCACACTGATTGTCACGCTGGTTGCCACGGGCGGGTTTGTTTGAACGAGCGGGGCGGTTATCCGCACCAGGTTCATCGTTGAGGCGCATTGATAAACCAATACGCTTGCGGCCTGCATCCACTTCCATGACTTTCACTTTTACGATATCACCGGCTTTCACCACTTCACGCGGGTCAGCGACAAACTTGTCAGTTAGCGCAGAGATGTGCACTAAACCATCTTGGTGAACACCGATATCCACAAACGCACCGAAGTTAGCCACATTCGAAACGACGCCTTCGAGAACCATGCCTGGCTCAAGATCGTTGATAGTGTTGACACCTTCAGCGAAGGTTGCCGTTTTAAACTCTGGGCGAGGGTCTCGACCAGGCTTATCTAGCTCTCGGATGATGTCGGTGACCGTTGGTAGACCGAAGGTCTCATCGGTGTAATCAACCGCATTGACGGTGCGAAGGAAGCTGCTGTCACCGATGATAGATTTCATTGCGCGACCGGTTTTCTCCGCAATGGTTTTGACCACAGGGTAAGCTTCTGGGTGCACGGCTGATGCATCAAGCGGGTTCTTACCATCCATGATACGTAGGAATCCAGCACACTGCTCAAACGCTTTAGGGCCAAGTCGCGCCACTTTTTTAAGTGTGGTACGAGCTTCGAAGCGACCGTTTTCATCACGGTAGTCGACAATGTTTTGTGCCAGCGTGGAAGATAAGCCCGCGACACGAGTTAGTAGCGCAGCAGAAGCGGTGTTTACATCAACACCGACAGCGTTTACACAGTCTTCCACAACGGCATCGAGACGCTTAGCCAGCATGGTCTGGCTTACATCATGCTGATACTGACCCACACCGATGGATTTAGGGTCGATCTTCACAAGCTCCGCCAGTGGATCTTGCAAACGTCTCGCAATAGAAACCGCACCGCGCAGGGATACGTCCATATTTGGGAACTCTTTTGCTGCCAGTTCAGATGCTGAATACACAGACGCGCCGGCTTCACTGACGATGATCTTCTGCACTTTTAAGTTACCGCGTTTGATGACATCTGCTGCAAAACTATCGGTCTCGCGCGATGCCGTGCCGTTACCGATGGCAATCAAATCGACGTTAAATTGGCGAACTAATTTATCCACTGCATGGGCGGCTTTGTCGTACTGTTTTTGAGGAACATGCGGGTAAATGGTGTCGGTTGCGAGCACTTTACCAGTGGCATCTACCACCGCGACCTTACAACCGGTGCGCAGACCTGGGTCGAGGCCAAGCGTGGCTTTTGGACCGGCGGGCGCGGCCATCAACAGATCTTTCAAGTTGGTGGCAAATACCGTAATCGCGTCGACTTCAGAGCGCTCTTTGAGTGCGCCCATCAGTTCGGTTTCCATGTGCATGGAGACTTTAATGCGCCATGCCCAGCTGATGACTTGTTTGCGCCATGCATCTGCCGGTGCCTGGCTAAGATGAATGCCGTAGTGCTCAGCAATCAGAGTTTCGCAGTAGGACTCACGAGCGTTTTCTTCGTTGGCAGGGTCGGCGTTAACCGATAGCTGCAAGAAGCCTTCATTACGGCCGCGAAGCATCGCCAGTGCACGGTGAGACGGCACTTTGCTCATTGCCTCATCGTGTTCAAAGTAGTCTTTGAACTTTTCACCGTCTTGCTCTTTGCCAGTCACAACGCGTGAGCGCAGTTCAGCGTGGCGATTTAGGTATTGACGCACTTTTTCGAGTAGGTCGGCATCTTCTGCGATGCGCTCCATAATGATGGCACGCGCGCCATCCAAAGCCGCTTTGCTGTCGGCAATGCCTTTTTCACTGTCGATGTAACTCGACGCAGCAGTTTCAGGTTCATTGCTTGGATTTGTCCACAACAAGTCGGCTAGAGGCTCAAGGCCGGCCTCAATAGCAATTTGACCTTTGGTGCGACGTTTAGGTTTGTAAGGTAGGTACAGATCTTCAAGACGAGTTTTGTTGTCCGCATTCTCAATTTCACTGCGCAGCTCTGCTGTAAGCTTGCCCTGATCGTCGATGGATTTCAGAATCGTCTGACGTCGGTCGTCCAATTCACGCAGGTAGCTTAAACGCGAGTCTAAGGTGCGAAGTTGAGTATCATCCAGCCCCCCAGTGACCTCTTTTCGATAGCGAGCGATAAATGGAACTGTGTTACCGTCATCAATTAGGGTAACGGCGGCTTCAACTTGCTTGTGACTGACGTTCAGCTCTTTAGCAATCAGTTGACAGATAGCTTGGCTCATCCGTGTATTCTCTTTTTTGTTGTGTGGGGAGTGCGCGGGCACTCCTAGATATCCATAGGATATAAGGGCATCAGCAGTGATTTGCAATTCCCTGGTCATTTTTCTGCGCCACGTTTCTGATACACGTTTCTGCTATGGAGAAAGGTGAAACCAAACGAGGAATTGCTAATTTATTGATAATCGCGTGGATATTCCGTTGATTTTCTGTAAAGTTTAAAGGAGTCGGTAAACGAAGTGAGTCGACCGTTGTCTTAGGAACTCATGCGTATTTAGAGCCAGTCGATGAATGGATGTATTAAAATGAAAACTACAGCAACTAAATTGGCGTTAATTCTAGCCACAATGACAAGCGGGTGGGCTATGGCTGCACCAGATCTCTCTACTACACA
Organism: Vibrio sp. CB1-14; assembly: GCF_040412085.2. NCBI lineage: Bacteria > Pseudomonadati > Pseudomonadota > Gammaproteobacteria > Vibrionales > Vibrionaceae > Vibrio > Vibrio chaetopteri. Next base: position 3,469,942 of record NZ_CP115920.1, on the reverse strand, counting down.
AGCACCGGTTCTTTCTATTGAGGATAAGATTGTCCTTGGACGCGTTGAAAGTGTTTACTACCAAGATATTGAAGCGCTCGAAGGCATTCCATTTGTCGGTAAAATCGATACGGGCGCTGATACTACATCAATGCACGCTGAAGACATTAAGGTCATCAGTAACAATCCTAAGTACCAAGGACTCAGTGACGAGAAGCTGATGCAAACCATCGTCGATGAGTATGGTGGCTCAGCGAGTGACTGGTGGCTAAAAGAGTTCGATAATGACGAGCGCAACTTCCAAGGCGTAGTGAACTTCACTTTGCGCCACCCTTACACGGGTGAAAAGATTGAAATGGAGCGCCCATTGACGCGCACCAGTGTCATTCGAAGCCGCACCAGTTCGACGCCTATCTACCGCCCAGTTGTCACTTTGCCAATGACCATTGCTGGCAAGACCGTGGACACGGAAGTGAACCTTACCGACCGAAGCGGCTTTAGCGCCCCAATTTTGATCGGTAAGACCTTCCTAGCCAACAACGCTTGGGTTATGGCTGGATACGACTACCTGCAAGAACAAAAAGACGCGCAAGTGATTGGTCGCCGAGAATCCGGCTCGGTGACAGATGTGCCGGTAGACGTCAGCATCTCTTTGTCGAACAACTACAGCATTCTCAATGCGCAAAATATTGAGGTAGACAAAAAAGCCAATTCAGTAAGCTTCGATTTGGTTGGCAAGGAAGGCGCACAAAAACGTGTCACTTATCCGTTAGTGAAAATGCTTTCAGTGTCAGGCAATGAGTACCCAATGATCTTTGTACCATTTAAAGGTGGTAAAGACTTTGAAGGTACGATTCAGGTTTACCTTAAAGATCGCTCGAAGCAGAGCACTCAGCTTCGTCTAGGTCTGAATACGCTTAACAAGAACTTTATTGTCGATACCGGCGCTAAAGGAAAGCTTGAGAAGAAAAAGCAGAGCTTTGCAGCTCGCATGAAAGACAAGCCGCTGGTGGTCTCACCAACGGAAAGCTTGATCCTCGATGGTGTTCAGCTTGATGCCGAACCGTCGTTTGCGGTAAACACGCCGCTTCTGAAAGTCAGCAGTTTCGAAATCATTGAAGCTAAGGGTCGCGACAAAGTGGAGTACTACTTGTCGAGTGATTTAGGCAATGAAGAGAAGATCCGCAAAACTATTTTACGCCGCATCAAAGTGGGCGATACGGTAAGGCCGGTGGTCGATGGTGAGTTTATCGTTGGTGATCGCACCGTTACTGTAGAGTTTGCACTTGAAGCACTCGATAGCGATGAAGGGGATAAGCCATACTTTATCATCGGTAAGAAAGCCACAAAGGCGGGTGTACTGGTGAATACTCGCAGTGAGAACCTACTCGATGCCTACCCTGTGTTTACGGCAGGGCATATTGAAAATGCCACGGTGGAAGGGCTCTCTTTCCCAGTGAAACTGGATACGGGTGCCGACGTCAGCTCAATGAACGCGACCAACATCAAGCAGTTTGAAAAAGATGGCAAGAAAATGGTGACCTTCACCTACACCAATGACATGGGTATGAAGCAAGAATTTACCCGCGAAGTGGTGGATGTGATGCGCATTCGTGCTAAAGCTGGGGAGAAGGCCAATGTTCGCCCTGTGGTCAATATGCGCGTGAAACTTGGCGATGTTGAGAAAACAGTACGTGTGAACCTGCAAGACCGCTCTCGTTTCCACTACAGTATGATTCTCGGTAAGAACTTCCTCAAGTATGGCGTTGTGGTCAGTAGTGATGAGAACTTCCTGTTGGGCAACGAGATAGGCAGTCACTAACGACAGCCTGCTGGATATAAAAAAATGGCCGCGAACTTCGCGGCCATTTTATTTTGAGTGCTTGTAGAGATTCAGAGCTTTTTGAGATTGAGCGCTTAAGACTCTTTCTTATCCTGAGAGTTAGTTTCGTCTTTCGTCTCTTCAGCTTTTTGTGGCGTTTGGGCTTGAGGCTCAGGCTTTTCGACTGGTGCTTCTTCGTCATCATCGTCTGAGTTATCAACGATGCTGTGTTTTTCTTTCCAGTTTTCCCAGCGCTGATAAGCCAGTTCTTGCATGTCGGTGGTTTTGTCCACCTCATCGACAATCTCTTGCCCCAACAAGTGCTCGAAGATGTCTTCTAGAGTGATGATGCCTTGAATGGTGCCGTACTCGTCGACAATCATCGCGATTTGCAGGCGCGCCGCCATCATCTGTTCAAACGCTTTCGGCAACATGATGGTGTTAAACAACACCTGGATTGGGCGCATCACCGATCCTAGTTGCTTCTCGCCGCTGCCTTGCTGTTGAAGCTTAAATAGCTCCAAGCGGTGTACAAAGCCGAGAATGTTGTCTTTCTGCTGGCTGTACACCAATGGGCGTGAGAACGGCGTCTCTTTATGCTCAGTCAAAAATTCATTGATGGTCATCTCAGCCGGTACGCGGAACACCACTGGACGAGGCGTCATTACTTGCGTTACTGGGATGTCTTGAATATTCAAAATGTTATTCAAGATGTTCGATTCGCCTTCCGCAAACTCGCCGCTTTCTTTAGCTAGCATTGCCATTGCTGATAGCTCATCACGCATTTTCGGCGTTTCATGGCCGCGCGCTAGGCGTTTTGTAATTTGCTCTGAGAACCAAACAAATGGCGTCAGTGCCCACACCATCCAACGTAGGATAGTGGCTGAAACCGGAGCGAGTTGACGCCAGTAGGTCGCACCAATGGTTTTCGGTACGATTTCTGACAACACCAGAATAGCCAGCGTTAATACTGCTGAGAAGACGCCTAGCCATTGGCTACCGAACACTTTTGCCGCTTGCGCACCGGCACTCGCCGCACCGATAGTGTGGGCGATGGTGTTTAGGGTCAAAATAGACGCTAGGGGTCTATCTAGCTCTGCTTTGAGCTTGGTTAGCTTTTCTGCCGCAGGGTGACCCTTTTGTCTCAACTGAGCAAGATAGCTTGGGGTGATACTTAAAAGTACCGCCTCTAATACCGAACAGATAAAAGAGACACCAATAGCGACAGTAATATAAACCGTTAAAAGAAACATTCATTTCCTAGGTAAGTGCACACATCAACCTAACTTTGCTGCAAAAATGAGCCTGTGCATTGTTGGTGAGTGCTTAAAAACAGTAGCGACAGACCAATTTATCAGGCTTATCAGTTGAGTCGCAGTGCATTTATGGGACTTTATGCAATAAATTACAAGGTTTCAAACTTAATCTTTGGGTAACAAATTGTGAGTTATTGCTCATAAAACGGTTAAATCTACGTCATAAGCGATAAAGAAGCGCTACAAACCTTTGCCAGATGGGGGCTTTATGATTTAGAGTGGGCTTTAACTCGATAACATGAAGAAGGGAAACCTAATGAACAAGACCCAATTAATCGATTTTATCGCTGAAAAAGCTGACCTATCTAAAGCACAAGCTAAAGCAGCGCTAGAAGCGACGCTTTCAGGCGTATCTGAAGCGCTAACTGAAGGTGACCAAGTTCAACTAATTGGTTTTGGTACGTTCAAAGTAAACCACCGTGCAGCTCGCACTGGTCGTAATCCAAAGACTGGTGAAGAGATCCAAATCGCTGCTGCTAACGTTCCAGCATTCGTTGCTGGTAAAGCACTGAAAGACGCAGTGAAATAATTTTTACAGCACCGATGGCTTCATCGGTGCTGTTCTCTCCATCTTATTCTTCCCCAGGATCGATTGTTAAGCGTGTTTTGAATCAGCGCGATTACCTATCTGTCTCCTCACTTTAAGCTTCATTTAACTGAACGCGACGCACCATTTACTGTCTTAACTGTGTCACTCGGTGTAATTCGTTTATCGCGCGTTCAATAGAGGTGCCTCGCAACTATGAAAAGAATACTGTTGGTTTCGCTTCTCGCAGCTAGCTTGCTTGGCTGTTCGTCTTCTCCTTCTCCGAGTATCAATCAATTTTCAGACTATACCGGTGGCCAGACATTGGGTGATGCGACCAGTTTTTATTGGTATACCGAAAAACTCACTCGCCCTCATAGTGCTGCTGATTACGTCAACATGAATGACTACGGCTGGTATCAATCAAATTATCGCTGGAGCGGCGATACTCTGAGAGAGTTTGTACGTGAAGGGGTACAAAATGACTTGGAAACGGGATCCGTGACTTACCGCATCCACGTACGATTTAACAAAGAGGGTGAGGCGATTTATCAGCAGTACCGCCGTAATGGTAAAGTGCTACCAGTGAAAAAAGCTCAGCTTGAAAATTACCAACGTGAAGCTTCGCTGTTAGTTGAACGAGTAAAAGAGCAAGACAGTGACGGCTTAGAGCTTGTTCAAGGCCACTGGGATGGTGAGACACTAGAAACGTGCAGCGGTATAGAATTCAATAACATTAAGTTTGAGCAGAGCTTACCAAGTTTTGTGGTTTCTCGTTTGGCTGAAGTGGAAAGCTATGTGGCGTTCTTGGGCAGCACACGGTTGACTGGCGCAAGGGTAGAGCAGTTACTGATGTTGGCCGATGGCGCCAAAGACTGCATTCCAAGACCTGAACTGATTTAATACATTTCCCAGAACAAATTAAAAAAGGGTGCCGATTGGCACCCTTTGTCATTTTGAACTTGGCTCAATTACTTTTGCTCGCGAGCAATCGCACGATAGCCGATGTCGTTGCGGTGGAACATGCCGTCCCAGCTGATCTTCTTAGTCAGCTCATAAGCGCGCGCTTGAGCCTCAGATACCGTGTTGCCTAGTGCGGTTGCGCATAGTACGCGACCACCGTTAGTCACAACATTGCCGTCTTTGTCTGCTGTACCTGCGTGGAATACCTTCTCGCCTTCCACTTCTGTTGTTGGTAGGCCAGAGATAACATCACCTTTGTTGTAAGACGCTGGGTAGCCACCTGCAGCTAGAACGATACCGATAGAAGCACGTGGATCCCACTTAGACTCAACTTGGTCTAGCTTCTTGTCGATCGCAGCTTGGCAAAGCTCAACCATGTCAGATTGCATACGCATCATGATAGGTTGAGTTTCTGGGTCACCGAAACGGCAGTTATATTCGATAACCTTAGGCGTACCATCTTTGTCGATCATCAGACCCGCGTATAGGAAACCTGTATATGGGTTACCTTCTGAAGCCATGCCGCGAACGGTTGGGTAGATAACCTCTTCCATAATGCGGTTGTGGATTTCTTGCGTGACAACTGGAGCCGGAGAGTAAGCGCCCATGCCGCCAGTGTTAGGCCCTGTGTCCTTATCACCAACGCGTTTGTGGTCTTGGCTGGTTGCCATTGGCAATACGTTTTCACCATCAACCATCACGATGAAGCTTGCTTCTTCGCCGTCTAGGAATTCTTCGATAACCACGCGGCTACCAGCGTCGCCAAATGCGTTGCCAGCCAGCATGTCTTTGATTGCGTCTTCTGCTTCTTCTAGCGTCATCGCAACGATCACACCTTTACCAGCCGCAAGACCGTCAGCCTTAACTACGATCGGAGCACCTTGCTCGCGAACGTAAGCCAATGCAGGCTCAATTTCAGTGAAGTTAGCGTAAGCGCCAGTTGGGATAGTGTGACGAGCTAGGAAGTCTTTGGTGAACGCTTTAGAGCCTTCTAGCTGAGCGGCTGCTTGAGTCGGGCCAAAGATCGCTAGGCCGGCCTCTTGGAATGCATCCACAACACCAATTACAAGCGGTGCTTCAGGACCTACAATCGTTAGCTCGATGTTTTTCTCTTTTGCAAACGCTACCAGGCCTTGAATGTCTTCAACGTCAATAGCAACGTTTTCAAGCTTTGGCTCAAGCGCAGAACCTGCGTTACCTGGTGCGACGAAAACAGTTTCAACATTTGGATTCTGAGCCACTTTCCAACCCAGAGCGTGCTCACGACCACCAGCACCAATAATTAGAACGTTCATAATATATCCTTTGATTTTGCTCCTCCCCTTAATAAGGGGAGGCTGGGAGGGGTAAATAGCGATCTCGCAAACTGACCCCCTCTAACTCCCCCTTAGCAAGGGGGAGAACCAAAAACGAATTAGTGACGGAAGTGGCGCATGCCTGTAAAGATCATCGCCATGCCATGCTCGTCCGCTGCTGCGATAACTTCGTCATCACGCATAGAGCCACCTGGTTGGATAACGCACTTAATGCCAGCTTCTGCTGCAGCGTCAATGCCATCACGGAATGGGAAGAATGCATCGGATGCCATTACGCAGCCTTCAACCTGTAGACCTTCGTCAGCCGCTTTGATGCCAGCGATTTTTGCAGAGTACACGCGGCTCATTTGACCTGCGCCTACACCGATAGTCATGTCGCCTTTCGAGTAAACGATCGCGTTTGACTTAACGTACTTAGCCACTTTCCAGCAGAATAGTGCGTCTTTTAGCTCTTCTTCTGTTGGTTGACGCTTAGAAACCACTTTAAGGTCATCTAGCGATACCATGCCTTGGTCGCGGTCTTGAACCAGAAGACCACCGTTAACGCGCTTAACGTCAAAACCCGTCGTCTTAGTTGTCCACTCGCCACACTCTAGCAGGCGAACGTTTTTCTTCGCCGCAACCACTTCTACTGCTTCAGCAGAAACAGAAGGTGCGATGATGACTTCAACGAACTGACGCTCAACAATTGCTTTCGCTGTTTCTGCATCTAGCTCTTGGTTGAAGGCGATGATGCCACCAAACGCTGACGTTGGGTCAGTTTTGTAAGCGCGGTCATACGCCTCAAGGATGTCTTTACCTAGCGCAACGCCACATGGGTTGGCGTGCTTAACGATAACGCAAGCTGGCTCATCAAACTCTTTCACACACTCAAGTGCTGCGTCAGTGTCGGCGATGTTGTTGTAAGACAGAGCTTTACCTTGGATTTGGCGAGCGGTAGATACAGACGCTTCTTCTGGGTTTGCTTCTACGTAGAACGCAGCGTCTTGGTGGCTGTTCTCACCGTAGCGCATGTCTTGCTTTTTCACGAACTGTTGGTTAAACGTGCGCGGGAACTTAGATTCAGCATCACCCTCTTTGTTCTCACCGTAAGATGGAACCATAGTACCGAAGTAGTTAGCGATCATGCCGTCGTAAGAGGCTGTGTGCTCAAAAGCTGCGATAGCGAGGTCGAAACGTGTCTCTAGAGTAAGAGATTTGTCGTTTGCGTCCATTTCAGCAATAACGCGCTCGTAGTCGTGTGCGTTAACAACGATAGTTACGTCTTTGTGGTTTTTCGCTGCGGAGCGAACCATAGTTGGACCACCGATATCAATGTTTTCCACTGCGTCTTCTAGCGTACAGCCCTCTTTTGCTACGGTTGCAGCAAATGGGTATAGGTTTACCACAACCATATCGATTGGGTTGATGCCGTGAGTCGCCATCACGTCGTCGTCTTGACCGCGACGACCTAGCACACCACCGTGTACTTTCGGGTGTAGCGTCTTAACACGACCATCCATCATCTCTGGGAAGCCAGTGTAGTCAGATACTTCAGTTACTGCGATGCCTTGCTCAGCAAGAAGGCGAGCAGTACCACCAGTAGAAAGGATATCAACACCGCGTTGTGCTAGTGCTTGTGCGAACTCAACGATACCAGTTTTGTCAGATACGCTGATTAAAGCGCGGCGAATTGGACGAGCGTTACTCATGCTTCTGTTTCCTCAAAGTCACAGATTGTGTTGCTGTGTACAGGGCAAACGATTGGTTTGCTCTGCGGATTTAAAGATAGTTGCCAAACAGGACGGGTTCTTTCATGATTGAGGCGACCCAGTCGTCTGTTGGGCAAATACCCTTGGTATTTTTACCACCGGGGTGGCGATGGCGCGTATTCTAACCAATCTATTACAAAAAAGCTCGCGCAATCGTTTGGCATAGGCAAAAAAAGTGCAAAAAAGCCTACTAAAGAACACTTTTGTAACAAAGAGGTTAATTTAAACGGTTATGTTTCAAATAGGTGAGTTAGCAAAACGCTGCAAGGTGACGTCAGATACGTTGCGTTTTTATGAAAAGAACCAATTGATTGCTCCTGTTGGTCGCAGTGACTCGGGTTACCGTCTTTATAATGAAGAGAGTCAAAGGCAAGTTCGTTTTATTCTTAAGGCGAAAGAGGTTGGTCTGAGCTTAGATGAAATTAAAGAGCTGCTTGGAATTAAGCTTGAGGCCACCGAGCACAGCTGCTCTGAAGTAAAAGCCATTACCTCTAGCAAGCTTGAACTCATTGATGACAAAATCGCTGAACTTACCAGGATTCGTGCCGCGCTTAAGAAGATCAATGATGCCTGTTGTGGACATGACCATGACGCGAGCCACTGCTCAATACTCGCGGCTCTAGAAGTCGCAGATGAAAAATCGTGACGAAGAGAAGACAAGGGAGACATTGCCTCCCTTATTACTGAGTGCGGCTTACGATTGCACTTTAAATGCGCCCACACCGACACTTAAAGTGTTGCCATTTTCCATCAATTGCTCACTGGCTTCGGCCAGCTTTTTCGCCTCATTGGCCGACTGGCTGCCATGATCGGCAATTTGCGTCAGATTTTGACTGATTTCATCGGTCGCTAAGGTTTGCTGAGAACTCGCTGCGGCAATTAGCTCATTGAGAGAGGCAATGGCACTGATGCGTTGGTCGATTTGCTGCAGTGCTTGTCTTGCTTGTTCCGTGTGCTCGATAGTTGCCGTGGATTGCTGTTGCGTCAACGTCATTGACTGGCTGACCTCTGCCGCTTGGGTTTGCAGCTTTTGAATGATCTGCTCAATCTCATCGGTACTGCTCTGAGTTCGAGTCGCAAGCGTTCTTACTTCGTCCGCGACTACGGCAAATCCACGCCCTTGTTCACCTGCTCGAGCGGCTTCTATAGCAGCGTTGAGTGCCAATAGATTGGTTTGCTCGGCGACGCCGCGAATGACCTCAAGCACAGAGCCCACTTCCTGCGTTTCTGTTGCTAGCATCTGAATGTTTTGGTCCGTTTCAGTGAGCTGCATCGATAATGCCTGCATATGTGAGGTGGCACGCTCAATCACTTCACCGCCGTGTTGACCTTGAGAGCTCGCTTCCTGAGCGGCCTCAGCAGCCTGCTGGGCGGAATTCGCGACTTCTCTGTTACTGGCATGAAGCTCATTCATCGCAGAGGCAACAGTATCGACCGCTTGCTGCTGTTGCTCTGATTGAGCTGCGCCTTGCTGAGCAACGGTATTTAGCGCGATGGCCGCTTGAGTAATGTCCTCGGTGACAGGCTTGATATCACGAATGATGCTCTCGAGCTTGTGGGTGAATTGATTGAACGCTTTCGCAATATGGCTCAGCTCATCACTTCCGGTTTCGGGTAGGGTCTGCGACAAATCGCCATCGCCACTGGCAATATCGTCTAATGCCGCCAATGTATCACGGCATGGTTTGATGATGCTGCGGCCAATGATATAGGCAATTGCCAACATAACAGCCAGAGCGGCAATGACACTCATCAATACCTTTTGGATGGCTTGCCAAGTGAGCGCATTCACATCATCGACATAAACACCTGAGCCAATTACCCAGCCCCAGGGCTTAAATAGTTTGATGTATGAGACTTTCTCGACGGGAGACTCAGAGCCTGGCTTTGGCCACATGTAATGTACCAGACCTGACTGCTGCTGTTTAGCGAGGGTAACCATGTCGACAAACAGTTTCTTCCCGTTGGGATCGGCAATTTGGCTAAGATCTTGTCCATTGAGGGCTGGCTTCATTGGGTGCATGACCATGGTGGGAGTGAGATCGTTGATCCAAAAGTAATCATTGGCATCATAGCGAAGACTTTGAACGGCATTGGCTGCCCCTGTCTTAGCTTGTTCTAGACTTATCTCTCCTTTGATGTGTTGCTGGTGGTAGTGCTCCACTAAGGTATAAGCCGTTTGCACTAAGTGTTGGGTCTTGTTTTGTTTGTTGGTCATTAATGACTGCTGATAATCGAGCAGTGCCAAAATGAGTGGAATAAATAGAGCAACGGAAACGAGTCCAATGAGCAGAAACAGTCGATGTTGAATCGAAATGCGGCGCAGAAGCGGAGTAGTCATAGCAAGAATTCCTTTCTTGGAAAAAGAGTGCATCACCTTTAGTCATTCGGCATGCTGATTGTTGTTATAGCTATACCCTATGCCATGTTCTGCGCTGACTCTATGCCACTATCGTCTAATTATTAAGCGGGTCACAAAGCTGGGTTTGAGCCCAGCTTTGCATTTGTGGGCATGGTTGCTTATGTATAGAACCACTTATTACAACCCACTTCCTTTTGAAGTTGACTCAAATCGAAAGCTATAACTGATAGTCATTGCGCTCAGTGGCAAGTTCAGAAAAATATTCGACAAACTCAAACTGGACATGATGCTTGTCTTGAAAATAGGCACTTTGACGATAGGGGTGTTCGCCACCCATGTGATCAAGCGGGTAACCAGCGTCTTCAAGTCGTGAAATGGTCTTTTTTAGATCGTCGACCACAATGCCAATGTGTTTAACTCCAATCCAAGGCTGCTGCCATGTTCCGGCCTCTCCTTCGCCGCCATCTTGGATAGTGATGTAACTCTCTTCTGTTCCAACGTGATACCAGCGCATCGGTTTACCAAACCAATCATCGGTTCGACCTTCTCCTCGGATCGACCAGTCAGGTAGTGCAGCAAGTAGCAGTCCAACACTGTGCTCGGCATCTATTACGGTAATATTGGCGTGTTCTACGTAGCTTTTCATAACGTCTCCTTGTTTGTGTTTGAATAAAAACAATCGCTGACGTTAACGGTAAATCCTCAAGTTAAGTTGAGGTCAAGAGGGAATCTAAGATTAGTTGTTGAGGGGGATTTGAGCGAGATTCGGACAAAGAAAAGGGTCTGAAGCGTGTGCTCCAGACCCTTTAATCTCAAATAGTTCGCTAGAGGCGAATTAGTTCATGCCGTATTTCTTAAGCTTCTTACGAAGAGTACCGCGGTTGATACCCATCATTGTTGCTGCGCGAGTTTGGTTACCGCGAGTGTACTGCATGATGGTGTCTAGTAGCGGCTGTTCAACTTCCGCTAGAACTAGTTCATACAATTCAGTGACGTCTTGACCATTTAATTGAGCAAGGTAGTTCTTTAAAGACGCTTTTACAGAGTCACGTAGCGGCTTCTGTGTGATTTGGTCTGAAGATGTTACTGTAGTAACTGTCAATGGTTCTGAAGTCAAATTTTGTTCGAACATAATCGGTTTAGCTCTTCTCGTAATTATGATGCAACGTTGTCAAAATAACCTTGCAATGCGTCGAGCTGTTCATTTGCAGCCTCAATCGCGTTGAAGGTACGGCGGAACTCACTCGCCTGTTCATGTTCCTTTAGATACCAGCCAACATGCTTACGCGCGATGCGTGGACCTAAAAACTCACCATAAAACTGGTGAAGTGCTTGAACATGACCAAGCAAAATACCCTGCACATCCGAAGTCGGGCGCTCAGGCATCAGTGTGCCGTTTTCCAAGTAATGTTGGATTTCCTCGAAAATCCATGGCCGTCCTTGGGCCGGACGTCCAATCATCAAAGCGTCTGCACCAGTGTAATCCAGTACATATTTCGCTTTCTCTGGGCTATCGATATCACCGTTAGCGATAACCGGTATAGAGACAGCTTCTTTTACCGCTTTGATGCTGTCGTATTCTGCCTCGCCTTTGTACATGCAGGTACGAGTTCGACCATGAAGGGCGAGCGCCTGTATGCCGCAGTCTTCGGCTAGTTTTGCAATTTGGACACAGTTTTTATTGTCTGTATCCCAACCTGTACGGGTTTTTAATGTCACAGGGACATCGACAGCATCGACTACGGTGCGCAGAATATCTTCAATGATATCTGGGTACTTAAGCAGAGCAGAACCCGCCAGTTTTTTATTCACTTTTTTAGCAGGGCAGCCCATGTTGATGTCGATGATTTGTGCACCGTTTTCAACACTGAACTGTGCCGCTTCCGCCATAAGTGTTGGATCGGCACCTGCTATTTGCACTGAACGAATACCTGATTCGCCCTCGTGCACCATGCGCTGCTGTGACTTGGCTGTTTTCCACAGTTTCGGGTTTGAGGACATCATTTCACTGACGGCCATACCGGCACCGTAACGAAGGCACAACTCACGGAACGGTCTATCGGTAACACCCGCCATGGGTGCGACAATGAGGTTGTTCTTAAGTTGGTATTGTCCGATTTTCAAAACATCGCCACAGGTTTACACAAGCAAGGGCGCGCATTTTACGCATTTTTTCGGTGCGTGAAAAGACTAATATTTGAGCATTTACAATTTGTTTCTGCAAATTGTCGCATTTTCAGTCGCTTAGTACTAAAAGTATTCCTTTTAGAGCAAAAATAGCAGTGTTTTTGCCTCCTAAAACACTGCTATTTAAACGAGAGTGGTTATTTTTTGCCCGAGATGCGACACCACTCGTTCAGTTCAACGATAGGGTCAATGCTCATATCATCGCGGTAGTAGTTCGCCACGTCTTCTGCTTGGGTATCTAGCACGCCTGACATCGCGAGTTCACCACCTGGCTTAATGAGCCCTTTGATGATGCCAGACAGGTCGCGAAGCGGGCCTGCAAGAATGTTGGCAACGACAACATCGGCAATCAGGCCTTCTGGCTGATCTTGTGGCAGGAATAGCTCTAACTGGTCTGCTACGCCATTGCGCTGCGCGTTGTCTTTTGACGCAACCAGAGCTTGAGGATCAATGTCGATCCCGATGACTTTTGCAGCGCCAAGTTTGATCGCGGCAATCGCTAGGATCCCTGAGCCACAGCCAAAATCGATGACCGTTTTTCCCTCAAGGTTGAGCGACTCAAGCCACTCTAGACAAAGCGCTGTCGTTGGGTGAGTGCCGGTACCGAATGCTAGACCAGGGTCAAGCATCACATTGACGGCGTCGGGTTCTGGCACATCGCGCCAGCTTGGGCAGATCCACAAACGTTCACCAAACTTCATTGGGTGGAAGTTCTCCATCCACTCACGTTCCCAGTCCTTGTCTTCTAGCTGCTCGACTTTATGAGCGAAACCTTCCGGTAGCATATTGCTGCCTTTAATTGTCTCAACCACCCATTTGGTGTCTGCTTCGGCATCGTATAGTGCGACGATATCAGTATCGCCCCATAAACGGGTCTCACCAGGCAGCGGCTCAAATACAGGCGTATCGTGCGCATCTAGGAAAGTGACAGACAGTGCGCCCGTTTCTTCCATCAGCATGTCGCCGATTTGCTCTGCATTTTCATTGGTCGCGTTGAGTTTAATTTGAATCCAAGGCATAAGTTGGGTCCTAGCAAGGTGAATTTTGCGCAGAGTGTAGCAGATTCACTGACACTCAGCATAAAAAAACCCGCCGTGGCGGGTTTTTCTCAAGAGGGAAGTGATTAGCTCAGGCCAAGCTTCTTCTCTAGGTAATGAATGTTAGCACCGCCGTGTTGGAAGTTCTCATCATTCATGATCGCTTCTTGTAGAGGAATGTTGGTCTTGATGCCTTCAATGAACATCTCACCCAGTGCATTCTTCATTCGAGCAATCGCTACATCACGGTTCTCACCGAAAGTAATCAGCTTACCGACCATTGAATCGTAGTGCGGTGGTACTGTGTAGCCCGTGTAGATGTGCGATTCCCAACGAACGCCCATACCGCCCGGCGCGTGGAAGCGCGTGATGGTACCTGGACATGGTAGGAAGCGCTCAGGATCTTCCGCGTTGATACGACATTCAATCGCATGACCACGCAGTTTGATGTCATCCTGAGTGAACGACAGTGGTTGGCCTGCTGCAACGCGTAGCTGCTCTTTGATTAGGTCAACGCCAGTCACCATCTCTGTTACTGGGTGCTCTACCTGAATACGCGTGTTCATTTCGATGAAGTAGAACTCGCCGTTTTCGTATAGGAACTCAAACGTACCTGCGCCGCGGTAACCGATTTCGATACATGCACGAGTACAGCGTTCACCGATGTACTTACGCATCTCTTCAGTGATGCCTGGTGCAGGTGCTTCTTCGACAACCTTTTGGTGACGACGCTGCATTGAACAGTCACGTTCGCCAAGGTGGATTGCGCCGCCTTGACCGTCTGCGATGACCTGAACTTCAACATGACGAGGGTTTTCTAGGAATTTCTCCATGTAAACAATGTCATTGTTGAAGGCAGCTTTTGCTTCTGCACGTGTCATGGCAATGGATTCGACCAGCTCTGCTTCACTGCGAACTACACGCATACCACGACCACCGCCACCACCAGAGGCTTTGATGATAACTGGGTAGCCAATGCGCTTGGCATGCGCTTTGTTCTTCGCTTCATCGTTGTCTAGTGGGCCGTCAGAGCCAGGTACACATGGTACACCTGCCTTTTTCATTGCTGTGATAGCTGATACTTTGTCGCCCATCATGCGAATCGTGTCTGCTTTTGGACCGATGAAGATGAATCCAGAACGCTCAACTTGCTCAGCAAAATCTGCGTTCTCAGACAAGAAACCGTAACCCGGGTGGATCGCCACAGCACCTGTTACTTCAGCTGCTGAGATGATGCGTGGGATGTTTAGGTAGCTATCGATACCACGAGCTGGACCAATACAGATGGCTTCATCAGCAAGCAGTACGTGCTTAAGGTCGCGATCCGCTGTTGAGTGAACAGCGACCGTCTTAATACCTAGCTCTTTACAAGCGCGCAAAATACGAAGTGCAATCTCACCTCGGTTTGCGATAACGATTTTATCTAACATAGTCAAAGCCCCGCTTATTCGATGATAACTAGCGGTTGATCGAATTCTACAGCTTGACCATCTTCAGCTAGGATAGCGGTAACAACACCAGACTTGTCTGCTTCAATCTGGTTCATCATTTTCATTGCTTCAACGATACAGATAGTGTCGCCAGCGCTTACTGATTGGCCAACTTCAACAAATGGCTTTGAGTCAGGGCTTGGCGCACGGTAGAAGCTACCAACCATTGGAGAAAGAACTTGGTGACCCGCTGGTACTGCCGGTGCTGCTTCTTCAGCTGCAACTGGTGCCGCGGCTGGAGCTGCTACTGGAGCAGGCGCTGCTGCGTAGTGAACAGGTGCTGGTGCGGTAGCTGGGCTGTTTCGGCTGATGCGTACTGATTCTTCACCTTCAGAAATTTCTAGCTCAGCGATGCCAGATTCTTCAACCAGTTCAATTAGCTTCTTAATTTTACGAATATCCATGTTTCTTTCTCTTCGTCTTGTGAGTAAGACGGCTTTGCATTAAGCCGTAGAGTATTTGGTTAGTTTGCTTTTAGTGCCTTGATGGCCGCTGAAAGCGCAAATTCATAGCCTTGTGGACCTAATCCGCAAATCACCCCTTGCGCCACATCGGACAGATAAGAGTGATGACGAAAGGCCTCTCTGGCATGAACGTTTGATAAGTGCACTTCGATAAACGGGATTGAGACTCCCAGCAAAGCATCACGCAGTGCCACGCTAGTATGAGTAAACGCTGCTGGGTTGATGATGATAAAATCGGTATTCCCAAATGCCGCGTGGATGGCCTCAATCAGTTCATATTCACGGTTAGATTGAAGATGGGACAGCTCGATGTCGGCTTTTGCCGCTTGCTTTTCTAAGTTATCAACAATTTGTGAGAGTGTTTCACTGCCGTAATGTCCCGGCTCTCTGACACCTAAAAGGTTAAGATTTGGGCCATTTAAAACTAGAATTCGAGACTTTGCTGTCATATTGTCGCCATCTTCGGTTAACGTGAAATAAACGGGGTTTATCCCAAGTTTACATAAAAATAGGAGCGGCTGAGAAGCTCATTTAGCTCGTATTTTTAAAAATTGACCAAGATTATAGCTAATTCACAACATTTAGCAGCAATTTACTGGTCTAATCACCTGTAGTCTGGCAGAAAATTTGCAGCACAGAGCACATTTTGACAAGCTGCTGAAAAAACCTGAAACAAAAAAGCCGCCCAATCCAGGGCGGCTTGTTATCAAGTTGCAAAAGAGTCATTAAGCGAGTTCGGCTTTTTCGGCAATCAGCTTGTCGACCACGCTTGGGTCAGCCAGTGTTGACGTATCGCCTAGATTGCTCGTATCACCGGTTGCAATCTTACGTAGGATACGACGCATGATTTTGCCTGAACGAGTCTTCGGCAGCGCATCGGTCCAGTGCAGCACGTCTGGTGTGGCGATCGGGCCGATTTCTTTGCGAACCCAATCTTTCACTTCTTTATGTAGCTCCGCAGATGGGAACTCACCATCATTTAGCGTGATGTAGGCATAGATGGCCTGACCTTTAATATCGTGTGGGATACCGACGATAGCCGCTTCCGCTATTTTATCGAATGCTACTAATGCCGATTCAATCTCAGCGGTACCCATACGGTGACCAGACACATTCAGTACGTCATCGACACGGCCTGTGATCCAGTAGTAGCCATCTTCATCGCGGCGTGCGCCGTCACCGGTAAAGTACATGCCTTTGAAGGTAGAGAAGTAAGTCTGCTCAAAGCGCTCATGGTCACCATAAACGGTGCGCATTTGCCCTGGCCATGAATCAAGGATGACGAGGTTACCTTCTGTCGCACCATCGACAATGTTGCCCATATTATCGACCAGTGCAGGTTGTACACCGAAGAATGGGCGAGTTGCCGAACCTGGTTTGAGCTCTGTGGCTCCCGGAAGCGGAGTAATCAAGATACCGCCTGTCTCTGTCTGCCACCAGGTGTCAACGATAGGTGATTGCTCATTACCGATAGTTTTGTAATACCATTCCCAAGCTTCTGGGTTGATAGGTTCGCCAACTGAACCCATGATGCGTAGGCTGTCGCGAGAAGTGCCTTTAACCGCTTCATCGCCCTTCGCCATTAAAGCGCGAATTGCCGTCGGTGCAGTGTAAAGGGTATTCACTTGGTGTTTGTCGACCACTTCGCTCATACGGCTAGTATTTGGGTAATTTGGCACACCTTCAAACAAGATGGTCTTAGCACCATTGGCAAGTAGCCCGTATATGAGGTAAGTGTGGCCGGTGATCCAACCCACGTCCGCGGTACACCAGAAGGTTTCACCCGGCTGGTAATCGAACACGTACTTGAAGGTCATGGTCGCATAAACTAGGTAACCACCGGTGGTGTGCATCACCCCTTTAGGTTTACCTGTCGAGCCTGATGTATAAAGAATGAATAATGGATCTTCAGCGTTCATTTCTTCTGGAGGACATACTTCAGATGCATTTGCTGTCGCTTCATGCCACCACACATCACGATGCTCATGCCAAGCCACATCGCCACCAGTGCGCTTAAGCACCATGACTTTAGAGATGGTTTTCACTTCTGGGTTGGTTAGTGCTTCATCGACATTCTTTTTCAGCGGTACCGCACGGCCGCCGCGAACGCCTTCATCGGCAGTGATAACGACCTTAGCGTCTGAATCGATAATACGGCCAGACAGTGCTTCAGGAGAGAAACCGCCAAATACCACAGTATGCACTGCGCCAATACGGGTACACGCGAGCATCGCGACTGCCGCTTCTGGCACCATGGGCATGTAAAGACAAACCACATCACCTTTGTTTACGCCTTGAGCTTTAAGCGCATTGGAGAACTTACACACTTCTTTGTGCAGTTCGTTAAAGGTTAGAGTTTTGTCGTCAGCTGGATCATCGCCTTCCCAAATGATGGCAACGTCGTCGCCGCGCTCTGCGAGGTGGCGGTCAATACAGTTGGCAGAGACGTTTAGGGTGCCATCTTCAAACCAGCGAATGTCGACGTGGCCAGTGTCAAAAGAAGTTTGCTTGACCTTAGTGAATGGTTTAATCCAGTCAACGATTTTGCCGTGTTCGCCCCAGAACCCTTCTGGATCCGAGACAGACTGTTGATACATGGATAGATAAGTGTCGTTATCCGCGTGGGTGTTGGTTTTAATGTTTTCTTTTACCGGATAGACATGAACTTCACTCATTGCTTCTCTCCTTTGAATTGAGCTTAGCGGGCTAGGGCTGAACTAGGTCGTGTATTAACTCTCGGCTAGTTCGCTGCAATGAGCAATTAGACTTTAGGCGTATTGAATAAAAATCGAACTAAATTAATGGCTTAGATTGGTTATGTAATGAGATCTTGGTCGCAGTTCTCGCGATTTTAGTTCTGAGGTCGAAATGGCGGCAATGTGCCTCGGGTCAGTTTTAGGTACACCATGGCGGCCGCTTTAGCATCTTCCAATGCGTCGTGTTTGTGATAAGTGGGGATCTGTAAATGACGGCAGATGGCTTCTAGGCTCAAGTCAAAGTAGCCATTGGGTAGCAATTTCAGCAGTTGATCGTTATAGATCTGACTGACCTCAACCAGCGCGTTTGGCAATGGAAATCCTAAGTGCTTTTTGCAGGCGCGATCGAGGATCTTTTTGTCGTAACGGATGTGGTAGCCAACGAGAGGGCGATTGCCAATAAACTGTATCAGCGCCTTGATCGCTTGCTGCTCGCTGATGCCGTGCTTGAGGTCGTCATGGCGAATATGATGAATTTTGATTGAATCCTCATCGAGGGTCTTTGGCGCTGACAGACGTACTTCAAATGGGGCACTGGTAATGATGCGATTATCGATGATTTTTGTTGCTGCAATGGTGACAATGTCGGCCACATTGGGGTCGAGACTGGTGGTCTCACAATCGAGCGATACAAACTCATCGGGTTCGGGTTTGCTGAACAAGCCTTGGTAAGGCGTGCCTTTTGTCCGATAGCGCCAATAGGCTCTGGTGATAATATTCATGTTTCACCTCACTACTTTAGTGGCGAATTTGATAGTGATAACCCAACCACTGCTTGAACTTCTTCACCACATGTAAACCATGTCTAAGTAGATCTCGCTCGGGCCGCTCCAGAACATCCAACTGTATGGCGTTACTAATGTCATGGTGGGAGAGCTGCTGCTGAAGACGCAGTTTAAACAGGTGTTTGAGTGCCTCAGATAAGTTCTCTGCAGTCGCCTGCTCTAAGACTCGTTTTGCCACCAGCTGGTCGATGCGATCAAAGGTGTTGGTCGCATCAATGGCGTATTCCATGCTTAGTGCTCTGACGCCATGTACGATAGGGAAGATCCCCCCTTGTTTGAGATCCACGCCTTGCTTGGAGCTTTTCACGTTGCCAAATAAGGTCAGTGGCACCGCAAAGTTGAGGGCAGGGCGAGTGAACTCGGTTAGGATCAACTCTTGTCCTGCCATTTTTTGCTGCAAGTGCTGCTTGACCGGCGTGAGTAAAGCTTCGTTGCCCGCCACCGCTCTGGCATCGGCAAGAATGGCAATCTCCATGACGCTTTCGCTATTGGCACTAGCGACCAACTCATCAATGCGCTGTTGCCATGCGTCAGTCGTGCGTACCCAATGAGGGTTGCTGACCATGACTTTGCCAGGACAGAGTGGATAGCCAAGGCGCGCGAGCGTGTGGTTGAGCTCATCAAGCACTTTTTGTTGATTCGGCCATTCCAGACCTGGCTCAAAAATGAGGGCATTGTCTTGATCGGTTTTGAGAATTTGTTCTCCGCGCCCTTCAGAGCCCATGACGACTAAGCAGCAGTGATTGTGCATCGCGGGTGGCACCACAAGCTCAAAGGCACGCTCAATGATTTGCTCGTTAACGGCTGAAACCAACTCCATCATAAATCGGGTGCGAATACCGTTGGTCACAAGGCTATCGACCAATTGCTGCTGACGATTGGACGCCAACGCCAATTCATCAATACTATTTGCTCGGGCAATGCTGAGTGATAGCACGTGAGAGTGGGTGGAGAACGCACTAAGAATTTGCGTCATATCGAGCATGCCAACGGCTTGGCTGCCTTCACACACCATTAAGCGCTTCACCCGTTGGCGAGTCATGGTCACCATAGCGTTGAACAAAAACTCGTGTTTTTCCACCTGATGCACTGGATAGGTGGCAATGTTGCCAATGGCGGTGTCGCTGCTCAGTTTGTCGAGTACCACGGCGTGGAGCATGTTAGTGCGAGTGACGATGCCATAAGGCGTGGCATTCTTTGTGACGCGAGGGTCATCGCTGGTAAGTTCGATCAGCGCAGCATCCACGCCTTGGCTGAGTAAGGTTTCGGTCACCGTGGTGATCGGCATATCTGCTGGCAAAATCAAGGGCGGATGGTAGATGTCTTCATCGACTTTGGTGAGGATAAACTCGCCTAAATTTTGCTGCTTTTGTGCCTCTTCAATCAATTGTTGGCGTGTCGCCAGGCTAGTGTCGAAGTAGGCGGCGAACTGACCGTTGCTGTGATAAAGCGAGAGAAATACCTCTTTAGGAAGCAGGTAAACCAGCGTGTCTTCTAAGGCGAGGTAATCATGTTTGACGGTCTCACTGAGTATTGCTCTGACATCAAACATATCGTCATAAGTATAGTGAGCGTAGACTTCTTTTTGTTCGCTATCGCGTTCCTCGACGGAGCCTTTGATAATGATATACAGATGGTCGGCATTGCTACCTGCCTTTAGGATGGTGTCTTTGTCTCGATAATAGGCGACATCGAGTGCGGAACGAAGCTCGGTTTGTTGACTGTCACTGAGTCGATCGAAAGGTGGTGACGACATATTGAATTTATCAGGCATACCAGAGCGCTCCATTTTCTCCCATCATGGCTATAGTCTGGCAAATTCGTCGCCAAGCTCCAGACGACTTTAGTCGAACACAGTTAGCGGTGTTTTTCTGAAGGCCTTAACTGCGCAGGATAGGGGGAAATTTACGCTATAGATTAATTCCCTTTTTATGAGCAAGGTCTCGTTGCATAATAGCGCCACTTTTAATCCGCCTATCCTGTTGTAGCAAGGTTCATTGACATGTTAACGCCTTCCCCTTTTGCTTGGGTTTCCCAATATTTATCTGGTTTCTTTTTTGCCTACGGTGTGTATCTACCGTTTTGGGCGTTGTGGTTTGAAGACCAAGGGGTGTCAGCTGCCGATGTTGGCTTATTGATGGGATTGGGCTTTGCCACTCGATGTGTGGCCAATCTTCTTATCACGCCGCGAATCCATAAAGCAGAAAGTCTATTGCCGGCACTTCGCTGGGCGACGTTGGCGTGTACTTTGTTTGTTGCCGCTCACCTAGCTGCAGGACCAAGCTTCGCCATGCTGGCGCTAGTCACTGTGCTGTTTAATTTGAGCTTTGGTCCGGTGGTTCCGTTGTCGGATGCTGCAGCGAACCATTATGCGAACCGGAATATGCTTGATTATGGTCGCACACGTCTCTGGGGCTCGGTGGCATTTATCGCAGGCTCTTCTGTGGTGGGTTATCTTGCTTCTCAATTCGGTGCCAACATGATTGTTTACACCGCGTTGGCTGGCTTTGTTATCTCAATGCTACTAGTGATGCGTAATCCTGCGACCATGCCGGTATCGCAAAGCCATGATGATGAGGTAAGACCGAAGCTTAGCGCGCTACTGAAAGAGGCGTCAGTGATTCGCTTTTTGGTTTTGATTGCTCTTATTCAAGGTAGTCACGCCGCGTACTACAGTTTTAGCTCTATTTATTGGAAAGAAGCAGGTCACCCAGAGAGTCTGATTGGTTACCTGTGGAGCTTGGGCGTGGTATCGGAAGTGATGCTGTTCGCTTTTAGCAAGAAATGGTTTGCTGGCTGGTCGCTACGCACTTTGTTTGTGATTTCATCAGTGGGCGTGATTGTGCGTTGGGGTTTGACGGCTTCGACGACCGCTGTCGGTGCATTGGTGGTGATTCAGCTTTTGCATGGCGTGACGTTTGCCATCGCACATATTGCGGCGATCCAGTATATCCAGAAATCAGAAGCGAACAAAATGGTCGCGCTGCAGGCTCTGTATAATGCGATCCCATTAGGCGCGTTCATTGCTCTGATGATGGCTGTGAGTGGTTGGGGCTATGAGAATTGGGGCGCGAATGTGTTCTGGGGTATGGCGGCGATGGGTGTATTGGCGCTGTTTATCAAAGTCGAGCCAGGCAAAAATGGCGTGAAAGATATCCAGGAAAAATCTCAGCCTGAGCCACAGAATTGAGTTACGGAGTTTGAGAAAACTTGTGATAACCCTTTAAATAATAGTTAACGATTTTAAAGGGATATCACTTATGCAAGGATGGATCGTCGTCCCCGTGTCATTGGCCTATTTGGGCATCTTATTTCTTATTGCATGGTACGGGGATAGACAAAAAAAGTGGTTATCCAACTGGCGGCCTTGGGTTTATAGCCTATCCATTGCTGTTTACTGTACCTCTTGGACCTTTTACGGCACTGTCGGTCAGGCCAGCAGTAACCCCTGGGCCTTCTTGCCTATTTATATCGCGCCAATCATCGTTTTTACCTTAGGTTGGCGCGTCATTGCTCGCCTTATCCTTATCGCTAAGCGTGAGCACATCACCTCAATCGCAGACTTTATCGCGGCTCGCTATGGCAAATCTCAAGGCTTAGCGGTTGTGGTTACCTTAATTGCAGTTGCGGGAATCTTACCTTATATCGCACTGCAGTTGCGCGGCATCACCATGGGGCTTGAAGTCGTTGCCCCGGACTTAGCGTCTGAGCTGGGTTATCAAGATAAGCATATCTCTTGGTTTGTGGTTGGTGCGCTGGCGATCTTCACCATGCTGTTTGGTACTCGCCATATTGATAACACTGAGCATCACCGCGGCATGATGATGGCAGTGGCGTTTGAGTCTATCGTTAAGTTAGTGGCTTTTTTGGTGGTTGGGTTTTTCATTCTTTATCTCGCTTGGGAGCGCCCCGACATCAAGCTGACCGAGCTTGCCTCGAGTACCTATCAATCTCCCAATATTCCCACCTTATTGATCCACACGGGTTTGACCATGATGGCGATCGTCTGTTTGCCGCGCCAGTTTCACACCATGGTGGTCGAGAATGAGCGCGCGCAGGACTTGCATACTGCTCGTTGGTTATTCCCAGCTTATTTAGTATTGATGGGGCTATTCGTACTGCCGATTGCTTGGGTAGGGCAAGGGCTATTAATGGGCACCTCACCTGATACGTTCGTGATCAGTATTCCCAAATTTGCCGAAGCAAACAATATTGCTTTGCTAGCCTTTTTGGGGGGCACCTCGGCGGCGAGTGGCATGGTGATAGTATCAACCATTGCACTGGCTATTATGGTGTCTAATGATCTGGTGATGCCATTGCTACTGCGCCGCATCAAGCTGGCGCACCGTTCTCATCGACATCTCTCTGGGCTACTACTGATCATTCGCCGTGCCCTCATTTGTGTGTTGTTATTTGGCGCTTGGCTGTTTTATCAGGCGCTCGATACCATTCACTCGTTATCTGCGATTGGCTTTCTCTCCTTTTCTGCCATCACCCAGTTCGCGCCAGCGTTGATTGGTGGCATGTATTGGCGTTTAGGTAATCGTAAGGGTGTTTATGTTGGTCTGTTTGTCGGTTTCGCCATTTGGTTAATTACCTTGATGAGTGAAACCGGTCTTCTAGCGGGGGATGCGAGTACCAATTTACTACTGCGTATTATCACCCCGCCTGAAATGCTGATCTCCTGGGGCATCGCTAGCTCCGACTGGGGAATGCTGATCTCTGTGGTATTGAACGCGATTTGTTTTGTGGTGATTTCGCTGGCGACGCGCTCTAGTCTGACCGAGCGTCTGCAGTCGGCCTCATTTGTGGGTACGCCGCTACCTGAAAGTGAAAACCTCAGCCTGTATCAAAGCCGCGTGACCGTGGCTGAGCTCGAAATGCTTGCCTCACGTTTTGTAGGGCGCACGCGGGTGCGCAGTGCATTTCGCCATTACTGGAAGCAGCAAGACAATCAGCCACTGCCGAACCAGCAAGCATCCGCCGAGCTTATTAGACATACCGAGCGTGTCCTCGCCGGGGTATTTGGTGCATCGTCTGCAAAGTTGGTACTGACTTCGGCGCTGCAAGGACGCAATATGCAGTTGGAAGAAGTAGCGACGATTGTCGATGAGGCCTCGGAGCTTTACCACTTTAGCCGTGGCCTGCTTCAGGGGGCGATTGAGCATATTGGTCAAGGCATTGCCGTAGTGGATAAACAACTAAGGTTAGTCGCTTGGAACCGTCGATATTTGGAGTTGTTTAGCTTTCCTTCTGGACTTATCCAAGTCGGGCGACCCATTGCGGATGTGATTCGTCACAACGCTGAACAAGGCCTATGTGGTCCGGGCGATCCCAATGAACATGTACGAAAGCGTATCTTTTACCTTGAGCAAGGATCCCCGCATACCTCATCGCGCGTTCGGTCGGATGGCAGCGTGATTGAAGTGCAAGGCAACCCAATGCCAGGTGGCGGTTTTGTGATGAGTTTTACTGACATTACCGTGTTTAGAGAGGCGGAAATGGCGTTGCGTGATGCCAACGAGCGGTTGGAAGAACGTGTCGTAGAGCGAACACACGAGCTTGAGCAACTCAACCAACGTTTGGTATTGGCAACACGTCGCTCAGAATCGGAATCGCAATCGAAAATGCGCTTTTTGGCCGCAGTGAGCCACGATTTGATGCAGCCACTTAATGCTGCGCGTCTGTTTGCTTCCTCGTTGTCAGAGGTCAGTAAAGATGAGGAAGGGCGAAAGCTATCAGGGCATATCGAAAGTGCCCTTGGCGCTGCGGAAGAGCTGATTGGTGACCTATTAGATATTTCACGTTTGGAGTCAGGTAAGCTGCAAACCAATGTTCGCGGTTTTCATCTATCTGAAGTATTTGAGACATTACAAGCTGAGTTTAGTGCTATCTCGAAAGGCAAGCAGATAGATTTCTCCGTGGTTTCTAGCTCGCTTATCGTTAAATCCGATCCTAAGTTGCTGCGCCGTGTATTGCAGAACTTTTTGACCAATGCGTTTCGCTACAACCCTGAGGGCAAGGTTTTGCTTGGTGCGCGGCGTGTTAATGGTCGAGTACGAATCGATGTATGGGATGACGGTATTGGTATCCCAGAAGACAAGCAGAAAGAGATCTTTAACGAGTTTACACGTGTTGACCAAGCGAGAGCTGATAGGGGCTTGGGGCTTGGGCTCGCGATTTCTCGAGGTATTGCCCGTGTGCTCAATCATCAAATCTCAATGCGCTCTTGGCCAGATCGCGGCAGTGTCTTTTCGATTACGCTCGACTTGGCTAGGGAAGTCGCAGCAGAGCCGGTGAAAGTAGCCGCAACCAGTGACGCCGGACTGAAGCATCTGAAAGTGCTTTGCGTCGATAATGAGCCTGATATCTTGGTGGGCATGGAAACCTTACTCGCTCGTTGGGGCTGTGATGTGCGTACTGCGCTTGATTTGGTTGGCAGTCTTAAACACTTAGACCAAGGGTGGGAGCCAGACGTTATTCTCTCGGATTACCGACTTGATAATGGTCGTACCGGGCTTGAAGTGCTTCAGCAATTTAGATTGCGGGTAGGTGACTCGTTTAAAGGGGTGATCATCAGTGCTGATCGCACCGAGTCGATGCTTGAAGGTATTAAGTCCAATGGTTTTGCCTTTATTGCTAAGCCAGTTAAGCCGCTTAAGCTGCGTGCTATTCTCAATCAATCATAGCCTCTCTATGTTTCAGAGGTGTGCCGTCATTGTTGTTAGGGTTATTTCTCTGGCTTATGAGGGGGGCGCCTCTGATGTCTTTACGTAATATCACCGTATCTTTACCTTACTTGACAGACGCTTTACGAATTTCCAACTATTCTTATTCATAAGGAAAGAGAGTTTCATATCGTTACATTTATATTGAGACTTGAATCAATTAATTTGGCGTGTTTAGGTGCCTGTTAACCAAGGAAACTTAAGGTTCTAGTACTTAAGTCGACATTTTTTTTGAAATTTATGTGACCTATGTCGGGTCGTATTGAGTAACAGTGAAGTAGCAGAAGCAATCAAATGCAATCTTTGATAGGAATGAAAATCGTTATGACTATTGGTTTTATTGCTATTGCTTTTAATGTTTTTTAGGTAGGTCTTCGTAGTAACGAAGGAGTTGGTTGAGCGTTAGGTTGTGGTGCGTTCACCTGATTGTTGAGCACTTTAGGGTGCTATTTATGAGGTGTCATTATGAAAAAACTATTATCTCTTGCAGCAGTATTCGCGATGGTTCCAGCAGTATCGTACGCGCAGTATGATAACATTTACGGTAACGGCGGTGTACATACAGGCGTATACGCGACAGAAGCAGAGGCCATTGCAGAAGGCAATCAAATTATGGAGACGTTATCCAGTACTCCATCTCATGAGCTAGTGCATATATTGCGTACACCGCACAAGAGTTTGAAACATAACAGCGTAGAAATTTACGATGCAGATGTGAAAGTCAAAACGGTTGCAGCGGCTGACGGCGCATCAATGTATCAAGGTTTCGTTGATGTTGAGTACCGTTTCTCACGTTACGACTAATTTTAATTTTCGCTAGCACGAAATAAAGCCGCTGCAATTGCAGCGGCTTTTTCTATTGTCGTATTGGTAATATTAGTGGTCTTGTGCCGCGCCAGCGCCTTTCGGGTAGCGGATAGACTCAACCATTTCTTGTACGTCTTGTGGTACTTCAGCCGTAAACTTGTTGACCACAATAGACACTGTGAAGTTTAGACACATACCTAGAGTACCAATGCCCTCTGGACTGATACCAAATAGCCAGTTGTCTGGTGTGTTTGCTGCAGGGTTTACAAACTTGAAGTAAATGATGTAAGCCGCTGTGAACAAAATACCTGAAAGCATACCGGCGATGGCGCCTTCTTTGTTCATCTTCTTATAGAAGATGCCCAGGATAATCGCAGGGAAGAAGGATGCAGCAGCCAGACCGAAGGCAAAGGCAACAACCTGAGCCACGAAGCCTGGTGGGTTAATACCAAGGTAACCCGCACCGATAACCGCCGCTGCCGCGCCTATCCGAGCATACATGAGCTCCTGTTTATCGGTCATATCGGGTTTAAAGCCTTTCTTGAGCAGGTCATGGGAGACCGCCGTCGAGATAACCAATAATAAACCCGCTGCCGTTGATAGTGCCGCTGCCAAACCACCCGCTGCAAGTAGTGCTACTACCCAGTTTGGAAGTTGAGCCAGCTCAGGTGAAGCCAGTACGATGATATCGCGGTTGATCTTCATTTCGTTACGCTCATCACCTGAGTAGAACATACGACCATCACCGTTCTTATCTTCCCAGCTAACAAGACCTGTGCTTTCCCAGTTCTTATACCAGCTTGGTGCTTCTGTCGCTTGAACGCCTTTCATGTCTGGACCATTAATGGTGTCAATCATGTTAACGCGAGCAAACGCTGCTACCGCAGGAGCAGTTGTGTAAAGTAGAGAGATAAAGACCAATGCCCAACCTGCTGAGATACGCGCATCTTTTACGCGAGGAACGGTGAAGAAGCGAATGATTACGTGTGGAAGACCTGCTGTACCTACCATAAGTGCTGCACAGATAAAGAACACGTCAACCATACTCTTCGACCCATCGGTATAGGCGGTGAAACCTAATTCCTCAGTGAGTCCATCAAGTTTATCAAGCAGGTAAGTTTCAGAACCGGTGACGGTAGAACCAAAGCCCACTTGTGGGAAGACTGAGCCTGTCATCATCAGAGATGTGAATACTGCAGGTACTAGGAAAGCGAAGATAAGAACACAATATTGCGCTACCTGAGTATAGGTGATCCCTTTCATACCACCCATAACCGCGTAGAAGAATACAATGGCCATACCGATGACGATACCAAGGTTAATATCGACTTCTAGGAAGCGAGAGAATACCACGCCTACACCACGCATCTGACCGGCCACATAAGTGAACGAGACAAAAATGGCACAGAATACCGCAACCATACGTGCTGTCTTAGAGTAGTAACGATCGCCAATGAAATCTGGCACGGTGAACTTACCGAACTTACGTAAATAAGGGGCTAAGCAAAGTGCAAGGAGTACGTAACCGCCAGTCCAACCCATTAGGTATACCGCACCATCGTAACCGATGAATGAGATGATACCTGCCATCGAAATAAACGACGCTGCCGACATCCAGTCTGCTGCGGTCGCCATACCATTTGCTACCGGGTGTACGCCGCCGCCTGCGACATAGAACTCACTAGTGGAGCCTGCGCGTGCCCAAATTGCGATACCGATATACAACGCAAAGGTGATACCGACCAGAATAAACGTCCAAGTTTGAATATCCATTATTTGCGCCTCTTAGTCTTCTTGTACATTGTACTTTTTGTCGAGCGCGTTCATGCGAGCGACGTAGACGAAAATCAGCGCAACAAAGGTGTATATCGATCCTTGCTGTGCGAACCAGAAGCCCAATTTGAACCCTCCAAACTGGATGGCATTAAGCGCGTCAACAAATAGAATTCCCGCGCCGTATGAGACAATAAACCACACTGCGAGTAGGGAACCCATGATTCCTAGATTTTCCTTCCAATAGGCTTGAGCTTGTTCTGATGATTCGAACGCCATGGCCTTCTCCTTTGTCATGTTTGCGTTAACGTATTGTTACGTTTAATAAGGTAGCAGGCTGCTGGCAATAACTCAGTGCAACTTTAGTCGACTGTAAAAATAAGAAAAGCGCCTTAAAAACAGGCGCTTGAGATTGAGGGGGAATGAAAGTGTGATGTTAATCTAATGTTAAACTAGCCAAAGGTCTAACGTTTATCGATAAACTTAGATATAAAAGTCTTTGATACCTTGCAATAAGTTGCTCACCGCCACCGCAGCGAGGATCAATCCCATCACTCTGCTGATGATGGCAGCACCCACATTGCCGATCCACTTTTGAATCGTGGTGGCGCCGAGTAGCAGCAGCAAAGTAATAAGGAGTACGGCAAGCATTACAAGCGCTGTAAGTCCTTGATCCATAAAAGAGTGTCGATGGTTGTCAGTGAGAAGTACAATAGCCATCATTGCACCCGGCGAAGCAATAGATGGGATCGCCAGCGGATAAACGGCGAGGTCGGCGAGTTGATCTCGGTTTACTTCTTGGCTCAGTTTGGTTTCTTCTTCTGGTTTGCTCTCACCAAATATCATTGTCAGTGCGAACAGTAGAAGGACTAATCCGCCCGCAGCTTGGAACGCGGGTAGAGGGATCTGCATCGCTTCAAGCAGTAACTGACCGGCGACAAGAAAGAATAACAGCACACCAAAGGCTATCGCGACTGCTTTTAGTGCGACGATACGACGATGTTTGACGTCAAGATGTTGGGTTTGAGAAAGATAAACGGGTACCGAGCCAATAGGGTCAATGACAGCCCAAAGCACGACGAATTGAGTAACGAGAATACTGAGCAAAGCGAACCTCCCAGAGTTTGGTGAAACAGAGGGATAACATGAGCCAGTGACGGAGAACCGCACTTTCAATATTGATAACCAAAGCGGTAACAACTGGCGGCGCTATTATTTAACGTATTGTGGCTGGTATCAATGTTTTAATAAACCTATTCACGCCCAGTTACATAATAGCAGCTTGGGCATGAACTGTCGGCGAGTTTAAAGCTAACCTTCTGATTCCATTTGTTGTAATAGGATCACGGCTTGGGTTCGGTTTTTAACGCCAAGCTTTCTAAAGATGGCGGTCATGTGCGCTTTGATGGTCGCTTCTGACACATTGAGATCATAAGCGATTTGTTTATTGAGAAGACCGTCGGAGAGCATGCCAAGCACCTTGTATTGTTGTGGTGTCAGCGTTGATATTTTCTCAGCTAAATCATTACTTTCGCTGTTATCAATGAGCAGCTCTGCGGGGAAATAAGGTTCACCTTCAAGCACTTTGTTTAGGGCGCTAATAAGCACCCGCATATCACTGGACTTGGGAATAAATCCAAACGCGCCATGCATCTTAACCTGTGAAACGATACTTGGCTCTTCGCTGGCGGAGATGACCACAATAGGAATATCGGGATAATCAGCACGCAGGTGGATAAGGCCGGACATACCATTAGCGCCTGGCATTTTTAGATCGAGCAATATCAGATCTGGTTCTTCGCTTTTCTCTAGAAGACTGAGCAAAGATTCCAATGAGTCCGCTTCCAGCAGATTTGCACCACTGATCGCCATGTGAACAGACTGAAACAGCGCGTTCCTAAACAGTGGGTGATCATCAGCAATAATGATGGTATAGCTCGGTTCCATAGCGTCTCAGTTATTTTGCAAAAGTGTTAACGTTATTATTGATTCTGCGTCGAGTTTGGACAAATGAATCAATACAAAACTCTGAGCAGAATCGACTTTTTACTGAACGCGGACGCAAAACCTCATCCGTTATTCATTGAGTAGGGTGTATTGGTTTAAATGCTCTAGAAAATCTTCAGCGCTAACAAATCCGGTTAAACGCGCACTTGGAAGTTGCGTGCCATTGGCATCCCAAAACTCAATGGTCGGCAATCCTAGTACATCCATCGCTTTGAGCATTTCGATATCCTGTACTTGATTGCGCGTGACATCCGCTTGCAGCAAAACAAAGTTGGCCAGCACAGGTTCAACATTGGCATCGTGGAAGGTGTACTTTTCGAACTCTTTACATGCAACACACCAATCGGCGTAAAAATCGAGCATCACAGGTTTACCGGCAAGTTTAGCTTTGTTTAGCTCAGCATTGAGCTCGGCAAGGTTGTTGACTCGAGTGAAGCTAACGCTGATCTCGGACTCGCTACTTGTCGGTGCGCCAAGCCAGTGATTGAGTAGTGGCTGCGCTGACGCAAATAGACCTAGAATTGCAATAATGCCGACACAGCTTTGCTTCCAGCCACCAAATGGTAATGCATTCTTTTGATGATACAGCCAGCTAAAGGCGGCAATACCCAAACCAGACCATAGTACGCTACTCCAAAATTCTGGCAGTAAACGCTCAAGTAAGAAAATAGGTGCAGCGAGTAGTACAAAGCCAAACAGGATTTTTACGCGTTCCATCCAATTTCCCGCTTTTGGTAGTAGCTTGTTGCCAAAGACCGCAGCGGCAATCAATGGGATACCCATACCAAGCGCCAACGCATACAGCGCGACACCACCAGTCAGCAAGTCGCCACTTTGTGCCACGTACAGCAAGGCGCCGGACAACGGAGCGGTCGTGCAAGGTGAGCACACTAGACCGGATATGGCTCCCATGGCAAACACGCCTAACAGGTTGCCACCTTTTTGTTGATTGCTGAGGTTATTGAGCCAAGTTTGTACATTGCTTGGCAGCTGTAAGGTATAGAGGCCAAACATCGACAGTGCCAGTGCTACAAACAGGACACTCAAACCAATAAGTACATACGGGTGCTGCATCGCGGCTTGAAATTGCATCCCCGCTGAAGCCACGACAAGGCCAAGCAAGGTGTAGGTAAGCGCCATGCCTTGCACATAGACCATAGATAACAGCAACGCTTGTTTATGACTGCGCTTGCCGCCACCCAGCACAATACTGGTGAGGATTGGATACATTGGTAATACACAAGGCGTGAAAGCGAGGCCAATACCGAGCAGTAAAAACAGCGCTGGCGTCCACCAGTTTTGCCCGAGTTTGTCGGTTAAGTCGTTGTTGCTGTTCGAGGTGTTTGTACCTGTCGTCGCTGACTGTGGTGACTCTGCAGGCTTGCTGTTGTCTGCGGCAGTTGTCGCTGCCGGTTGGACGTCAGTAGTGGTATCGGAAACGGCATCAAAGCTAAATGGCGTAATGTCGATAACGCGCGTTTCTGGTGGGTAACAGAATCCTGCTTTGGCGCAGCCTTGATATTGCACAATCAGTTTTGCGCCGGCTTGATATTGGCTTAATGGCACTTCAACAAACAGCGGTTGGGTGTAAATCGTCACATCCCCAAAAAACTCATCGGTGTACGGCTCACCTTGTTGCAGTTCAATATTACCCAGGGTGACGTTTTCACCGCTGAAGTTTAATCGGTCTTGATAGAGGTAGTAGTCAGGTTTGACTTGCCAGTCGATATAGACTCGATCGCCCTGCTGATAGGCGTTCATTGGAAATGCTTGATCAACAGGAACAAAGGTATTGGTGCCAGTCGGGGTAAAGGCATTACTGGTGTTGTTGTCTCCAAATAGAGCCCAGCTAGGCAACGCCAACGTGGTCAGGGAAAGCAGCAAAAATTGGGAAAGTAGTCGAGTCATGAACGCTATGCAACCAAGGTTTAACAATATAATGAGGTTATATGATGTTAAGACAGGAAGATAGCGAGAAATGTTTCATTAAAGATAAAAAAAGAGCTGCGATACAACGCAGCTCTCAATTCTTTTTGCAATCCATTTGCTGGCGATTAGCCGATCAGTAGGCCGCCAAATGCAAAACCAAGCGCAACGGCTGTCGCGATAGTGGTCACACCCGGAATGAAGAATGGGTGGTTGAACACATAATTGCCGATCCGTGTTGAGCCAGTGTCATCCATTTCAACCGCAGCAAGCAGGGTTGGGTAGGTTGGCAGTACAAACAGAGCACTTACTGCAGCAAATGAAGCAACCGCTGTCAGTGGTGCTACACCAATTGCTAGCGCTGCTGGCATTAGAGCAACGGTTGTCGCGCCTTGCGAGTAAAGCAGCATAGAGGCAAAGAACAGAACCATCGCTAGCATCCATGGGTAGTCTTCCAGTAGCGCGCCCGCTAGCTCTTTAATGCCGTCAACGTGCGCGTTCACAAACGTTGAACCAAGCCATGCTACGCCAAGTACGCAGACACAAGCGGTCATACCTGAGCGGAACGTTGCTGCAGAAGGAATTTTAGATGCATCGATCTTGGTCACTAGCGTGATCGCTGCCGCTGCTGCCAACATGACGGTCATGATTGCTTCGTTACGGCCAAGCGCAGGATCTTCAATCAGGCCGATAGAGCCAGAGATCGCTGCTGCGTAGCAAACTACGAATGCAATTGCACCTAAGAAAATATAGGTCGCCGTTTTTGCTGTCGGCAGAATGTTGCGCTCTTGAGTGGTACTCAGCTTGATAAGGCCTTGAGCTAGACGCTCTTGGTACACAGGATCGTCTTTCAGCTCGCTGCCCATGAAGTTAGCGACAAAGGCGCCGACCATACAGGCGATAAAGGTGGTTGGGATACACACAGCAAGTAGCGTTAAATAATCGACCCCCATTGGCGCTAGCATTGCCGCGAAAGCAACCACCGCGGCGGAGATAGGAGAAGCTGTGATAGCGATTTGCGAAGCAACAACGGCAATCGACAATGGGCGTGATGGTCGCACCCCTTGGCCTTTTGCAACTTCAGCGATAACAGGAAGCGTTGAAAACGCGGTGTGACCTGTACCTGCCATAAGCGTCATCAAGAAAGTTACAATGGGAGCATAAAAGGTGATTCTTTCTGGATGTTTGCGAAGGAAGTCTTCAGCAATTTGCACCAGCCAGTCCATACCACCAGCTACTTGCATCGCAGCAATCGCAGTGATTACTGACATAATAATTAAGATCACATCCACAGGGATGTAAGCTTGGCTTGTTGGTACGCCGAGTACCAGTGAGAGGGCAATGACACCAGCACCGCCAGCCAGACCGATTCCAATACCGCCAATACGTGCACCTAAATAAATAAACAGCAGTACGACGGCAAGCTCTATAGCAACCATAGTCAATCCTTGTTTCGATTGTCCGTTATCAACCATGATGACAAGCGGACGTTGTAGATAATATTAGGGAATAAGTTTTACCAATGAGAAATAGGCACTAAAAAGGCTCCCCCATACAGGGGAGCCTTTAGGCATCATTACTCGTAGCGTTTGGCTTTATACTGAGGTTTCATCAGATTGTCTACTGAGAAAATGTCATCTAACTCTTCTTCAGATAGAAGGCCGCGTTCAAGTACCACTTCTTTTACGCTCTTACCGGTCTCAGCACAGATCTTACCGACGATGTCGCCTTCATGGTGACCGATGTAAGGGTTGAGATAAGTAACGATACCAATTGAGTTGTAAACGTAGCTTTCACACACTTCTTTATTAACGCTAATGCCATCGATGCATTTGTCGCGCAGGTTGATACAAGCATTTTTCAGAATTTCAAGAGATTCAAACATGCTTTGCGCAATTACTGGCTCCATAACGTTCAGTTGCAGCTGACCACCTTCCGCTGCGAAGGATACTGTGTTGTCGTTACCAAGCACTTTAAAGCACACTTGGTTAACTACTTCAGGAACCACTGGGTTCACTTTCGCTGGCATGATAGAAGAGCCGGCTTGCAGTTCCGGCAGGTTGAGCTCGTTAAGACCCGCGCGAGGACCAGAAGAAAGCAGGCGCAGGTCATTACAAATCTTAGACAGTTTCACAGCTAGGCGCTTAAGTGCACCGTGAGTCATTACATACGCGCCACAGTCAGAGGTCGCTTCGATAAGATCCTCTGCTGGTACACATTCAAGGCCTGTTACTTCAGATAGGTGCTTAACTGCAAGCTCTTGATAGCCTTGAGCTGCGTTTAGGCCAGTACCGATTGCTGTTGCGCCGATGTTCACTTCTAGTAGTAGCTTTGAGGTGTACTCAAGGGCACGAATCTCTTCGTTCAGAGTTACCGCCCAGGCGTGGAACTCTTGGCCAACTGTCATTGGTACCGCATCTTGAAGCTGAGTACGACCCATTTTCAAAATAGTCGAGAACTCTTGGCTCTTCGCTTCGAACGAACCTTTTAGATATTCAATCGCATCGATTAGCTTTTGTACGCTGTTGTAGACTGCGATACGGAAACCCGTTGGGTAAGCACAGTTTGTTGATTGGCTTTTGTTAACGTGATCATTTGGGTTAATGAACTCATATTGGCCTTTCTCTTTGCCCATCAGTTCAAGTGCCACGTTAGCGATCACTTCGTTGGTGTTCATGTTCACAGAGGTGCCAGCACCGCCTTGGAACACATCTGATGGGAACTGATCCATGCACTTGCCTGTTTCAAGGATCACATCACAAGCTTGGATAATATATTGAGCGATGTCTTTTGGAATCACGCCAAGCTCTTTGTTAGCGAGCGCAGCGGCTTTCTTGGTCATGACCATACCGCGAACAAAATCGGGTACATCAGAAATGGTCACATTGGAGATATTAAAGTTTTCGATAGCGCGTAGTGTGTGGATGCCGTAGTAAGCATCGGCCGGGACATGACGTTGGCCTAATAGATCTTCTTCAATACGAGTGGCTTGAGTCGCAACTGTTTGCTCAAGAGTAGTTGTCGCCATATTTTGGATCCTTAGAGAATAATTCTGCGTTAATTACAGTTATTTTGCCAAATCTGTTTTAAGAATCCATTCGCCAGAATAATTGGCTAGTTATTACGTCCTGACTTATGGGGTACATATTACTCAAAGTGGCACATAAAAATAGTAGCCAGATCACCTTTTTCACTTAATTATTGCAAAGGCCAGCAAAGTCCTCGTGAGATGAGATTTCCCTCATAAAATTCGCATCATTAACTGAGTCGATTTATATTTTGAAAAACTCATTTTGTGCGCTTAGCGGTTGAATCCGAGTAATTTATTTGTGGTTTAGTAAAGGGTAGGCGTAAACTGACAGCAAACCAAGGAGGAGCGTGTGTTTCCGATACTGTTATTGCTATTTATTTTTGTTCCAATCATTGAGATTGGGCTATTTATCCAAGTCGGCGGCTTTTTGGGCTTATGGCCTACTATTGGCTTAGTGCTATTGACGGCGGTGGTGGGTGCCTCGCTGGTGCGTAGCCAAGGCCTGCAAACCCTAATGTCAGTACAGTCGAAGCTGCAGCAAGGTGAAATGCCAGCGCAACAAATTGTTGAAGGCGTTATGTTGGCGGTTTCTGGTGTACTACTTCTCACTCCGGGCTTTATGACTGATGCGATGGGTATGTTGGTACTGCTGCCAGCACCCCGTGCGGCTATTGCTAAATATCTTATGAGTAAAGTGGTGGTGAAGAGCGTTTCTGGAGGATTCCATCAAGGCGGTTTTCATCAAGGTGACTTCCAGCAAGGGCCGTTTGATTCCCATCGCGACCATCAGCGCGATGGCAACACCTTTGAAGGTGAGTATGAACGTAAAGACGATGATGACCGTAACAAGCTGAACTAATGATATTCAACCGCATCAAGCTTTCGAGGCGCAGTTGGAACAACGTGCTTATTATCGGCATCGCTTTTTTTATGCTGATGATGGCCGCACCGACTCTGATAAAGCAATATTTGCTGGAGCCAGCAGCGCAGGCGAGTGAAGGCTTGGTGCTTGACCCAAGTGCTGAGCCAATAGAAATCAACTACGCTGGGATCCAATTTTATCAGCAAGGCGATAACTGGCGCGCGATTCCTAAGAAGTGGAATCAAGATGCTGAAAGCGTGGTATTGCGCTGGAAAGCGATGCAGGGCACGCCAGTTGACGACGAAACGTATCAGAAACTCAAACCTGCGTTTGAGCATCCGATGACAATCGAGGTTTGGTATCAAGAAGTTGAAGAGCCGCAGCGCATTACCGCTTACCCGTTGGATCAGTTTTGGCTGCTCAACACCTACAATGGCTTATGGGTAGCGGTAAGCTTTGAAGGCAGTGAATTACTGCCACAGGATGCGAGATAAACGCATCCATTTCTTGTTCACTCAGTCCATGACCAGTTAAGCGTAGACATCATGCCAGAATTGCCAGAAGTAGAAGTTTCTCGCCTCGGGATTAGCCCGCATCTATTAGAACAAACCATTCAAGAAATCGTGGTGCGTCAGCGTCAGCTGCGCTGGTGGATCCCTGAAGAGATCCACGGTTTACATGGTCAGCCCATCACGGCGATTCGCAGGCGGGCTAAGTATCTGCTACTCGACACGCCAAAAGGCACCGCCATCGTCCACTTGGGGATGTCGGGCAGTCTACGAGTACTGGAAAACCCACCCCCGGCTGAAAAGCATGACCACGTTGACTTAGTGCTTAGCAACGGTAAGGTCATGCGCTACAACGACCCACGCCGCTTTGGGGCTTGGTTGTGGTGTGCTCCGGGAGAGTCTCATGAGCTTTTGGACAACTGTGGTCCAGAACCTCTTACGGACGAGTTTAATGCCGATTGGATGCTCTCTCGCGCCAATAACAAACGGGTCGCGATTAAAACCTTCATTATGAATAACGCTAATGTTGTCGGGGTGGGGAACATCTACGCTTGTGAGTCGCTATTTAGCGCTGGCATTCTTCCAACGACACCAACTTATAAAGTGACGCTTGGTCAGTGGCAAACGCTGGTGACGGAAATCAAGCAGGTGCTAGCACAAGCGATCACTCAAGGTGGAACCACGCTTAAAGACTTTTCGCAAACGGATGGTAAGCCTGGCTACTTTGCCCAGGAGCTGCACGTGTATGGGCGAGCGAAACAACCTTGCCATAGCTGCGGTGAGCCAATCAAAGAGATGAAGATAGGTCAGCGAAACACCTTCTTTTGCGATGTTTGCCAGAAGTAGTGATGTTAACTAATGGATGAACAAAAAAGCGCTTGCCTCGGCAAGCGCTTTTTTAGTGGTTGTTATCCGCCTCTTTGGGAGGTGAGCGATAATACTTAGCTCAGGCTAGATGTTGTCGTAAATACGTTTACCATCGCGCTGAGTTTCAAGTAGATATAAGTTCCACATGTACTGCTCAGGCTTGTCACGTAACAGCGCTTCAATTGCGGCGTTCATCGCGCGTGCGTCTTGCTCTTCATCTCCCGTCGGGAAGTTGTCGATAGCTGGCAGAATATGCACTTCGTATTTGCTGGTTTGATCATTGTAGGCGGGCAGTACTGGCACGACTTTGGCTCGAGATAGGCGAGACATTTTACCAAACCCTTTTAGAGTCGCCTTTTCTGCAGCAAAAAAGGGCACAAACACAGAGTTTTGTGGGCCGTGATCTTCATCCGGCAGCCAGTAACCGATGTAACCATCCTTGATAGAGCGAACAAACGGCTTCACGCCGGCGCTACGGGCAAAGATGCGTCCACCATACTGCATACGCTGGACGTGCATCAGCCAGTCACCGATTGGGTTGTTTTGCGGTTTCATGATGGTTGCCACTTTGTGGCCTTGAGCTGCTAACATGACCGCAGGGTAGTCCACAGCCCATGCGTGCGGCGCCAAGATGATCACGTTCTCTCCAGCATCCAGTAGCGGCATCAGGTTCTCTTCACCAATCATCACACCGCGATTTTGGTTGTGCTTGGTTGAGCGTACCAAAAACTCAGAGTAGCCCAGTAGGTATTGGCCTGCCTTGGCAAAGGTCTCTTCAACAATGTGTTGGATCTCTTGCTCTGACTTCTCCGGAAAGCATTTTTCAAGGTTGAGGCGGGTACGTCTGACGACGCGACCATTTTTACCGACAATGATCCCGGAAATATAGCGCGCAAAACGATCGCGAGGCTTAGCGGGAACAAAGGCTAGGAATACCGCCAGTAGGATGCCAAGCCAAGTGCCCCAGTGTTTGGGGTGTAAAAATGCCCACTGGAAACGAGGATCATAGAGGTTTTTATCGATATGTTCTTGATTGCTCATAATGCCTACTCGTTACAGATAGCGAGAGTTAGTTTTGGTTTCGTCAGGAACCGACTTGAATCGCTTGTGCATCCAAAGCCACTGTTCTGGCGCGCGCAAAATGATTTTTTCTACGTAGTGATTCATTAGTGCGGCTGCGGCGACTTCGTCTTTCTTTGGATATTCATCTTCAATGGAGATGTCAGCCATGATCTCATATTTACCATCGGCATTTCTAAAACCAGAGCCCGGAACGATCGCGCACTTACTGGTGTAAGCCAGAATACTGGTGCCCGTAGTGGTGCAGGCTTCTTCTACGGCAAAGAAAGGCACGAACACAGACTTATTGTGGCCATAATCTTGATCCGGAAGATAGAACAAACGGTGACCTTGGCGCATGACGCGGATCATCGATTTTAAATCGGTACGATAAATCAGTTTGTTGCCGTTGCGAGTACGACCACGGTACTGGATGAACTCGTAAGCAGGATTGCTGTGTGGACGATAGGCGCCGTATCCTGGGAGCCCCAGCACAGCAAAAGCGCGTGCGGTAATCTCAAGGTTAAGTGCATGCACGCAGCACAGTAGTACGCCTTTGTTATTGGCTTCGTGCTGCTTAAGCGCGCTGATGTCTTTTTCTACTAGAATGCGCTTAAAGCGCCAGGTTGGCCAAAACCAAGTAATACCTGTTTCGATCAGCGCCATGCCTGAGTTCTTAAAGTTCTCTTCCACAAAGGCGTCGATCTCTTGTTGGCTTTTTTCTGGAAAGGCCAACTCTAGGTTACGACGCGCGATTTGAGCGCGTTTGCCGCCAAAGCGCATGGCGAATTTGCCAAGGCCACGACCGAGTTTATACAGCAGTGCGTATGGCAATAAGTTGACGATCAACGCCAACAGGCCGAAGCCTACCCACACGCCCCAGTGTTTGGGATGTAGCAGTGATAAGCTGAAGTCCGGTTTTTTGTCAGTTTTCATTAGCGTTATTGCAGTTGTAGTTTTAGCAGCGCCCAGTACTCGTCAAAGGTGGACGTAGGGGTGTATTTAAAATCAGAACGAACAAAGCGGTTCAAACTGCCTTCTACTTGACCGAGTAGTTGTGCGGCGAGGATCTTCTCATCTACAGGAAAGCTTTTGCCTTCACGAATTTTGCGCTCGCGCAAAATTTGACGCAGAGATGTCTCTATTCTTTCATACAGCTGATTAATTCGGTCACGTAATCGTTCATTCTCAAACATTAGAGCATGACCAGAGAGAATGCGACTCAAACCTGGATTGCGCTCAGAAAACGCCAAAATCAATTGCAACACTAGACGAATGCGAGTCAGGGTGTCTTTTTCTTCATCTAAGATGCGGTTGATGCGAGACATGAGCGACTCTTCTATGAACTCAATCAGTCCTTCAAACATACGCGCTTTGCTTGGAAAATGACGATAGAGTGCCGCTTCAGACACACCCACTTGCTTGGCAAGTTTTGCGGTCGTGATGCGAGAGGTTCCTTCATTGGACTCTAGCATCTGAGCAAGAGCCTGAAGGATCTCCTCTTTTCGGTTCGACTTTCTCGTAGCGGACATAAATCCTATTCCTTTTGATTACTGCATGCCGAAATCAGCACGATAACGCCCATAGGTGAATCTGTTAGTGTACCTAAGCGCGTTTTATCCACACAGTTCAACGTGCTAAATGGTTGAAGTGTGTAACAATCTATCTCGCAAGGTGGGCGAGCAGAGGGAGTGAGGCGGCGCAGCGTTCGCACCACGCGGCCTTTACTTGCTTAGCGTTAGCTGGTTATGCGGTAGTGAACTATACGTTATTGAGCTTGGCGCTGATGCACTCGAGAATGGCGCGGCCTAACTCGGTTTTCTTTGCACTACCAAGTGCTTGCTGTCCGTCTTGCCAGTACACGGTAATCGCATTTGAATCGCTGTTAAAGCCTTGACTTGCAACAGAGACATCATTTGCACAAATCATGTCCAGATTCTTACGAGATAGCTTATCCAGTGCGTAAGTTTCCACATCTTGCGTTTCTGCCGCAAAGCCAACAGTAAATGGACGAGATGTGCTTAGCGAAGCGACATCAGCGATAATGTCTGGGTTTTTAACCATCACTATCTGCATATCATCGTTGTCCGCGGTCTTTTTGATTTTTTGCGTCGCGACATCGGTTGGACGATAGTCTGCGACCGCTGCACAGCCAATAAAGATATCGTGTGAGATTGCCGCGTCTAATGCTGCCTGATGCATCTCTTGTGCACTGGTCACATTGACACGTTTAACGCCAACTGGCGTAGTAAGCGCAACAGGGCCGGCAATCAGTGTGACATCAGCCCCCATTTGACTGGCCGCTTCGGCAAGAGCGAAGCCCATTTTTCCAGAGCTGTGGTTGGAGATATAGCGCACAGGGTCAATCGCTTCACGCGTTGGACCTGCGGTAATCACTACCGATTTTCCCACTAAGGGTTTTGGACCAAAGAACTGCTCACAGCGCTCAACCAGTTGCATCGGCTCTAGCATACGGCCAGGGCCGATATCACCACAAGCCTGTTCACCGGCGGCTGGCCCCCAAATCATCATGCCACGACGGGAAAGCGTCGAGATGTTCTCTTGGGTAGCGACATTGCGATACATCTGCTGATTCATCGCAGGCGAAACGGCAATTGGGGCGTCTGTGGCGAGCACTAACGTAGTCAGTAAGTCGTTGCCCATTCCGGCAGCCATGCGACCGATGAGATCGGCAGTAGCAGGAGCAAGCAGGACTAAGTCTGCCCATTTTGCTAGTTCTATATGTCCCATCGAGGCTTCAGCGGCAGGGTCGAGCAAGCTATCAGATACCGGTCTTCCCGAAACAGCTTGCATCGTTAGTGGTGTGATAAACTCTTTTGCCGCTTTGGTCATCACGACTTGAACTTCGGCACCACGTTCAATTAGGCGTCTGGTTAGTTCGGCACATTTATAGGCGGCGATGCCACCGCTAATACCAAGCAGTATTTTCTTACCCGCTAAAGTTTGCATAGCTTGCTCCTTACAATTTTCTGCGGCTAAGATAGCAAAAGCCTTGCTCCGCCGCTACTGTCGTACCACTGGCACAAGCTTTTTCCACCTTTGCAATGAGCCCTCACTAATAAACTGAACAGTTACACAAAGCCACCTCTAGGCTCGCAGTGTGTCACCTGTTCACTGCAGCTTTTGATGTTATGCGTCATAACTTCCCTAAGGTTTAATTTTCCCTCTATATAGTTATGACACTATCCACACGAATATACATAGGCTTATGACATTACATCAGCTCCCCAAAGACTCGATGCCGCGAGAAAAGTTACTTAGCCGCGGTAGCCACGCGCTTTCCGATGCTGAGTTATTGGCGATATTTTTACGAACCGGGATAAAAGGCAAGAATGTGATTCAGCTTGCGGACGATTTGCTTGCCGATTTTGGTTCATTGCGGGCACTGTTTTCTGCCACCAATGACGAGTTCTGCCGACACAAGGGGCTTGGTGTCGCCAAGTATGTGCAGCTTCAAGCGGTACTGGAAATGAGTCAGCGCTATCTATCGGAAACTTTGCAGCGTGGAGACAGCTTAAATAGTCCGGAACACACCAAATACTATTTGATGTCGATACTGCGCGATCGCCAGCGAGAAGCCTTCTATATACTGTTTTTGGATAACCAAAATCGAGTGATTGCCGATGAAGTGATGTTTGAAGGCACCATAGATGCGGCCTCTGTATATCCCAGAGAAGTCGTTAAGCGTGCATTAGAGCATAACGCGGCGGCGCTAATACTGGCGCATAACCACCCATCGGGGATTGCTGAGCCGAGTCAGGCCGACAGAAGGATCACCAGAAGATTGAGCGATGCACTTGGACTAGTGGATATTCGTGTGCTCGACCATTTTGTGGTTGGTGATGGGGAAGTGGTCTCGTTTGCCGAAAGAGGCTGGATTTAGCCTCTTAAACAGTAGAAAGCGTTTTTTATTGTAATAACTGTGATACAGAGCTTTTGTTTTGGTGATTTTCTGCTATGATTCGCGCACTAAATTATCAACCAACATCAGCTCAAAGTGAAAAAGATCAGCAAATCCTTAAAAAAGGATCTGTTCGGGTCTTGAGCAATGCATGTCAAGTTAGTATAATGCGCGACCTTTGATAGCCTTGTATGGGTATTCCATAATGGTTATGGCCTCTTATAATTGAGGTTCGGCCACCAAGGTTGATATCGAGCTGAAACGATTTGGAGAAGACATTCATGTCCCGAGTATGCCAAGTAACTGGTAAGCGTCCTGTAACGGGTAACAACCGTTCACACGCACGAAATGCTACCAAGCGTCGTTTTCTGCCGAACCTACAAACTCATCGTTTCTGGGTAGAAAGCGAAAAACGCTTTGTTAAACTACGTCTAACCGCTAAGGGTATGCGTATTATTGATAAGAAAGGCATCGATGCTGTTCTTGTTGATATTCGCGCTCGTGGCGAGAACGTATAAGAGGAATTAAGCAATGGCTAAAGGCATTCGTGAGAAAATTCGTCTAGTATCTTCTGCAGGTACTGGTCACTTCTACACAACTGACAAGAACAAGCGTAACATGCCAGGCAAATTTGAGATCAAAAAGTTTGATCCAGTTGTTCGCCAACACGTTATGTACAAAGAAGCTAAAATCAAGTAATTGATAAGTTTCTACTTGTAAGTATTGAAAACCCAGCTTCGGCTGGGTTTTTTATTGCCTGAAATTCAGGCTCGGTTAATGCTCTCGTTAAAAAGGGCTTAAACTGCCCCTTCAAAACCCAACTGTCGCCACGCTTCATAGGCAATAATCGCTACCGCATTGGATAGGTTTAGACTGCGCGCATCTGGCATCATAGGAATGCGAATGCGTTGCTCCATTGGTAGGCTTTCAATCACTTCTGCAGGTAAGCCGCGAGTTTCTGGACCAAATAACAGCACATCACCTTGCTGGTATTTCGCATCGGTATGATGGCCGGTGGTTTTTGTGGTACAAGCAAACAAGCGGTAGTTCGGGTTGTGTTCTTCTAAGTAAGCAAGAAACGCCGCGTAGTCTTTATGACGTTTTACGCGCGCAAGATCGTGATAGTCGAGACCCGCACGGCGTACTTTCTTCTCTTCTAAATCAAAACCCAGCGGTTCAATAAGGTGTAGGTTTGCACCGCAGTTGGCACAAAGACGGATGATGTTTCCGGTGTTTGGAGCAATTTCTGGCTCGTAGAGGGCGATATCAAACATATTGGCTGTCGACTCATACTAAATAATGGAATGAGTATACCTGAAGCGTAAAAAGAACGTTATCCCCAAGGCTATCGTCATCCCCGCGCAGGCGGGGATCTACTCAAAGCGTGCACCAATCCTCAAGTAGATTCCTGTGTGCGCAGGCGCGCGGCTAGCGGAATGACGAGACACTCTAATTGCGTGTCCTTTGAGATTAAAGCTTATCCGTCACAGCTAGCGTCGCCGCTACCATGTCATGACCAAACTTAATACTGCGCTCAGGCGACCAACCATACAAAGGATCTGGATAGTTGTTATTGTCCTTAAAAGGCATCTCAATGGTGTATGACAGGCAGCGGAACTGCTCTGCAACCCAGTTTGAGCCGACGGTTAGATTTGCCTTACCCGGCTCGTCTTTGTCGTAGCCATAGTCGTCTTGGAACTCAGGCGTAATAGTGAGTAGTGCTTGTTTGAACGCATGCTCAAGACCGGCGTGTCTCTCATCGTAAGAAGGAATGCCCTCAGAGCCAGCTGCAAAGTTGTATGGGATCGCTTCATCACCATGAATGTCCAAGAACATGTCGACGCCCGTTTGCAGCATCTTCTCGCGTACTAGGAACACCTCTGGGCTTTTCTCCATAGAAGGTGTTTGCCACTCACGGTTTAGGTTGACGCCAACCGCATTGG
Source organism: Vibrio sp. CB1-14 (assembly GCF_040412085.2). Classification (NCBI taxonomy): domain Bacteria; kingdom Pseudomonadati; phylum Pseudomonadota; class Gammaproteobacteria; order Vibrionales; family Vibrionaceae; genus Vibrio; species Vibrio chaetopteri. Next base: position 3,425,754 of record NZ_CP115920.1, on the reverse strand, counting down.
TGCGCAGGTGGCCGCGGTTTGCGCCATCTGGGTTCATGTTTGGCACTACGTAGAGCACAGCTTTTTCTAGCAACGCTTGCGCTGTGGTGTCGGTTTCATCGACAAGGCGCTGGATCAGGCCTTCCATAAACCATTCCGCCATAGTCTCACCCGGGTGCTGACGAGCAATCACCCAAATGTTCTTCTTACCTTCTTCTGGCTCGCCAAAAGTCAGCAGCGACATATCGTTGTTGTCTAACGTGTGGCCTAGGGTCTCAAGAGTGCAGTGGTGCTCGGTTTGCGCCATGTGTAAGAGATCGAGGTGGCGGTCATAGGAGTAGGGTGTGAAGTAAGCGAAATACATGGAGCCGCGCTCAGGCAGCACGTTGAAGCTCAGTGTGTCGCCATCGAACTCAGATGGAATACGGAACCATTCTTCGCGATCGTAAGAAGCGACCACATCATAGCCTTTCCAACCTTCAGGGTAGGCTGACTTAGCCAAATCAAGGATCTTGATGGTGTGGGATTGTTCAGCCTGAGTTTCTAGGCGGAAATGAAACCACTGATAAAACTCAGACTGATGGTCGTTTTGTATCCTTAGCTGGATATCGTCTTTATTCTCAATGCTGACAACTTCAATGTTGCCACTTTCGAAATTGCTGAAGATCTTCATCTACTTGGTTCTCTTATTGTGTTGAGCATGAGCCGGAAGGCTACCACAAAGAGTGTAGAATCAATATCGCTTCGTTGCCTGATTTATAATGGCAGCTCTACGTGCATTTTTAGACCGCCAAGTTCACTGCGTGACGCCATGATTTGGCCGCGATGCTGGAGGATGGCACTTTGCGTGATTGCCAGTCCTAAACCGGTGCCACCTGAGTCGCGATCGCGAGCGGTGGAGACGCGATAAAACGGTCTAAAAATGTCGTCAAGTTCATCATCAGGTACTCCAGGACCATCATCTTCGACAATAATGTGCAGCATGTCATCGTGCTGATACAGCGCGATATTGATCTCGGATTCACCATAGCGGATCGCATTACGTACGATATTTTCAATTGCACTCATGAGCAGCTTAGGGTTGCCGACGATAGAGATCTCAGGAATCGTTGAGAAGTGCAAAGTTTTGCCCACTTGCTCGGCCTCAAACTGAGCATCACTAAAGATCTCCTCCCAAAGGCTGCTTGCTGGCTGACTTTCTCGGGTGACATGGCTGTCGGTGTTCATGCGAGACAGTTCCAAAAGCTCAGCAATCATTTGCTCAAGGCGCTGGGCTTCGGTATCAATACGGGTCAACTCTGCGCTCTCACCTTGTTTACGGGTCGCGAGGCCTGTCGCCATGCGAAGCCTTGTCAATGGTGAACGCAGCTCGTGGGAGATGTCTGACAGCAGTCTTTGCTGACCGGAAATCATTTGATTTACCGCCAGTACCATTTGATTGAAACTTTGTCCTGCTTGCTTAAACTCTGTCGTGCCGGTTTCGAGGGTCGGATCTGGATTGAACTCTCCCTTGGCAACACGCTTGGCGGCGCGCTCAAGACGGCGAGCAGGTTGGCTCAGTGCCCATGCTAGCCAAAGCAGAAGCGGTGTGCTGACGGCCATCACTACTAACAATAGCTGGAATGGCTTATCAAACATTCTGAGTAGAAACGGCGGAGGTTGATTCCAGCGCATACCGATATAAAGGTCATACTCTTGCTTGGCTAAGTTAATCGAAACAGGGCCAACCAGCATGTAGCGGCCGTAGAGTTTTTGCATCGGCTTGTCGAACGTATCAACCGAAGTAATGAAGTTTTTGAGCATGCGCTCTTTGAAATCGACATGCTTTTGAGTGCTTAAGATGTTGCCGGTCTTATCGACAATGAAGAAGCTTGGTCCTTTTGTCTTGCGGTCTTTATTGTGCATGCGTTCAGACTTATCAAGCTGATAGACTATGCGACCAATACTTGGCTCGTTGGCAAATTGACGTTCAATTCTGTCACGATTAGCACTGATTTGGCCGAGTGTCTCGGTGGAGACTTCTCTTGCAACGCGAGGATCGAGGTGGGGCAGTGCTAGTACCGCGATTAGCACCAGCAACATGGTAAACCAAAATATCGCAAAAATTCGTCCGTAGAGGCTGCTAATTTTTGGCAGTTTCATGTTTACTCCTTCACCAATAAGTAGCCACGACCGCGCAAGGTTTTAATCCTTGGTTTACCATCGCTCTTTTCTGGCAGCTTTTTACGTAAGTTAGAGACGTGCATATCCACCGCTCGGTCGAATGCTGACAGGCGCTTGCCGAGCACTTCAAGGCTCAGCGCTTCTTTGGTCAGCGTCTCCCCAGGGTGTTGGACAAAATAGTGCAGCAGCGCAAATTCAGTGGTGGTTAGGTCGAGAGTCTGGCTTTGGCACGTCGCTTCTTGTTTTGCTGGGAAGACCTGAATGTCGTCAAAACGTATTCCATCGGATGAGCTCGATTCTGACTTGTTACTGGTGCGCCTTAATATGGCCTTGATACGCGCGAGCAGCTCTCGGTCGCTAAATGGCTTAGGAAGATAGTCATCGGCGCCAAGCTCAAGACCAATAACACGGTCTATCTCCTCACCTTTTGCCGTAAGCATCAGTACTGGGGTATCCCAATTTTCGCGTAGCTTTTTGAGGGTATCCATACCATTGAGGCGTGGCATCATCACATCCATCAACACTAAATCAATGGCCTCGCACATTGCCTCTAAGCCAGCAAACCCATCGTTGGCCTCTGAAACCTCAAAGCCTTCATAGCTTAAGATGTCTTTGAGAAGACTGGTTAGCTCGGTGTCGTCATCGATAAGAAGAATGTGTGCCATGATTTACCTCGGTATTGTTGTGCCCTGTAATAATAAAGCGTTCGCGGCTCAAAAAAGCGATCTTTACGATTCTTTACGCTCGCTGTACGTTGCTTTACGCCTCAGCTTCTATTCTATACTCAAGCGCTGCAGAGGCAGCCATGGCATGAATCACATAAGGGTAAAGATTATGAAATTTTCAAAAAAATGGGTTATCGCTGCAACTGTTCTTCCACTCGCGCTTGGCTCTGCAAGTGTCTTAGCATACGGTGGCAGTAAAGGCGGTCATCACGGTAAAGGTGGCGAAGGCATGTGTGGCGGTTTTGACGGCAAACGCATGTTCCGCGAGCTAGACTTGACTGACGCACAAAAAGAGCAGATGAAGCAGCTACGTGAATCGACTAAAGCGCAAATGAAACAGAAGTTTGATGGCGATTTCACTGCTAAGAAAGCAGAAATGCAAGCACGTCAGCAGCAAATGCAAGATCTAGTATTAGCCGATACGTTTGATGCGGATGCGGCGAACGCACTGGCAACGCAAATGGTTGAGAAGCAAGCCGAGCGCCGCGTGAAGATGCTTGAGAAGCAACATGAACTGATGAGCATCTTAACGCCAGAGCAGAAAGAGACGTTTAAAGAGCTGTCCCAAGAGCGCATGGAAAAATGCTTCGCGAAAGTGGAAAAGCGTGCAGAAAAACGTGCTTCTGAGTAATCGGAATATCTAGCGTATCATGAAGCTAGACTCCTAGCTTTCATGATAACGATAGCGAATACTAAGCGACCTTTTTTGGTCGCTTTTTCTATTTTTGTCATCATTTATCAGTATACTTGCTTTGTGTTTAGAAATATCTTCAAGGAAAAACCACACAGCGCATGAAGGACAACTACGCGAAATTGGTTACTACGGCTGCATGGGCAGCGACCACGGTAGCAACCATCCTGTTAATAGCGAAACTGATCACTTGGTGGGTCACCGGCTCGGTGAGCTTACTGGCTTCTTTGATCGACTCACTGCTTGATATTGCCGCATCATTGATCAACTTGATTGTTGTTCGATACTCACTTCAACCTGCTGATAAAGAACATACTTTTGGCCATGGCAAGGCCGAATCTCTGGCCGCGTTGGCACAGTCGATGTTCATAACCGGTTCTGCTTGTTTTCTCATTCTTAACGGTATCGATCGTTTCTTCAGGCCGCATGATCTCCAATCGCCTGAGCTGGGTATCTATGTCAGTTTCTTTGCCTTAATCGTGACGTCGGGCTTGGTTGCGTTTCAAAAATATGTGGTTCGTAAAACGGGCAGTCAGGCCATTGCTGCTGATTCACTGCATTATCAAACTGACTTATATATGAACGTGGCGATTATGGTCGCTCTTGGATTGAGTTGGTATGGCGTTGGGCAAGCGGACTCGGTGTTTGCGATTGGTATTGGTGTGTTTATCTTAGTCAGCGCGATAAAAATGGCTTACGAGTCGGTACAGTCACTGCTTGACCGTCAATTGCCGGAAGAAGAGTTAGTTGTGATTCGTCAGGTGTGTAATGACGTGGAAGGGGTGATTGGTGTGCATCAGCTAAGAACTCGTACGTCAGGGCCAGTTCGTTTCATTCAGTTACACTTAGAGTTAGATGACCATCTGCCCCTTATCGAGGCGCACCGCATTGCTGACAAAGCGGAAGAAGAAGTGATTAAGGCGTTTCCTGGCGCGGACGTGATCATTCACCAAGACCCGTATTCTGTGGTGCTTCGCGAAGAAGCTGAGCAAAAGCAGCAGGATTTTTAGTAGCCTGGGCGTAGATGGTGACATGCAGTGGGAGGAGGTTTTGCCGTAATGGCAATGTTAAATTCCATTGTCTATTATCAATGCGCGTGATAAAAAAGTGCGATTCTGATGTGAATCAACGTACGAGCCAGTATAAACTGTAATACTCTTACATAAGTAATAAAGTTACGTCAGTGATGTTTTGGGGAACACGCTGAGTTTAGTGTAACGATAACAAAGATTTCGGTATGTCGCCGCCGAAGGCGACATACTTACAATTTAAAATTAGATTGCCAAATCGAGGGTGAGCATGATTAAGAAAATTGGTGTTTTGACAAGTGGTGGTGACGCACCGGGTATGAATGCTGCGGTACGCGGCGTGGTACGTACTGCTCTGTCAGAGGGTTTGGAAGTGTACGGCGTATACGACGGCTATCTTGGTCTGTACGAAGACCGCATCAAGCCTCTTGACCGTTCAAGCGTTTCTGATGTGATCAACCGTGGTGGTACATTCCTAGGTTCTGCGCGTTTCCCAGAGTTTAAAGAAGTGGAAGTTCGTGAGAAAGCCATTGAGAACTTGAAAAAGCACGGCATCGACGCATTGGTTGTTGTTGGTGGTGACGGCTCTTACATGGGCGCGAAGAAGCTAACTGAAATGGGTTACCCATGTATCGGTCTTCCAGGCACTATCGATAACGATATTGCAGGTACTGATTACACAATCGGCTACCTAACGGCACTAAACACAGTTATCGATGCGATTGACCGTCTACGTGACACCTCATCTTCTCACCAACGTATCTCTATCGTTGAGATCATGGGTCGTCACTGTGGTGACCTAACCCTAATGTCAGCAATTGCAGGCGGCTGTGAGTACATCATTACTCCAGAGACTGGTCTGAATAAAGACCAGCTAATCAGCAACATTCAAGATGGTATTGCGAAAGGTAAGAAACACGCGATCATCGCGCTTACTGAACTAATGATGGATGCGAACGAGCTAGCGAAAGAGATTGAAGAAGGTACTGGTCGTGAAACTCGCGCGACAGTACTGGGCCACATCCAGCGTGGTGGTCGTCCGACAGCTTTCGACCGTGTTCTAGCATCTCGCATGGGTAACTACGCGGTTCACCTACTTCTAGAAGGTCACGGTGGCCGTTGTGTGGGCATCCAGAAAGAGCAACTGGTTCACCATGATATCATCGATGCTATCGAAAACATGAAGCGTCCAGTGCGCACTGACCTATTCAAAGTAGCGGAAGAGCTGTTCTAATTCGGCCTTCTCTCGAGCATAGAAAAACCGCTGCCTTGGCAGCGGTTTTTGTTTGTCCGCAGTAAAGTGACGGACACATAGAAACAAAAAAGCCGGCTCAATGGAGCCGGCTTTTGGTAATCGGTTCGATTACTTAGCTTTTGCTGCTGCCGCTGCTTTAGCGATTGCTGCGAAGCTCTTAGCGTCTAGAGATGCGCCACCAACTAGAGCACCGTCGATGTCTGGCTGTGAGAAGTAAGCTTCTGCGTTCTCTGGCTTAACAGAACCACCGTACTGGATGATTACTTGCTCAGCTACTGCTTCGTCTTTTGCTGCGATTAGAGCACGGATAGAAGCGTGGATACGCTGTGCGTCGTCTGCAGTTGCTGCTTTACCAGTACCGATAGCCCAGATTGGCTCGTATGCGATAATTGCGTCGTTTAGTGCTTCAACACCGTAAGCGTCGATCACTGCGTTGATTTGGCGTGCACATACTGCTTCAGTTTCGCCAGCTTCGTTTTGAGCTTCAGATTCACCGATACAGAAAACTGGCTTCAGGCCGTTCTCTTTTAGGAATGCGAATTTCTTAGCGATGAACTCGTCTGATTCGTTGTGGTATTCACGACGCTCAGAGTGACCGATGATGATGTGAGTTGCACCAAAATCTTTCAGCATTTCTGGAGACATGTCGCCAGTGAAAGCACCGCTGTTGTTTAGGTCAGTGTTTTGTGCACCAAGGATGATCTTGTTGCCGCCTTCTGCGATAACACGCTCAGCTAGGTCGATGTAAAGTGCTGGTGGAGCTACCGCCACGTCTACACCAGTTACGCCTTCAAGTTCAGCGTTTAGACCAGTTAACAGCTCAGTTACCATTGCTTTGCTGCCGTTGAGTTTCCAGTTACCCATAACTACAGGTTGACGCATGAGATTTTCTCCAAAATCAGTGTTTGTAATAAACGAATGTAAAAAATAAACGTGATTACGAAAGAATATAACAGATTAATTCACGTAGATCATGATTGGGGTCATTTCTTTATCGCTTTGGTATCTTATCCTAACAATTGCCCCATTTAGAGAGCTCAGAATGGCGTGCCCAAGTGATCCAGTAAACAGAATAATAGAATACTTCTCGGCATTTTACTCGCGGCTTGCTATACCTTGTCAGCTATTGGCCAAAAAAAGGAAGTCGTATGCCGAATCTGGTTTTAGAATATTCGAATACAGCCGACGAAAGGTTGAATGTACAAGGGCTACTGGAAGATCTGCACCGTGTAACACTCAACTGTGGGCTGTTTGATGCTGACTCGGTGAAGTCTCGTTCACTGCGCAGTCATAACTGGTTGATTGGCGAGTACGGGGATAGCGAAGATTTTGTGCACATCAGCTTTGAGCTGCTGTCTGGACGAACGGACGAGCAAAAGCGCGAGTTGTCGCGTAAGCTGATGGAAGTACTTAGAGAGCAGGCGAGCCATATTAAGAGCTTGACGGTGAATATCCGCGATATGGACAAAGCCTGCTTTCAAAAGGTTACCAATTAATATGAGAGTGATTTGATGTCGTTAAAGTCGTTACTGTTTTCTTTTAATGGCCGCATTGGTCGTAAGACGTTCTGGATGTGGAATGTCTGTTATTACCTAGCCATTATGGTGTGTGCGCAGGGGTTGAACTATCTATTCCCAAACGTGGTGCACTTATTACTGCCGGTACTCTTGGTGGTACTGCTGATACCTGACTTGGCGATTACTGCTAAACGTTGGCACGACCGCAACAAATCAAGCTGGTGGCTGCTATTAAATGTGCCGCTCGTGTTTGGACGCATGAGTTTGCCAACGCTGGATCCGGCAACGGCTGCTCAGCCTTCACTGGTTCAAAGTGTGATTTCATTGGCTGCGTTGGCCTGTGGCGCTTGGATCTTGGTGGAGTGTGGTTTCTTGAAAGGCACTGACGGTCAAAATCAATACGGTGATGAGCCTCAGCAATAAGCGGCTCAAAATGGCGAAAGGGAAGCATTGGCTTCCCTTTTTTGTGCCCCATGTCTACATGACAGAAGGTGTATCAATCGTTCAGCGCCACTTTTGCCCACGCTCAAAAGGAACGATGTCTGCACTGCATTGAGATGTTTGCGAGTCTCCTTGTAGCGCATCGGCAAATTTGACGATTTGTTTATGTAGCTCTTCTCTCAAGAGCACATTGGCATGTATCGGGTTTTTGGCGCGTTGTAGTACCCGTTCAATGTGAGACTGTTGGGCGTGCAGTCTTGGCTGCATATCACTGGAGCAACCAGCAATGAACTGCTCACACAACTGATGTCGAAGCTGGCTAAGCTGCTCTGGGTTGTCTTTGGCCATTGCTGCCAGCTCTTCAAATGAAGGGAGTGAGATCGACTCTGCCATGTCTGCATTCCTCTGCTAACTAACGGTACTGCCTAACCCGATCCTGAGTTGGTTTGTATAGTTAGCCTAGGAGCTAATGACAGAAGACAAAATAAAAAGCTTTCAATGTCTCAGTAGTGAGACAGCTTATTCGCCTTTTGTTTGGAAGGTGTAGACGCAGCGTCTTTCACCTTTGACGATATGTTCATCGCGCTTAACAGCAACATCTTCACCAACAAGTGATTGAAACACATTAAGTTCTGACTGGCATAACGCTTCACATCGAGTGGCGGCGATACAGATGGGGCAGTGATTCTCAATCAATCGGTAGCCATCACCGGCTTCCTCACACTCTGCCATGTAGCCATCTTTTTCTCTTAGCTCAGCTAATTTGGTGACCTTGCTGTGCAAATCCGTCAGCGTTTCAAAGTGTTGGCGATAGGTCGCAAGTGTGTTTTGTTCGCGTTCTTTAGCCACTTTGTCCAATCCTTCGGAGCCGAATACGGTTTCAATGGCATCGATAAACTGAATGGTGAGATCGCTGTGACGATCGGAGAAACGAGCATGCCCTTTGGCTGTGAGTGACCAATGCCTATTTGGGCGGCCGACTTTGACTTTGACATCTTCAAACTTTAAGAAGCCTTCTTCTTCAAGGCTTTGTAGGTGTTGTCTCGCGCCCATGGTGGTAATGCCTAAACGTTCCGCAATACGTTTGGCAGTGACAGCGCCTTCGCGTTTTATGATGTCTATGATGTGGTCGGTGGCTTTCATCAGTGAATCCGTTCGTTTGTTCAGCCTGAGGTAAAGATAGTCGGGGTATTATGGCGGATAAGGTTAATAAAGCAAATGATTTACAATCTTGAGGTTGGCATTCCAGCAGTATCGACTTGCATAGATATAAAAAAAGCGCTGATAACCATCAGCGCCTTTGACAAAGTTTTATTGACTTATAGGATGATGTCGCGGATTTCCGGATCCTTACGCTCTAGATAGTGCGTAGACTTGATGCGACGAATCGTGCGGCAACGTCCACGGATCAGCAAGGTCTCAGTCGTTGCGATGTTGCCTTGACGAGTGATGCCTTCAAGTAGGTCACCTTTGGTAATGCCGGTCGCTGAGAAGACGACGTTGTCGCTACGAGCCATATCTTCCATACGCAGTACGATGTTTGCTTCAACACCCATTTCAGCGCAGCGAGCTAGCTCTTCTTCACCTGCGGCACGGTTTTCTTCAGTATCGCCTTTAACAACGTGGCGTGGCAGTAGTCGGCCATTCATGTCGCCGTCTAGTGCGCGGATAACCGCAGCAGAGACTACGCCCTCTGGCGCGCCACCAATACAGTACATGACATCCACTTCGCTATCTGGCATACAAGTAAGGATAGAAGCGGCAACATCACCATCTGGCACAGCGAAAACGCGAACACCCATCGCTTGCATCTCGGCAATGACGGCGTCGTGGCGTGGCTTAGCAAGCGTTGTCACTACTAGCGTATCTAAGGTTTTACCTAGTGCAGCTGCGATATTTTTTAGGTTTTCAGTCAGTGGTTTATTAAGGTCAATCACGCCTTTCGCGCCAGGCCCTACCACGAGTTTTTCCATGTACATGTCTGGCGCTTTCAAGAAGCTGCCTTTTTCACCAGCGGCAAGCACTGCAAGGGCATTGGATTGACCCATCGCCGTCATGCGAGTTCCTTCGATAGGATCAACAGCGATGTCGACAGCATCACCGCCAATACCCACTTGTTCACCGATGTACAGCATAGGTGCGTCATCGATTTCACCCTCACCAATAACGATTTCGCCTTCGATATCGGTCTTGTTCAGTAGGCTGCGCATGACCTCCACCGCTGCACCATCGGCAGCATTTTTGTCGCCTCGGCCTAGCCACTTATAGCCTGCTAGGGCGGCACCTTCGGTAACTCGTGAAAAAGCCATTGCTAAATCGCGCTTCATACTGACTCCAATCTAATGAAAATTGACAAATGATTTACGGCGCGAATTCTAGCATATCAAAAGGGAAACGTTTGCCTTTTTCTCTGTTCGGACGCGATCTTGTCGCTAAAATCTTGAATGATTGAGCATCGTGACAAACAAAACTTTGCTCTGTTGTGCTTGGTAGGTAAAGCTTGGGTGAGTTTGCGGCGCTTTTTTGACCGAATAGTGAAAAATCTGCAATATAGAGCGTGTCTATCTTCTCTAGGCTGAGTAGAATGGGGCACTATAGGATGAAGCATTTTCATTTCACAGGATTAAACAAGGGTAGGCCGAGATGTCTTTTGAAGTACTGGAACAACTAGAAGCAAAAATTCAAACTGCAGTGGACACAATCGCTCTTCTTCAGATGGAAGTTGAGGAATTGAAAGAAGAGAAAGCACAACTTGCATCGCAAGCTGAAGAACTACGCAGCAGCCGTGAAGAACTTGAGCAAAAGTCTGAGCAGATGCAACGTGAGCACAGCCAATGGCAAGAGCGCATTCGCAACCTACTAGGTAAAATGGACGAAGTAGAGTAATTGTCTACTTAGCCAATATGCATGACTGAAAAGCACTCAAATTGAGTGCTTTTTTTGTGTCCGTTGGTCTAACCAGTGAATCTCACAATCTATTAACTTTTCGTGTACTAGTTCAAGACGTATACTAAGTCTAACTAGGGAAAGGAAAAGTTAGAATGAAAACACGTGACAAAATCGTCTACGCCGCCCTCGACTTGTTCAATTCAGATGGCGAGCGCAACGTGACAACCAACCATATTGCGGCGCACATTGAGATCAGCCCAGGCAATCTCTACTATCATTTCCGAAACAAACAAGAGATCGTTCGTGAGATTTTTGCCCTCTATTCGCAAGAGCTTATTGAGCGCTTCACTCCGGTACAAGGTCAGCAAGAGAGCTTAGCGCTACTAAAGCACTACCTAGATTCCATTTTCACGCTGATGTGGAAGTACCGTTTCTTCTACGCTAACTTGCCGGAAATTCTTCAGCGCGACCCCAAATTGCACGAAGAGTACATTGATGTACAAGAACGCCTACAAGGTAATCTTATTAACATCTTACGTGCTTTTGTTGAGTTGGAGTTACTGACGCTAAATGAGAAAGAGCTGAAGTCTTTAGTCACGACATTACACATGATGGCAGTCGGTTGGCTAAGCTATCAGTCGGCAATGTCACCACGCACCAAGATTACGGAAGAAGTGATCCAACAAGGCATGCTGCAGATGATTCATGTGGTGAAACCACTGGCGACCTCAAGAGGCAAAGAGCAACTGACGTTACTCGAAGATGGCGTGCGTATGATGGGCTCGACTACGAGTTAAACTCGCTAACGGCATGATATATAGCCAATTCGTATTGTTACAAACCCTACTTTATTAGTAGGGTTTGTGGTTTCAGGGACGATGAAAGGATGAGTGTGACTGTGCACTATGACGTATTTAATGGCGATGCCGATGGCATATTAGCCCTACTGCAATTGCGTTTAGCGCAGCCTAAAACCGCGATACTCATCTCCGGTATCAAGCGTGATATCGCCTTACTTCAGCGTGTGCCCGTTGAGCAGGCAAGCTCGGTGACTGTGCTGGATATCTCCATGGATAAGAACCAAGCCGCGCTCAATGAGCTTTTGGATCATCATGTTGCTATTACCTATATCGATCACCACAAAGCCTCTGCTATTCCTGATAGCCCTCATCTTGAGGCCCATATTGACCTCGATGCTAACACTTGTACTGCGCTGATTGTTGACCAGCAGTTACAAGGGCAGTTCAGGCTCTGGGCAATCGTGGCCGCGTATGGTGACAATATGCTCGCAAGCGCTGAGAGCTTGGCGTCTGATTTAGGACTTAGCCGCGAGCAGCGCGAAGCACTGAAAGAGTTGGGCACCTTGGTCAATTACAATGGCTATGGTGAGAGCTTAGAAGATTTGCATTTTGACCCGATGGATCTGTATCAGAAGCTTTTGGCTTACCATGATCCTTTTGATTGTTTAAGTGATCCAAACTCGCCTTATCATGAGCTAAAAGCCGCTTTCGATCAGGATGAAAAAGCACTGAGTGTGGCGCAAACTCGTCATGAGTCCGCGCGACTTAAAGTGGTATTACTTCCGGATAGCGCTGCTGCGAGGCGAATGTCGGGTACTTGGATCAATCGGCTTGCTAATGAATCCCCTAATCAAGCGCATGTTTCTTTGGTGCCTAGAACGGATACGAGTGGTGAAGCTTGTTATACCGTCTCGGTTAGAGCACCGCTGAACAATAAGCAAGGGGCGGGCGAAATATGTAGTCAGTTTGCAACCGGTGGCGGACGAGAAGCGGCAGGCGGAATCAACGGCCTGCCAGAGAGCAAGCTTACAAGGCTTATTGAAGTGACAGAAGCGCGCTACTCATAATGATGAGTAGCGGCCTGCGATTAGCGTTTTAACCAGCTCTTAGGGTTTTGTACTTTACTGTTGCGGCGGATCTCGAAGTAGAGAGATGAGGTGTCTTGACCTCCAGTGTCTCCAGCCAGGGCAATGGTTTCGCCTGCCGCGACTTTATCGCCTTCTTTTTTCAGTAGGGTTTGGTTGTAGCCGTATAGGGTCATGTCGCCTTTGCCATGGTCAAGTAACACGACTAACCCGTAGCCACGCAGATAATCGGCAAACACCACAGTGCCGGAATAAACGGATTTCACCGATGTGCCATAGTTAGCAGCAATGACCATCCCTTTCCAATTAACTTGTCCTGTTTGCTTGGTGCCGAAGTTGTGCAGCACTTTGCCTTTGATCGGCCACGGTAAACGTCCTTTCTGGCGACCAAGGCCATCCATCGGTACTTGATTGAGCTTGGCGGCTTTGGCGGCTTTGGCGATTTCGGCTTTAAGGCGAGTTTCATTGCGCTGTAGTTCGGCGAGATAGTTCTTATCGCTGGAAATACTACGACGGATTTTCGAAACGGTACTTTGTCGACTGGTGCGATTTTTCGCCAGCGCATCGCGTTTCGCTTTTTGCTGCTCAAGTAACTGGGCGATTTGATTGCGCTCAAGCTCTAGGGCTCGCTCGCTTTCGGCCAGTTTTAGTTCGGTGTCTGCAAGCTCTTCTAAAGTTTGTGCACGCGCTTTAGCCAGGTACTGATAATACTGGCTAATGCGGTCTTGATCTGGGTCGGTGCTCAGTACGCCAGAAGCGGAGTTATTCTGCTTGGTGACGTAATAGGTTTGTACGAGTTGAGCCAGGATCTCTTGCTGCTGCTTTTTCTGCTTGGTCAGCGCTTCCACTTGTTTATGGAAGCCATCGAGATTTTTGTTGGCTTGAGCGAGCGCTTGCGTCGTGGCTTTTATCTGTTTCTCGGCATTCGAAATGCCGATCTCTTGCTCACGCAGCGACTTTTGCAGGTTATCGAGCTCTTTTTGTTGCGTGAAGAGCGACTTTTGTTGCCGGCTAATTTCACTTTTAACGCCAGTGAGTTCATTTTGGTTGGCAAAACTATGTGCGCTTGGCAGCGCCAGCCCTAAACACATCATCAGTGCCGACAAGCGGGGTAGGGCTGACGAATGAGAGTTAAAAAGCTTAAATTTGTTTGGTTTCATCCTAATTCCACTAAACGCAGCGACAGAGTTTGCTCTATATACTGGAACATAGTAACTATAACTGATTGATAGTTCACTACGACAGACCAAAATGTGTGCCTTCAAAGCGATGTTGCCATTATATCCATACATGACACCTTTCAGGCAAAAAAAGCGCAAAATAAAAAAGGTACAAACAAAAACGCCGATGCACAGGCACCGGCGTTTGAATCATCTCAGCAAGAGTGATTACTTAACAAGAATGTCACCAGACATCTCTGCTGGAATTTTCATGTCAGTCATTGCTAGCATCGTTGGAGCAAGGTCAGACAGTTTACCGCCTTCTTTGAACTCAACCGCTTTGTCACCTACGTAGATTAGAGGTACTGGTAGGTTAGTGTGAGCAGTGTGCGTACCGCCAGTCACTGGGTCTACCATCATCTCTGCGTTACCGTGGTCAGCCGTGATCAGCATTTGACCGCCAACTTCTTTAATAGCGTCTACTACTTGGCCAACGCTTGCATCTAGAGCTTCGATAGCTTGCTCAGCTGCTTCGTAAACACCCGTGTGACCAACCATGTCTGCGTTTGGATAGTTACAGATGATAGTGTCGTACTTACCAGACTTGATAGCCGCAACCATCTTTTCAGTGAGCTCTTCTGAGCTCATTTCTGGTTGTAGGTCGTAAGTCGCAACTTTTGGTGAAGCAACAAGTTGGCGCTCTTCGCCGTCAAATTCGCTCTCAACACCACCGTTGAAGAAGAAAGTCACGTGTGCGTATTTCTCTGTTTCAGAGATACGTAGCTGAGTTTTGCCTTCTTTAGATAGCCACTCACCGTATGTGTTCTCTAGAGACGCAGGTGGGAAAGCGATAGATAGTGGGATGTCAGCTGCGTATTGCGTTAGCATTACGAAGTCGATCGCTGGGAATACTGCGCGCTCAAAGCCATCAAACTCAGGCACGAAAGTACGAGTGATTTGACGTGCACGGTCAGCACGGTAGTTCATGAAGATAACTGCGTCGCCATCTTGGATCGCTGCATCTTCTTGACCTTCTGCTTTGATAGCCGTTGCTTTAACGAACTCATCGTTCTCTTCACGAGCGTAAGCCGCTTCAAGGCCAGCCACTGCAGTGTCGAAAGTGAACTCTGCTTTACCTTGAGTCAGTAGATCGTAAGCGACTTGTACGCGATCCCAGTTGTTATCACGATCCATTGCGTAGTAACGGCCAACAAGAGACGCTACGCGACCTTTACCAAGCTCAGCGAATAGTTCTTCGAAACGCTTTAGTGAACCTTCAGCGCTGCGTGGTGGCGTGTCACGGCCGTCTAGGAAGCAGTGTAGGTAGATTTTCTCAGCGCCACGTTCTGCAGCCATTTTAACTGCTGCGTAGATGTGGTCTTCGTGAGAGTGAACGCCACCTGGAGACATAAGACCCATTAGGTGAACCGCTTTACCCGCTGCTACTGCTTTATCGATAGCAGCAACCAGCGCTTCGTTCTGAGTGAACTCACCGTCAGCGATTGATTTAGTGATGCGAGTTAGGTCTTGATAAACAACACGACCAGCGCCGATGTTAGTGTGACCTACTTCTGAATTACCCATTTGACCGTCTGGCAGACCTACGTCCATACCAGAAGCCGAAATAAGAGTACGTGGGTTGTTTGCCCACAAGCTATCCATTACTGGAGTTTTTGCGTTGTTGATTGCGTTGCTTGCGTTGTCTTCACGGTAACCCCAACCGTCAAGAATCACTAGAGCCATTGGCTTCTTAGCTGACATAGTTATAACCTCATCAAATCGATAGTAACTTTACAGAAAACAAATTAGCGTAATTTTACTACACTTTTTACCCATAACTGTAGTGGCAGATCAAATAATGTTTGTGATTACCGTTGCTGGGTTACAGTTTTATCTAGCTGATTCGTCTGTTTGTTCTCTGCGTGAGGTAATCATAGACGCTATTTTCGTCAGGTACCTCGGCTTTATTTCTATTAATACGCCGAGTTTGGTCGCTTTGACTAATCGGTTTTTTCTATCTCTGTGATAGCGTTTAGCGTGTTGGCGTGAAGCAAGGCAAGGAGAAGGATCCCAATTCTCTGTTCGAAACATTTTCCCCTCTCGCCACGGCGAGGCTAAGCCGCTATACTCCTCGACTGATTTAATGTTCAACTATCTAAGAGCACAAGTGATGCAAGAGTATTTAGAATTTTTCCAACAGAACATGATCATGGCGCTAGTGTGGGTTGCACTATTTGTTGCTCTGATCGCTAACATCTTTAAATCAGCGAACGCAGCCTATAAAGAAGTGACTGCAGCACAAGTGACACACATGATGAACCGTGAGAACGGCATCGTGGTGGATATTCGTTCAAAAGACGAATTCAAGCGTGGTCATATTACTGACGCACTTCACGTTTTACCTTCTGATATTAAAGACGGTTCTTTCGGTAGCCTTGAAAACCACAAATCAGACCCAATCATTGTGGTATGTAAGACTGGTCAAACGGCGCAAGAGAGCGCGAACTTGCTTGCAAAAGCAGGGTTTGAAAAAGTGTACTTGCTGAAAAATGGCCTAGCGGCTTGGAGCGAAGCAAACCTTCCGCTGATCAAAGGCAAAAAGTAATACAGAATTTTGAGTAATTTCGCGGCAGTTATGACTAAGGGATGTGATAAATGCCACGGAATTCACGGCTCGCCTAGTCATCAAACATCGGCTCGGCTAGTCTGCATGAAAACTCATTAACGTTTTGACAAATTTAGACGTATTTAAGGAAATCATCATGGCTGAAGCAGCTCCACAAGAAGCACAACAAAACTTCACAATCCAACGCATCTTTCTAAAAGACGTATCATTTGAGGCGCCAAACTCGCCAGATATGTTCCAGAAAGACTGGAACCCAGATGTTAAGCTAGATCTTGACACTCAAAGCCGTGAACTAGGCCAAGGCGTATACGAAGTTGTTCTTCGCCTGACAGTGACAGTGAAAAACGCAGAAGAAACTGCATTCCTATGTGAAGTTCAGCAAGGTGGTATCTTCACTGCTGAGCAAATGGAAGCTGGTCAACTTGCACACTGCCTAGGTGCATTCTGCCCGAACATTCTATTCCCGTACGCTCGCGAAACTATCTCAAGCCTAACGATGAAAGGTACGTTCCCACAACTGAACCTTGCGCCAGTTAACTTTGACGCATTGTTCATGAACTACCTACAGCAGCAAGCTCAGCAAGAAGGTCAAGCGGAAGCTTAATCTCACTTGCAGAGTAACTCTGCGAGAAAGAGTGGATGTTTTTGAAAATGCACAGCGCATCGCGATGTGCATTTTTTATTGGCATACAGCAACTTATACCCAAGTCGTCTTGAGTGGCTACACTGTTAGGGTCACTTGGGTATAACAACGAAACGCAATCATACCGACAAATTGGGTGGTGTTATGAATAACGCATATGGAAAAGAAATCGCAATGACTGTATTGGGCGCAGGCTCTTACGGCACGTCTTTGGCGATTTCGCTTGCGAGAAATGGCGCGAATGTGGTGATTTGGGGACACGAACCAGAGCACATGGCGAAGCTAGAAGCGGATCGTGCTAACCACGAGTTCCTACCGGGCATTGATTTTCCTGAGTCTCTGATTGTTGAATCCGACCTCAACAAAGCCGTACAAGCGAGCCGTGATTTGCTGGTCGTGGTACCAAGCCACGTATTTGGTATCGTTTTAAACAGTGTCAAACCACACTTGCGAGATGACAGCCGCATTTGCTGGGCAACCAAAGGGTTAGAACCTGAAACGGGTCGCCTGCTTAAAGATGTCGCTCACGACATCATTGGTGAAGAGTACCCGCTAGCGGTATTGTCGGGTCCAACGTTTGCTAAAGAGCTAGCGGCTGGCCTACCAACGGCGATCGCCGTTGCCTCGCCTGATGCGCAGTTTGTCGCGGATCTACAAGAGAAAATCCACTGCAGTAAGACCTTCCGCGTGTATGCCAACGATGACTTTACTGGTATGCAGCTTGGTGGGGCCGTGAAGAATGTTATCGCCATTGGCGCTGGTATGTCTGATGGCATCGGCTTTGGTGCCAATGCTCGTACAGCTTTGATCACTCGTGGTCTTGCGGAAATGACTCGTCTTGGCGCTGCTCTGGGTGCGAAGCAAGATACCTTTATGGGCATGGCAGGGTTGGGTGATTTGGTACTGACCTGTACTGATAACCAATCGCGCAACCGCCGTTTTGGCCTTGCTTTGGGTGAAGGTAAAGACGTTGATACTGCACAAATTGAAATCGGTCAGGTGGTTGAGGGCTATCGCAACACCAAAGAGGTGTGGCTACTGTCACAACGCATGGGCGTAGAAATGCCAATTGTTGACCAAATCTATCAAGTATTGTATCAAGGGAAGGATGCGCGTTTAGCCGCGCAAGACCTCCTTGCAAGGGACAAGAAAGCCGAGCAACAATAATCGCTCGACGGATAATTGACTATCCATCGTAGGATCAAAAATGAAACACTGTGAAAAACAAAATGTTTGGGAGTGCATTGTCAGAGAAGCCCGAGAGCAGGCCGAACAAGAGCCGATGCTGGCAAGCTTCTATCATGCCACCATTATTAACCACGAAAGCTTTGGTGCAGCGCTGAGCTATATCCTAGCCAATAAGCTAAAGACGGCCTCTATGCCTGCTATGGCAGTGCGTGAAGTGGTGGAGCAAGCGTTTAACGCTGACCCTACCATTACCGATGCGGCGGCGTGTGACATTTGTGCCACGGTGAATCGAGATCCTGCGGTCTCTCTGTATTCAATGCCATTACTGTACTTGAAGGGCTATCATGCTCTGCAAGGGTATCGTGTCGCCAACTGGCTGTGGTCGCAAGGCCGTAACGCATTGGCAACGTACCTTCAAAACCAAATTTCAGTCGCGTGTCAGGTGGACATCCACCCGGCGGCTCGTATCGGAAAAGGTATCATGCTCGACCATGCGACAGGCATCGTTATTGGTGAGACGGCTGTGGTGGAGAACGATGTCTCTATCCTTCAGAACGTAACACTGGGCGGTACCGGTAAAGAGTGCGGTGACCGACATCCTAAGATCCGTGAAGGGGTCATGATTGGCGCTGGAGCTAAGATCCTCGGTAACATTGAAGTGGGTAAAGGGGCTAAAATTGGTTCTTGCTCAGTAGTGCTTCAGCCAGTACCACCGCATACTACGGCTGCGGGCGTTCCTGCGAAGATCGTAGGCAAGCCGAAAACCGATATGCCATCGCTGGATATGGATCAGCAATTTAATGGTAAGTCACAGACCTTTATGGGTGGTGATGGTATCTAGCGCTTACTCGGTTAAATAAGCGTACAGCGAATACTAAAAAGCCAAGGCAGTGCCTTGGCTTTTCTTTTTCGTCTATCTTGTCGTCATGGGAAGGTGCTTGCGCCTGACCGAAAGCGCATACAGGTAGGCGAGGACGCCGCCAATAACATTACCCAGAGCCACGCCAATAAACATCCCTTCGATGCCAAACCACAGGCTTCCCAATGCCGCAGCAGGCAGAGTAAACACAAACAGCCTCATCGCGCTCCAGATAAAGGCTTTACTAGGCTCATGCAGTGCATTCATACCGCTGCCTAACATCATAATAATGCCTTGAAAACCATAGCTAAATGGCACCACGAGCAGATAGTGCCATAGGATGTCGCGAACCGCTTGTTCCTGTGAGAACAGGGCTGAGATAGGAATGCTGAGCGGCACCATCATCACAAAGACCAGCATTTGAAACAGCAGCGAAAAACGCATGCTGAGGAATAGGCCAGCAAAGCTGCGTTCTGGCTGCTTGGCACCGAAGTTTTGCGACATAAATGGCGTTAAAGCTGAGCTTAAAGAAATCAACACTAAGATCAAAATCGACTCCACACGCTGCGCTGCACCATAAGCTGCCACGGCGGCGGTACCGTGTACTGAGAGCATCTTCATTAAGATCGCCCCTGAGATAGGCGACATTGCGGTAGAGAGCCCTGAAGGTGTGCCGATACGTAGGATAGCAATCCAATCTTGCCATAGCTGAGAAGGTTTGAGCTGACCAAGCAGCTTTTCTCGTTTGGTCAGGACGTACAATGAGCCAGTTAGAGCCCCAAGCCACGCAATGCCGCTCGCAATGGCTGCGCCTTGAATGCCAAGCTCAGGAAACGGTCCAATACCGAAGATAAGCAACGGGTCGAGCAGACCATTAATAAAGCCTGAAAGCATCATTATTTTTGCGGGTGTTTTGGTGTCGCCTGTTGCGCGAATGGCACTGTTGCCCGCCATAGGGATCACCAAAAGAGGCACGGTAAAGTACCAAATCACCATGTATTCGCGGATCAGTGGAATGATGTCATCACTGGCGCCCAGTAGCTTAAACAGGGGCTCTATGGTGTACAAACCCAATGTTGAAGCCAGCACAACCAAAACCACGGCAAGCAATAGGCCGTGTGTGGAGAAACGCGCTGCGTGCTGAGTATTCCCTTGGCCGAGTAAGCGACCAATATTGGTCGACAATCCCATGCCAATACCCATGGTGATGCAGTTAACACCAAAGGTTACTGGAAAGGTGAAACTGATGGCCGCGAGCGCCTCAGTACCAAGTAACGAAATAAAGAAGGTATCGACAAGATTGAATGCCAGTATCGCCACCATGCCAAAGACCATAGGCACGGTCATATTTCTAAGCACAGTAGATATCGGCGCGGACAGCAGGCCGTGTTTGTCTTGCATGGCATTCTAAGCTTGGTTAACAGGAGGCTAGAATACAGTAATTAACCAGTTGGCGCGACAACCGACTCTCAGTAGCTTAGGTTTCGCGTGCCAATCTTAAATTTCGTTATTTTTGTCACAATTTTTTGGCAATTAGCCCTTGGGATCGTCAGAAATGCCCCCAACATATTCAACACAAGGCCTTGAAGGCAACCCTATAAGCTAAATGGAAAATAATCAGGAGAATCGACCGATGAATATCCGTCCTCTACACGACCGAGTTATCGTTGAGCGCCAAGAAGTTGAATCTAAATCTGCTGGTGGCATCGTTTTAACTGGTTCTGCGGCAGAAAAATCAACACGTGGTAAAGTTCTGGCTGTGGGCAAAGGCCGCATCCTAGAAAACGGCACTGTACAGCCGCTAGATGTGAAAGTAGGTGATACGGTGATCTTTGCTGAAGGCTACGGCACTAAGACAGAAAAGATCGACGGTAAAGAAGTTCTGATCATGTCTGAAAATGACATCATGGCTATCGTTGAATAATTAAGTAGACGTTGAGTAATTTTTTACTCTAAACAAGCTATCCACTGAATTTAGATAAGGAATAAACAATGGCTGCTAAAGACGTTAAGTTTGGTAATGACGCACGAGTTAAAATGCTAGAAGGTGTAAATGTTCTAGCGGATGCAGTAAAAGTAACACTAGGTCCTAAAGGCCGTAATGTAGTTCTAGACAAATCTTTCGGTGCACCAACTATCACTAAAGATGGTGTATCTGTAGCGCGCGAAATCGAGCTTGAAGACAAGTTCCAAAACATGGGCGCACAAATGGTTAAAGAAGTAGCATCTCAAGCGAACGATGCTGCTGGTGACGGTACTACGACAGCGACTGTACTGGCCCAATCTATTATTTCTGAAGGCCTAAAAGCGGTTGCTGCTGGCATGAACCCAATGGATCTTAAGCGCGGCATCGACAAAGCAGTTGCTGCTGCGGTTGAAGAGCTAAAAGCGCTGTCTGTTCCTTGTGAAGACACTAAGGCAATTGCTCAGGTTGGTACTATCTCTGCAAACTCTGACTCTACTGTTGGTAACATCATTGCTGAAGCAATGGAGAAAGTTGGTCGTGATGGTGTTATCACTGTTGAAGAAGGTCAGGCTCTACAAGACGAGCTAGACGTAGTAGAAGGTATGCAATTCGATCGCGGTTACCTATCTCCTTACTTCATCAACAACCAGGAAGCTGGTAGCGTTGATCTAGAGAGCCCGTTCATTCTGCTTATCGACAAAAAAGTGTCGAACATCCGTGAGCTTCTACCAACTCTAGAAGCAGTAGCTAAAGCATCTCGTCCACTGCTTATCATTGCAGAAGATGTAGAAGGCGAAGCGCTAGCAACTCTTGTTGTGAACAACATGCGCGGTATCGTGAAAGTAGCAGCTGTTAAAGCTCCTGGTTTCGGTGACCGTCGTAAGTCTATGCTTCAAGATATCGCTATCCTAACAGGTGGTACGGTAATCTCTGAAGAAATCGGTCTAGACCTTGAAAAAGTAACGCTAGAAGACCTAGGTCAGGCTAAGCGTGTAACCATCACTAAAGAAAACTCAACTATCATCGATGGTGCGGGTGAAGAAGCGATGATTCAAGGCCGTGTTGCTCAAATTCGTCAGCAAATCGAAGAAGCGACGTCTGACTACGATAAAGAGAAACTTCAAGAGCGCGTAGCTAAGCTAGCTGGCGGTGTTGCGGTCATCAAAGTTGGCGCAGCAACTGAAGTTGAGATGAAAGAGAAGAAAGACCGCGTTGAAGATGCACTACACGCAACTCGCGCAGCGGTTGAAGAAGGCGTAGTTGCCGGTGGTGGTGTTGCCCTTATCCGCGCTGCTTCTAAAGTTGCTGGCCTTGAAGGTGACAACGAAGAGCAAACTGTTGGTATCCGCGTTGCACTTCGCGCAATGGAAGCGCCAATTCGTCAAATCACAGCAAACGCAGGCGACGAAGAGTCTGTCGTTGCAAATAACGTGAAAGCAGGCGAAGGCAGCTACGGCTACAACGCTGCAACAGGTGAGTACGGCGATATGATCGCAATGGGTATCCTAGATCCTACTAAAGTAACTCGCTCTGCACTTCAGTTCGCGGCATCAGTTGCTGGTCTAATGATCACAACAGAAGCGATGGTGACTGACGCACCTCAGAAAGACGCTCCAGCAATGCCTGATATGGGCGGCATGGGCGGTATGCCAGGTATGATGTAATCCATCAGAGGATTCTGACAAAGCCGAAGGGAAACCTTCGGCTTTTTTGTACCTGTTTCATAATTAACCAATATTCTGTGAGAGTGTTGCAGAATATGACAAAACTCTGACAAAGCCTATAGTCAGCGTCACTAGCATCACCTACACTTATCAGTTGATAACAAAAAAAGTCAGTGGAGACTATTATGAAAAAGGCAGTAGCAGTATTAGCAGTGGCAGCAGCAATGGCATCACCATTGGCGCTAGCAGAAAGCACGCCAGTGATGTTCTCATCACTAAACGGTTTCAACGCACCGGATGCAAACGCAGTCGGTGGCGTACGTCTAGCAGTTCTTCACGGCCAAGTGAACGAAGTAAAAGGTGTGGATTTCTCTGTACTAGGTATGTCTGAAACTCAGCGTACAACGGGTGTGAACTTCGGTCTGTTCTTTGGTGCTTCTAAAGTAACTCAAGAAATGAAAGGTGCTTCTCTAGGTATCTTCAACTGGAACACAGGTAAAACGACGGGTGTGAACCTTGCAGCGGTGAACGTGACTAACGATGTGAAAGGTCTCAACTGGAGTGCGGTGAACTACTCTGAAGGCTACACAATGGCAGACATTGGTATTGCGAGCTTCTCAAACAAGTCTAACTTCCAGTTTGGTCTTTTCAACAAGACAAACAACATCGATGGCGTACAGATTGGTCTTATCAACTGTGCTGACAACGGTTTCTTTAAGTGCTTCCCTATCATCAACTTTGCGAAGTAATGAGCACTCTGATTTAAAGAGTAGAAATGCGACAAAGCCCTGCTAAGCAGTAATGCCGATCAGTTAACAACTAAATGATCGGTTGAACGATCCATTCAAAGTGTCAAAATCCGAGTGTATTCAATGCACTCGGATTTTTTTTATGTTTTAAGACAGGCTCTTAACCAAGTTCATCAATTCTCTGCAGAGCAACTTTCGGGTTTATCTGATCTGCTTTCTCCAGAACTCATTTCCCAGTGTTTGGAAGATACAGGAATTACGACTATTCGCAGACGAAGGTTACCAATGGAAATGATGGTTTGGAGTGTTGTTGGGATGTCTCTGTATCGCCATTTGTCCATGGAGAAGGTCGTCTCGAAGCTGGATATTCTTCTCCCAGGTAAGAAGCCATTTGTTGCTCCGAGTGCAGTAATTCAGGCAAGACAAAGGCTGGGCTCCGATGTCATGAAATCCGTCTTTACTCAAACGCAGAAACTATGGAATGACAAAACGCCCCACCCAGACTGGCATGGTTTAACACTTCATGCGGTCGACGGTGTAGTCTGGCGAACCCCTGATACTAAAGACAATGATGAGCGCTTCAGTCGAACTCGGAATCAAAAGTGCTCGTCCGAATACCCTCAGGTCCGAATGGTCTGCCATATGGAGCTGACAAGTCACCTTCTAAATAGTGCATCGTTCGACTCTACATCAAAGAGCGAAGTGGACTTAACTACGGAGCTCATTGAGCGCTCTCCCGACCATAGCCTAACTATCTTCGATAGAGGTTTTTACGCTCTAGGACTATTGCACCGTTGGCAGACAACAGGGTAGAGAGGCATTGGCTTATTCCAATGCGTAAAGGAGCTCAATACACAATGCTTCGCAAGTTAGGGCGTGGGCAAGAGTTGGTCGAATTAAAGCTATCCCCTCAAGCTAGGAAAAGTGGCACGATGCACCAGAAACACTGGAAGCTCGATTGATAACTAAGACTATTAAGGGTAAGGAGGTACGGTTGTTAACCTCGATGACTGACCCCTTGCGCTACCCAGGAAAAGACATCTCAGAGCTTTATGGACATCGATGGGAGATAGAGTTGGGTTATCGAGAGATGAAACAATATATGCTTCAAAACAACCTGACTCTAAGAAGCAAAAAGCCCGAACTAATAGAAC
The DNA here is from genome assembly GCF_040412085.2 of Vibrio sp. CB1-14. NCBI lineage: Bacteria > Pseudomonadati > Pseudomonadota > Gammaproteobacteria > Vibrionales > Vibrionaceae > Vibrio > Vibrio chaetopteri. Next base: position 3,401,172 of record NZ_CP115920.1, on the reverse strand, counting down.
AAGAACTGTGGGGGATGCTGTTGGCCTATAACTTACTTCGGTTCTTAATGTGCCAAATGGCCTACGACCAAAACAAGGTAATGCCTTACCAGATAGGCTTTAAACAAGCTTCGTTGTTCTTAATAGGACAGTTACAACTCCTTCCTGCCGTCGCACCTGGAAGAATCCCGGAGGTGATGAACTATATCCTAGATATGGCTGAGAGTTTTACGTTGCCAGAAAGGCGAGATAGGAGCTATCCAAGAGCGGTAAAAAGAAGGCCCAGTCGCTATGCGACTAGGCCTTCTAAAAGGTGTTAGCTTCTTAACTTACAAGCATTACTGCTAAGCAGGGCTTTTTATTTGCGCGTTCGGTTGCGGTTTTGCATGGTTTGGTGCACACCACGTCGCAAGCTCTTAAAGCTGCTTTCAATCTTGTCCACGCCAAGGAGTACCGTTAGCGCTAAAACCGTTAAGATCACCGATTCTTTGTGATGCCCCAGCCCTATCATCATGCCGAGACCGGCCAACACCCAGATCACCGCAGCTGACGTCACCCCATGGATCTTGCCATCTTGAGTCATCATCACCCCTGCACCCAAAAAGCCAACACCAGTAATGATTTGCCCGAGTACTCGCGCTTGATCTAGCGTGTTAGGGGATAGTGATACCGCCATGGACATAAACAGGTAAGTACCTGATACGATTAAGATAGCGGTGCGAATACCTACCGGCTTACCACGAGTCTGTCGTTCAAGACCAACCAGGGCGCCGTTGAGGACACAGGCCCCCAACGCTTGCCATGAGAACGGCCCCATATCGAGTAGTTGTGTCAGTTCCACATTGCCTCCTAAAAAGCGCAGTATCTGACTAAAAGACCGCCTGATCGAACAAAATCATTTTGTCGAGACGGAAAAAATTACTCGAGATGCAGATCAAGCGGCGTTTTACTCGCCTTACCGCCTTCTTCTCGCGTGAGCTTAGGCACAAGGTAGCCCGACACGCGAGCAATCAAACCTTGGATGATCGTTTTCGCTTGTTCATCACTGATGTAGAAATGCGCTGCACCTTGTACCTTATCGAGTACATGCAGGTAATACGGCAGAATTCCTGCGCCAAACAGCGCGTGGCTGAGCTCGAACTGAGCATCCACGCTATCGTTGACTCCTTTAAGCAGTACGCCTTGGTTGAGAAGTGTCGTACCGCTAGCTTTAATACGCGCCATTGCTAGCTTGAGCTCATTATCTATCTCGTTGGCATGGTTGATATGAGTAACCAGCACAGTGTTAAGACGAGTGTTTGCGAGCAAGTGACAAAGCTGCTCAGTAATTCGCGCTGGTATCACGACCGGAAGGCGAGAATGAATGCGAAGTGTTTTGAGGTGTGGGATCTGTTCAGCACGTTCAATCAGCCAAGCAAGTTCACTATCTTTGGCCATCAATGGATCGCCGCCAGATAAGATGATCTCATCAATCTCAGGTTTATTTGCGATGTAGTCGAGAGCCAGTTGCCAGTTGCTTTTGCCACCTTTGTTCTCATCGTACGGAAAATGGCGGCGAAAGCAGTAGCGACAGTTCACCGCACAGCCACCTTTTACAATCATCAAAGCGCGATTGCGGTATTTGTGCAGAAGGCCTGGTACAGCACTATCTTGTTCTTCGAGTGGGTCGGTTGAATAGCCATCATGGATTTCAAACTCCTGGCTAAGAGGCAGTACCTGTCTTAGCAAAGGATCGTACGGGTTGCCTTTTTCCATGCGATCGACAAAGCTTTGAGGAACGCGCATGGGAAACAAGCGTCTTGCTTTGAGTCCGTTTTCCCAAGGGGTCGCCTCAATTTCTAACTGCTCAAGCAGTTTGTAAGGGTCTGAGATCGCATTCGATAGCTGTTTGAGCCAGTTTTGCTCAACAGAAACAAGATTTCGGGTTATGATAGGCGACATTAAATTTAACTCGAAGAACACTAAGAGGATACAATGGCTACTGTTAGCACCAATGAATTTAAAGGCGGTCTTAAACTAATGCTGGACAACGAGCCTTGCGTAATTCTAGAAAACGAATACGTGAAGCCAGGTAAAGGTCAAGCGTTCAACCGCGTTAAAATTCGTAAGCTACTGTCTGGTAAAGTTCTAGAGAAAACCTTCAAGTCTGGCGAAACTGTTGAAGTTGCTGACGTGATGGACATCGACCTAGACTACCTATATACAGATGGTGAATTCTACCACTTTATGAACAGCGAAACATTCGAACAAATCGCTGCGGACGTTAAAGCGGTTGGCGACAACGCGAAATGGTTGGTAGAAAACAACACTTGTATGATTACTCTTTGGAATGGTAACCCAATTACTGTGACTCCGCCTAACTTTGTTGAGCTGGAAGTAACAGAAACGGATCCAGGTCTGAAAGGTGATACACAAGGTACTGGTGGTAAGCCTGCAACACTAACAACTGGCGCTGTGGTACGTGTACCACTATTTATCCAGATTGGTGAAGTGATCAAAGTTGATACTCGTACTGCGGAATACGTAGGTCGCGTTAAGTAATCATCTTAAACTGAAAAATTCTAAAGGTCGCCAAATGGCGACCTTTTTTGTTTCTGGTGTGGGAGTAGGGGTTACTCTTCAGGACGCCAACTAAGTGCGCTGGCAACAGTACCTAATGCTAGAGTGTCCATTTCTGCTTCTGGCAAATCGGCTAACGTTTGTAGCGTGATACCGCCATTGGTTTGTGCAGCTGCGACTTCGACACTGCCGCGACTAAAGCTGTACCCCAGTGGGTTATCAACACTCATCATCAGCCCTTCACCATCGTGCACGGAAGCGACGTTGAAGTGAGTGCTGTTCAAGCGGATAAAGCCTTGTTCTTTTTTGGCGGTCGATAAGCTGATGGCTTCCGATTTACGTTCCATTTTGTACTCGCCAACACTCTTACCAGCCTCACTGATTTGGCAAATATACGGGTCATTACCGCCAAATGAGAAACTGCCGATATCGACGCTGGTGCCACCACCGCTGCATACTAGCGTCCAAGTCTCGCCATTATCATTACGCGTCACCTCAGCAACCATCTCTCCGTCTTTGGTATTGATGGTATTGAACCAAGAGCTAGTAGAAGCACTGCGCGAGTATTTACCGTGGTAGCGACCTGCGATATCGAACGTTCCCTCAGGACCAAAGCCCCAAAAAGTGCCATCGGTTTTAAGCAGCAATTCAGGCTGCTGAGAAACCGCTTGTGACTTTTCCATTGTTACGGTAGAACCACACCCAAATAGCGCACCGGAAATCATGAGTACGCAAATAGACTTTTTCATTGTTACATCTCTTGTTGTTATTTATTGCTGATGATTCTATCGATAGAGAGAGGGCGACAATGTAAGGGTGTGTCCGATTTCTGAACAGGTCACATTAAAAAAGGCAGCGAGTTCGCTGCCTTTTTGTTTGCTCGAGTATGACTAGATCATAAAGATGAAGATAATCGATAGTGCGCTGATGAGTGCTGCAAAAAAGTAGCAAATAATCTTACCAACCACACCCGCATGGATCTTAAGATCGTGCATGCCGTGGTGTAGGCGGTGCATTGCATGCCACATTGGCAGTGCTAGCGTAGCGATAATAAATAGAGCACCGATGATGCTAGTCGCAAAGTCTGCCACTCGCTCATAGCTCATCGCCTCTGGGCTAATAATGCCCATTGGTACTAAGATACCCAGCACAAGTACAGTGACAGGGGTGATCATGGCAAACCATGTACCACCGGCACCAAACAGTCCCCACCATACGGGTTCGTCAGAGCGTTTTGGGTTTTGATTAATCACGATTCACTCCTTATACAATGATGAGAACAACTAGTGAGATAGCTGCAACAGCTGCCCACTGTGCTAGGACAATGGTCTTCTTCTCTACTGGCTTGCCTTTCAGTTTGATTGGCATGACCTGTGGCATCATGCTGAAGAAGGTTTGCGCGTGGAACAGGCTTCCCGCAAGCGCCACGATGTTGATCGCGATAACAATTGGGTTAGCCATAAAGTCCAGCCAGCCTTGCCAAGCTTCTGGGCCTTTCACTAGCGAACCTAGACCAAATGTCAGGAAGACAGTGAATAGGATCAGTGGCAGTACGGTGGCTTCACGTAGCATGTAGAAGCGATAAAATGGGTGATCTTTCCACCAAGTTCGCTTCATCTCACGAACATAAGGTTTTCTGTTACTCATTCTATGCCTCCTGTGGTTTAAGCATGGCAATAACGAAGTCTTGTGAAGACGCCACTTTGCCTTGGTTTACTGCCGCTGCTGGGTCAACGTTCTTCGGACACACTTCAGAGCAGTAGCCCACAAACGTACAGCCCCAAGCGCCATTCTCGCCGTTGATCATCTTCATACGTTCAGCCGCACCATTGTCACGGCTGTCGAGGTTATAACGATGCGCCAGTGTCAGTGCAGCAGGACCAATAAACTCAGGGTTTAGACCAAACTGAGGGCATGCCGCGTAGCAAAGACCACAGTTGATACAACCAGCAAACTGCTTGTACTTCGCCATTTGCTCCGGGGTTTGGATGTTAGTGCCATCTTCTGGCTTACGGTCGTTACCAATGATGTATGGCTTGATGGCTTCTAGGCGCTCGATAAACGGCGTCATGTCGACAATCAAGTCTTTCTCGATTGGGAAGTTTGCAAGAGGCTCAATCTTCAGACCATTTTGATGATCACGGAGGAAGCTCTTACACGCCAGTTTTGGCACGCCGTTCACCATGATGCCGCAAGAGCCACAAATCGCCATACGACAAGACCAGCGGTAAGACAGGTCTTTGTCTAGGTGGTCTTTAATGTAACCAATCGCATCGAGCACAGACATGGTCTCATCGAACGGTACTTCGAAGGTTTGGAAATACGGTTCTGCGTCTTTCTCTGGGTCGTAGCGCAGGATTTCCACTTTCTGAATACGGTTTGCTGACATTATGCTTGCTCCTCCGCATTTTGATCTTTGTTAGCTTGCTTCGCCGCTTCTTCTGCTGCTGCTTTTTCTGCTGCTTCACCGTATAGACGCGCTTTAGGCTGCGACTTAGTGATGGTGACGTTGCCGTAGTCAATGCTTGGCGCACTGTCTTCGTTAAAGAAGGCTAGCGAGTGTTTTAGGTAGTTCTCATCATCACGCTCAGTGCAACCGTCATCGAGACGTTGGTGCGCACCACGAGACTCTTTACGCAAGATTGCAGAGTGAACCATAGCTTCAGCCACTTCTAGGCCGTAACCCACCTCAATGGCGTACAGCAGGTCAGTGTTGAATACTTTACCTTTGTCTTTAATGCTGATTTTCTTATAGCGCTGTTTCAGCTCCGCAATCTTATCAAGCGTCGCTTGCATCAGATCTTCTTGGCGGTAGATACCACAGCCTGCTTCCATGGTGTGGCCCATTTCGGTGCGAATTTCTGCCCAGTTTTCATCGCCTTCTTGATTCATCAGTGCAGCAATGCGTGCTTCTACTGCCTTCACTTGCTCTTCGATAGCGCTGTCATCCCAGCCCTTGAACGCTTTAGCGCGCTCAACCGCTTGCTCACCGGCAACGCGGCCGAAGACGACAAATTCAGCGAGAGAGTTAGAACCTAGGCGGTTCGCACCGTGAAGACCGACGGACGCACATTCACCAACAGCGAATAGACCTTGAATACGAGTTTCACAAGTACCGTTGGTTTCAATACCACCCATGGTGTAGTGCACGGTTGGACGAATTGGGATTGGCTCTTTTGCAGGGTCAACGTTGACGTACGCTTTTGCGAGCTCACAGATGAACGGTAGACGCTCTTGTAGGTACTCTTCACCAAGGTGGCGAAGGTCAAGGTGCACCACATCACCCAGTGGGTGCTTGATGGTGTTGCCTTTTTGCTGCTCATGCCAGAATGCTTGAGAAACTTTGTCACGAGGACCCAGTTCCATGTATTTGTTTTTTGGCTGGCCAACCGGTGTTTCAGGGCCCATGCCATAGTCTTGTAGGTAACGGTAGCCGTTCTTGTTAACGATGATGCCGCCTTCACCACGACAACCTTCGGTCATTAGAATACCTGTGCCAGGCAGACCTGTTGGGTGGTACTGAACAAACTCCATATCACGTAGTGGAACACCGTGACGATACGCCATCGCCATACCGTCGCCAGTCACGATGCCGCCGTTAGTATTACAGTGATAAACACGACCCGCGCCGCCGGTTGCTAGGACAACTGATTTTGCCTTGATAGTGACCAGTTCACCTTCAGACATATGAATTGCAATCAGGCCCTGAACCTCGCCTTCAACCACAAGTAGGTCAACCACAAAATACTCATCAAATCGTTTGATTTGCTCGTACTTCATCGACGTTTGGAACAGAGTATGTAGCATATGGAAGCCGGTTTTATCCGCTGCAAACCATGTGCGTTCTACTTTCATACCACCGAAACGACGGACATTCACTTCACCGTTTTCTTTACGGCTCCATGGACAACCCCATTGTTCCATCTGGATCATTTCACGTGTGGCATTTTCAACGAAATATTCAACAACATCCTGTTCACAAAGCCAGTCACCACCGCCAACGGTATCGTTGAAGTGGTTATCTAGGCTATCTTCATCCTTAATTACAGCCGCAGAACCACCTTCAGCTGCCACGGTATGTGAACGCATAGGGTAGACTTTAGAAATCAGAGCTACTTCCATTTCTGGGTTAGCTTCTGCTGCTGCAATGGCAGTACGAAGACCAGCGCCGCCTGCGCCGATGACTGCGATATCTGTGGTAATTGTTTTCACAGTTATCCTCCAGTGTGTGAGAGCGAGTTTTGCTCGCGAGTTATAGTTAAAGGCTTGAAAGCTTTTTTATCAAGGCAATCAGTTTAGATAAGCGTCGTGGCAAAAAAATTGACTGAGTTAGGTTTTTTCTCCGGTAATGCATGGCGAGGCATAGTATTTCTATGATGTGTGATTAATATCACTTGTGATTGAGAACTTTTGAGTCCGCACTTACAATAATTAATAACATTAACTAATGAGTTTGATAATGATTACCAACCAGTGGCAGCCCACAGCGTCTATAGCGTTACTTAAAAAACGTGCCAAGCTGATTCAGTCTATTCGTAGCTTCTTTATGACAAGAGAGGTAATGGAAGTCGACACTCCTGCAATGAGTCATGCCACGGTGACCGATGTGCATCTACATACCTTTAAAACCGAGTTTGTTGGTCCGGGTTATGCTGATGGACGCCAGCTTTATTTTATGACCAGCCCCGAATTTCATATGAAGCGACTGCTTGCCGCAGGAAGTGGGTCTATCTATCAGATAAACAAAGCATTTCGTAATGAAGAGAGCGGTCGTCATCACAATCCAGAGTTCACCATGCTTGAGTGGTATCGCGTTGGGTTTGATCACCATCAGTTGATGGATGAGATGGACGAGTTACTGATGATGGTTCTCGGCTGTGGTCGTGCTGAGCGTATGACTTATCAGCAGGCGTTTATCACGCACCTTAGCGTTTGTCCTTTGAGTGCAGAGATGTCTGCGCTACGAGAAGCTGCAGCACCGCTAGGCTTGAGTGATATCGCTGATAAAGAGCAAGATCGCGATACGCTATTACAGCTGCTGTTTAGCATGGGAGTTGAGACTCAAATCGGCAAAGACGCGCCTGCCTTTGTTTACGATTTTCCAGCCTCACAAGCCGCACTAGCCAAAGTGAACCCAGAAGATGAGCGCGTTGCTGACCGCTTTGAAGTCTATTTTAAAGGTATTGAACTGGCGAACGGGTTTCATGAGCTGGACAACCCGGAAGAGCAATTAGCGCGCTTTGAAGAAGACAATCAAAAGCGGGGACAAATGGGTCTTGCACCTCAGCCGATCGATCATCATTTGATAGAGGCGTTAAGAGCGGGTCTGCCTGCTTGCGCTGGTGTAGCGCTGGGGATCGATAGGCTAATTATGCTCGCTCTGGGAGCAAGTCATATTGATGAGGTTGTCGCTTTTCCTTTCCCGAGAGCCTAACTCACCAAAATACTGGTGCCGATGACAGCAAACGCGGCACCAAGCCAGGCGTACTTATTGGGTCTTTGCTTGGTGTAAATCCAAAGTAGCGGCAATACCATAATCGGTGTGGTTGATGAGAGCAGCGCGACCATGCCCACATTGCCTGTCTGCAAAGCAAACAGAATAAGCGTCATGCCGACTGCCATGGCGAGAAAGCCATTGAGCGCGGTAATACCAAAAATGGACCAGTTAATAGGGTTCAAACTTTTTGCGTGCTTAGCGCCGGTCAATAAGAACAGGCTATGGGCGACAAATGCGGTGATCATACGAATCGCTGAGGCCGCGACGGGGTCGATACTGGTTTGCATCACAGGCTTGGCAATAATGCCGCCTAGCGCCTGACACAGTGCGGCAGTGACCCCCAAACCCACTCCAAACCAAACATTGCCTTTGATGGTTTCAAGCTCACTCGTTTTACTGTTGTTTGAGCCTCTGCGGCCAAAGAAAATTGCGGTAGCGACGCCAGAGAAAACCAATGCAGATCCTACAAGCTCAATGGGTGACATGGTCTCTGAGAAAAGAAAATAGCCTAGTACGGCAGAGAATACTGCGTGACAAGAAAACAGCAGTCCTGCCTGTCTTGGTCCCATTCGATTCAAACACGCGAACAGTGCAGTATCACCAATAAAGATGCCGATTAAACCCGAGAGCATCATTGGTGTGATGTGAGCGGATTCGACGCTTGTCCAGCCTCCAGTGATGGCGGCCATTGAAGACAGTATTAGGGCAGTGCAGCCCATTCGCCATCGACTATAGGAAAATGAGCCCAAATGTTTGGCTGGCTTAACCGAGATAATGCTTGAAACCGCCCACAAAAAGGCAGCGATCAGTGCCAGCCATTCAAATCCCATTGCTATCCCTAGTCCTTGCTCAGTGCTGCGATGCGAGCACCATTGATTATTCGATGATTTAACTAGGTTTTACTATGAGGTCTTAGAAAGTGCAATTGAAATCCTCTCACCTTAGCAAGAGGATTCCACTTCGGGGACTAGGTAAAGATCAGCATCGCCGCGTAGACGAGAACTAGGCCAATAAGACCGATGATAAGTCCGGTTTTCGCCATGTCTTTACTTTCAATAAGCCCAGTTGAATAGGCCAATGAGTTAGGTGGGGTAGAGACGGGCAAAATCATGCCGAGAGAGGCTGAGAACGCGACAACAACCAATAGGCCTTGTAAGCCACCTATGGCGGCCAAACTCTCCATAGAGGCACCAATGGCGGCGGCAATGGGCATAAGTAGGTTGGCGGTCGCGGTGTTGGACATAAAGTTGGCCATCAACCAGCAAACAATCGACAGAGTAATGACGACCGCGACCGGTGACAAAGACTCATAGTCAATGGCATGAGCAAGCGCTTCGGCGAGTCCAGTTTTATCGAGGCCGATACCAATGGCAATACCACCGGCAACCAGCCATAACACATCCCAGTTGATCAGTTTGAGCTCTTCTTTACCCATGATGCCGGTTAGGGTAAACACTGCAAGTGGGATGATAGAGACCACGTAGGTGTTCATGCCGTGCAGTTTGGTGGTCATCCACAACAAGATGGTCGCTGCGAAAGTGGCATACACCACCATAGCACGCCAGTTACGCTGGAATTTCCCTTCCAGCTTGAGCACCATTTTGTCTTCTGAAGAAGGGAATAGCTTTTGCAGCAGGAACCAAGCGATAGTGAGCTGAATGATCACAAAGGGTAGACCCATCATCATCCACTGCAGGAAGTCGATGCTGTTCTCACCAGTTAGGTACTGCAGAGCAATGGCATTGGGAGGGGTTCCGATAGGGGTCGCAATACCACCCGTATTGGCAGCGATAGGAATACATAGTACCAAGGCTTTAATACCTAAGTCTCCCTTTGGCGCAGAGGCCACAATGGGACCAAGCAGCGCCAGCATCATTACTGTAGTGGCAGTATTGGACATGAACATCGAGAACACAGCAGTAATCAGCATTAAACCAAGCATGATAAAGCGAGGTTGGTTGCCAAAAGGGCGCAGCAGGACTCGAGCTAGGTTGTTATCAAGCTCATACTTGGAGGCCGCAATCGCCAGTGCAAATCCGCCCATAAATAGAATGATTATCGGCGAGGAAAAGGCGCTGAAGATGTCGGTATACACCAGGAGCTCACCGATATCATGGCCTGCAGGTGGCGTACGGAACAGATGCAGCCCTTTGTCTGAAATCATCACTAGTTCAAGGGCGATAATCAATATTGACGTAGCAAAGACAGGTACGGGTTCCAGCACCCAAAGTAAGGCAGCGAGCAGGAAAATGGCCAACAAACGGTGTTGGATAAGCGTGAGATCGTCGATGGGTATCCAATCAATCGGCATCATCAAGACGCCAAAGGGCACTAAAAAGCAGATAAGCAGCCTAATTAGTGTCCCGCTATTCATTTTTGGCATGGGGCGGCACCTGGGTTAAAAGTGAGACTGCCGCATAGGTTAAAATATAAACGCCGCTCGGTCTTGGACAGGCGTTAAAGTTTTGAAAAGTCGAGGGAAGATTTGGAGCGTGTTTTGTTTTGCGTCAAGAATCAATGCGGTAATCATGACGTGATGCTGCTGATGGATGTGTTACAGGCAAAAACGGCGCCGTGGCGCCGTTCTCAATGATTAAGCTTGCTAAGTTGATTAGCTATTAGAGTCGGTTTCAGTCTCAGAAGCTTTAGTTTCAAGGCCTAGGGCATGCGCGAAAGGTGTACCCATTACCGTTGGCGCATTGTTTTTCATGCTGTCATCAAAACGAATGCTGTCTTTAGCAAACAGGTTGATAACTGTTGAACCTAGTTTAAAGCGGCTCATCTCTTCACCCTTCTTAAGGATGATAGCCTTATCGCCTTCTGCAGGGTAATCCCAAGTGTATACGGTGTTACCACGTGGTGGCGTCACAGTACCTGCCCAAACTAGCTCAATAGCACCAACAATAGTTGCGCCTACCAGCACTTGTGCCATAGGACCAAACTCGGTATCGAAGATACAAACCACACGCTCGTTACGTGCGAATAGGTTTGGAACATTCTCAGCCGTCAGTGGGTTTACAGAGAATAGGTCACCTGGTACATAAATCATCTGACGCAGCGTACCATCACATGGCATGTGAACACGGTGGTAGTCACGCGGTGATAGGTACAGAGTCGCAAATTCACCTTCTACAAACTCTGCTGCAAGCTCAGGGCTGCCACCAAGCAGTTCTTGAGCGGTGTAGTCATGGTTTTTCGCTTGGATAAGCTTGCCGTCAGTGATAGGACCAAATTGGCTAACACATGCATCCGCTGGGTGAGCGATAACAGACTCGCCTTCGGCGATAGGGCGCATACCCGGCTTTAACTCACGAACGAAAAACTCGTTAAACGTTTTGAAGTGCTTTGGGTCGCTGTGCAGCGCTTCATCCATGTTGACGTTATATTGTTTGATAAACCAACGAATGATCGCTGTTGTTAGACCGCCTGCTTTTGCTGATGCCAGTTTACCTACTAGGCGTGTTAGGCCGTGTTGAGGTATCCAGTATTGCAGTCCAACTTTAATTTTATCCATTGTCTAAAATTCCAACGTTAATTGATTGATATTACTTCAGGGCGCGAGATACTAATGGAAATCGCTTCAAATGTCAGCAAATTGTGACAAGCAGACGGACAGACTGTTAAACCTGTCCGACTCTGTCAGAATGGCAGAACGTTCTAAGAATTACAGATCGGCTTTTTTGCTGCGTGAGTACTGACGGTTGGCTTTACCTTCACCCATACTCTCGATGATGCGGTGATAGTTATCGAATCGAACTGGATCGATTTTCCCTTCTTCCACGGCTTCACGCAGTAGACAGCCTGGGTCATCTAGGTGTTTGCAGTCACGGAACTTACAGCCGCCAAGGTAGGGCTTGAATTCAACAAACGCTTCCGTGACTTCGCTTGGCTCTAAGTGCCAAAGGCCGAATTCACGTACTCCCGGCGAGTCAATCAGATCGCCACCCGATGGGAAGTGATACAGTCTTGCTGCGGTCGTGGTGTGCTGACCCAAACCTGAGTTTTCGGAGACTGCGCCTTCTTCTACGTCGAGTTCTGGCATCAACGCATTCACTAAGCTGGATTTACCCACGCCGGACTGCCCTACGAAGATGTTGATCTTGTCTTTGAGGTGCGCCTCTAGCTCGGCAATGCCTTCGCCCGACTCCTTGCTTACCATAAGCACCGTATAGCCGATGTTCTTATATACATCGAGGATCTGATAGAAGACGTCACGCTCGTCTTCTGGTATCAAGTCGATTTTGTTAAGTACCACTAATGGTGCAATTTGCAGGGTTTCTGATGCGATCAGGTAACGATCGATAATGTTTAGTGAAAGCTCTGGCACAACCGAAGACACAATCACCATTTGATCAACGTTGGCAGCAACAGGTTTTAAGCCATCGTAATAATCAGGGCGAGTTAGCATCGATGTTCTAGGCTCTACTACTTCAACAACACCAGATATGCCATGCATTGATTCCAGACCAATGCGCCATTTTACGCGGTCGCCAGACACCAAAGATTCGATACCACGGCGCAGGTTACAGCGGTGGATTTCTTTGGTTTCTAAGTCCTCGATATCCGCATGTTGGCCGAATCGAGTGATCACTAGCCCCTGCTTAACACCGCCAAGCATAGTCTCATCCCACTGGATGGATTCTTCTTTTGCTAGTTTCTTCTTTTGATTACTGCGTACTCGACGCACTTGACCTTTGGTCAGTTTTTCCTTTTTCGCCACGATATTTCATTGATGCGAATCGCATCAAACCATTTTGGTTACTGAATTTAATTTCGGTATAGTACCTCTTTTGACAGAAAACAAATAGACGAGGGCGTTATGTCTTTCAGCGATGACAATTTGATCTGGGTCGATCTAGAGATGACTGGACTGGATCCTGAGACACACAAAATCATCGAGATCGCGAGCATTGTGACCGATAGCGAGTTGAATATCTTGGCTGAAGGACCGGTTATTGCCATCCATCAACCTGAAACGGAACTAGCGAAAATGGATGATTGGTGCACGAACACCCATACCGCAAGCGGGCTGGTGGCACGTGTTCAAACGAGTGAGCACAATGAAGAGAGCGCCATTCGTGAGACTATCGCGTTTTTGGAGAAGTGGGTGCCTAAGGGTAAGTCGCCTATTTGTGGTAATAGTATTGGTCAGGATCGCCGTTTCTTATACAAGCATATGCCTGAGCTTGAAGAGTACTTCCACTACCGTTACGTTGATGTCAGCACGATTAAAGAGCTGACTCGTCGTTGGAAACCGGAAGTTCTGGATGGTTTTTCCAAGCAGGGTACGCACCTAGCTTTGGATGACATTCGTGAGTCGATTGCCGAACTCAAGTACTACCGTGAAACTATTTTCACGATTTGATCGTTGAATACTTGTTAAAAACAAGGACTTTGGGCTGCGATAGAGAGAAGATTATCGAAAAATTGTGTGCTTTTTCATCAAACGAGAAAAAAGATCATTTTTTTACTGATAAGGACTTGCATCACAAAAAAATGCTCTTATAATTCGCAGCCCTGAACGACGAAAGACGTTCAATGCGACACTAGCTCAGTTGGTAGAGCGCAACCTTGCCAAGGTTGAGGTCACGAGTTCGAACCTCGTGTGTCGCTCCAAATAAATAGTTTTCATCGTACTTAACGGTGACACAATACGGACGCGGGGTGGAGCAGCTTGGTAGCTCGTCGGGCTCATAACCCGAAGGTCGTCGGTTCAAATCCTACTCTGCAACCAAATTTCATCAATAGCGTTTGCTGTTGATATGCGACACTAGCTCAGTTGGTAGAGCGCAACCTTGCCAAGGTTGAGGTCACGAGTTCGAACCTCGTGTGTCGCTCCAAATAAATAGTTTTCATCGTACTTAACGGTGACATAATACGGACGCGGGGTGGAGCAGCTTGGTAGCTCGTCGGGCTCATAACCCGAAGGTCGTCGGTTCAAATCCGGCCCCCGCAACCAAATTTAATCAATAGCGTTTGCTGTTGATATGCGACACTAGCTCAGTTGGTAGAGCGCAACCTTGCCAAGGTTGAGGTCACGAGTTCGAACCTCGTGTGTCGCTCCAAATTAATAAGCTCTCATCATGCTTTGAATGGTGACTACGGACGCGGGGTGGAGCAGCTTGGTAGCTCGTCGGGCTCATAACCCGAAGGTCGTCGGTTCAAATCCGGCCCCCGCAACCAAATTTAATCAATAGCGTTTGCTGTTGATATGCGACACTAGCTCAGTTGGTAGAGCGCAACCTTGCCAAGGTTGAGGTCACGAGTTCGAACCTCGTGTGTCGCTCCAAATTAATAAGCTCTCATCATGCTTTGAATGGTGACTACGGACGCGGGGTGGAGCAGCTTGGTAGCTCGTCGGGCTCATAACCCGAAGGTCGTCGGTTCAAATCCTACCTCGCAACCAAATTTAATCAATAGCGTTTGCTGTTGATATGCGACACTAGCTCAGTTGGTAGAGCGCAACCTTGCCAAGGTTGAGGTCACGAGTTCGAACCTCGTGTGTCGCTCCAAATAAATAGTTTTCATCGTACTTAACGGTGACACAATACGGACGCGGGGTGGAGCAGCTTGGTAGCTCGTCGGGCTCATAACCCGAAGGTCGTCGGTTCAAATCCGGCCCCCGCAACCAAATTTAATCAATAGCGTTTGCTGTTGATATGCGACACTAGCTCAGTTGGTAGAGCGCAACCTTGCCAAGGTTGAGGTCACGAGTTCGAACCTCGTGTGTCGCTCCAAATAAATAGTTTTCATCGTACTTAACGGTGACACAATACGGACGCGGGGTGGAGCAGCTTGGTAGCTCGTCGGGCTCATAACCCGAAGGTCGTCGGTTCAAATCCGGCCCCCGCAACCAAATTTAGTCAATAGCACTTGCTGTTGATATGCGACACTAGCTCAGTTGGTAGAGCGCAACCTTGCCAAGGTTGAGGTCACGAGTTCGAACCTCGTGTGTCGCTCCATTTTCCCCTAGAAATGGACAAAGACGCGGTCATCTCGTAGAGATAGCAAAGTTGAGAAACTTAGTCCCACTACCGCATGCTCTTTCCTAATGCTGAGAAGCATCACTCCCTAAAATTTAAAGCTAAATCATCGTCGATATCATTGGATTACATCGTCGAATTTTTTGCTGTGTACTCTATTTTCTACACGCCGCCAACGCAGTAGGTTATTGCCTTAGCTGAGGGTCAGTTACACTTAAATTAACAGAGTTATCCACATTGCTAAATTGTGGATAAGTTGGTTGATAAATTGTTTTTGAATAGGTATGAAGAGAATAAACTGAAAGATCTTTACATCAATACACACAGTCGACTCATGAGTCGAATGGCTTTAAGTTGTTGTTTTTTATCGGATATATCATTTTGTTTTTACTTTTTACTTGACAATAAAATGATCACCAAGTGACATTTATTTGATCCTAGTCATATATTCAATCTGTGTTTAACCTGTTTTCTCAACGACTAACAGTCGATGAAAATGTAGTTTTTCCACAAATTCAATTTTGGGATGTCAGTCAAGAAAATTAATTTGATTTTTCTGAGTCCATTGGCGACTAGGCATCACGAGGTAAGCCTTTCTGAACGATTCGAATCAAACGCTGGTTTTTGGATGTTAGTGTGTGATCTGAAAAGTTGGGCAATTGGCTTGTTTGTTGCTGAAGAGCCCAGTGTATATGTTCATCAAGCAGTACAGACTGGCCTTGCACTTGTTCTAGTGCATCGATGTAGCGCAGAGAATAGGGCGCATTACCGATTGCGATAATGATGTTGCGCTGCCACTGCTCATGCCCAATACGTCGAATAGCAGACCCTTCCATGTTCTTAAGAAATGTCGTTTCATCCCAATTAAGCAAAACACACAGATCGGTATCGTTGAAAGCCTGGCGCCTTTGAAAATCTGGTTGCTGGCCAAGTTCGGCAAAGCGATTCCACGGACAAACCAACTGACAATCATCACAGCCATAAATGCGATTCCCCATCGCTGCGCGAAGGGATTCGGGTATCACGCCTTTGTATTCAATCGTGAGATAGGAAATACAGCGTCTCGCATCGACAACACCATTTTCAAGTATGGCACCTGTTGGGCATGACGTGATACATGCGCTGCACTTACCACACTGATTCTCTAGCGGCGTATCAACAGGTAGCGGCAGATCGACAAACAGTTCACCAAGAAAAAACCAAGAGCCGGCGTTTTTATCTAGTAGAAGTGAGTGTTTACCTGTCCAACCCAGGCCAGCCTTTTCAGCAATAGGGCGCTCAAGCACAGGAGCAGAGTCGACAAAAGGTCGGTAGCCTAGCTCCGAGACTTCTTTCTCGATTCGCTGTCCAAGCTTTTTGAGTTGATTGCGAATCAACTTATGATAGTCGCGACCTAACGCATAGCGGCTAATGTAACCCGCATGCTGGTTTTCTAAATTGGATGCAAAGCCTGCTTCTTCAGGAAGGTAATCCATACGAACGCTAATGATGCGACAGGTATTAGGGTGTAGCTTGTCGGGATGGATGCGTAGGTCTTGGTGAGTTTCCATCCAAGCCATGTCGCCGTGATAACCCGCTTCTAACCACTGCTTGAGTATCGCCTCTTGATCGAGAAGATCGATATCACTGATACCAGCCTTCTGAAAACCGAGTTCTTGTGCCCAAACTTTAATGTCGCTGGCCAGCTTGTCTAAGTCCATCACGATTACCCAAGTAGAAAAGGACGCGTATTCTATACTCAAATGCAATGCGACCCAAGTATGAACGCTAAAAAAGCGTGGATCCACTTGGCCAGAAAAGCGTCTCATTGCTTTGTATAAACTTTCGACGACTATTTTGTACTTTCACAGTAGGGATAAATTGAAAATAATGGTAAATTTTCTGATTACTTACAGAAGATCACTTGTCTGTGAAAAGCGACACAGTTTACTATTTCGGCTCTCAAAGGCACCACTCAGAGAAAAATGTGATGAGTACTAAAAAATTTTCCTTAGCAG
The DNA here is from genome assembly GCF_040412085.2 of Vibrio sp. CB1-14. Classification (NCBI taxonomy): domain Bacteria; kingdom Pseudomonadati; phylum Pseudomonadota; class Gammaproteobacteria; order Vibrionales; family Vibrionaceae; genus Vibrio; species Vibrio chaetopteri. The sequence continues at coordinate 3,384,157 of NZ_CP115920.1, read as the reverse complement.
ATGAATCAGCAACGATTTTAATTGGAACTAAACTAGCAAATCTTTGTTCAAAACAAACAACAATCTATTTGCACGGTGACCTTGGAGCGGGGAAAACCACCTTTAGTCGCGGCTTTATTCAAAGTCTTGGCCATCAAGGCAACGTAAAAAGCCCAACTTATACCTTGGTTGAACCGTACCAACTTGAAGGATGGAACGTCTATCATTTTGATTTGTATCGTTTAGCGGATCCAGAAGAGCTGGAGTTTATGGGTATTCGCGACTACTTCTCTGAAGATGCCATCTGCTTGGTAGAGTGGCCAGAGAAGGGGCAAGGCATTCTGCCTTCTGCTGATCTAGATATTGATATCCGGTACGTTGGAGACGCAAGGGAAATCGCCTTCACGGCAAATAGCGATTATGGAAAAGAGTTAATTAGTCAGTTGGAGTTAAATTGATCAGTCGTTTTCTTAGCAGCATGATGAAAATCATGCTGCCTTTGTGTTTACTGTTTCCTGCCGTCACTCTTGCTAATGCGCTAGAGGGTATTCGTGTTTGGCCTTCTCCGGATGAAACGCGCGTGGTGATCGACCTCAAGTCCGAAGCGGATTACAGTTATTTCTCATTGAGTGGTCCCTCGCGAATTGTCGTTGACCTTAAAAACACCTCGCTAAACACAAAACTACCTATCGGCGTATCTGATAGCCCCGTGTTGAGTAAGATCCGCAAGAGCTCACCTCCTAACAAAGGTACTTATCGCCTCGTGTTTGAGTTAAAGAAGTCCGCGACTCCACAGCTTTTTAAGCTCAATCCTACTCCAGGTGGTCAGTACGGCCATCGATTGGTGATTGACCTGCCACATGGCAAAGCAACCAGTCAAGCGACATCGAGTACACCGAAGAGCAAAACGGAGGTCAGCCGTGATGCTTCCCAGCTACGGGGTAATGCCGATATTGTTGTGGCAATTGATGCCGGCCACGGCGGTGAAGATCCAGGCTCAATTGGCCCGACTAAGAAATACGAAAAACACGTTACATTGAGCGTGTCGAAAAAGCTGGCAGCTCAAATTAATGCGATTCCAGGAATGAAGGCAGTATTAACCCGTAGCGGTGACTACTTTGTTAACCTCAACAAGCGCTCCAACATCGCTCGTAAGAATGGTGCGCACCTTTTGGTCTCTGTTCACGCTGATGCATTTAGAACGCCGCAGCCTCGTGGTGGCTCTGTGTTTGTATTGAACACACGCCGTGCAAATACTGAAATTGCCCGCTGGGTTGAGAATCATGAACAGCAATCGGAACTGCTTGGTGGCGCGGGAGAAGTGCTCGCTAAAAACACTAACGATAGAAACGTAAGCCAAACGCTACTCGATTTGCAGTTTAGCCATTCACAAAAAGAAGGCTATAAGGTTGCAACCAAGATCCTCAAAGAGATGGGTAAGGTCGCACACCTACATAAGAAAGAGCCAGTGAATGCCAGTCTTGCGGTATTGAAGTCGCCAGATATTCCGTCCGTGTTAGTCGAAACGGGCTTTATTTCTAACCCAAGCGAAGAGCGTCTACTAACGACAAGAAGTCACCAAGACAAATTAGCGCGCGCGTTGGCAAAAGCGATTGTTCAATACTTCGAAGCGAACCCACCAGAAGGCACCTTATTTGCTAATCGTGGTCAGCAGCGTAAGCACACCGTGAAACGTGGCGAATCTTTATCGGTGATTGCTCAGAAATATGGCTCGTCGGTTTCGGCTATTAAGAGTGCGAACAGCCTTAAAAGTACGTCTCTGGCTGTGGGCCAGACCTTGGTTATTCCGGGAAATAGTGCCCCGATTCAAGTGAGCTCTAAAGTAAACACGGTAGAAACCAAGACGCTTACACACACCGTGGTCAAAGGTGACTACTTAGGGAAAGTGGCGAGTAAATACAAAGTGTCGGTGGCGGATATTAAGCGTGAGAACCGCTTAAAATCGGACGTACTTAAGTTGGGTCAAAAGCTGAAGATAACCGTCAGCTTAAAAGATCTGCCTCTGCGTAAGCACAAAGTTCAGCGCGGAGAGTACCTAGGCAAAATTGCCTCTCGATATGGCGTGAGCGTCAGTAGTATTCGTGAAGCTAACAAGCTGCGCTCTGATTCACTTGCAGTGGGGCAAGTGCTGCTGATCCCGCACAAGTGATGGATGTTCAAATTGATGGATTCGGAGAAGCGTTGTGACGATTAAGATCTTACCTGCAAGATTGGCGAACCAAATCGCCGCAGGTGAAGTGGTTGAGAGGCCAGCGTCCGTAGTCAAAGAGCTGGTTGAAAATAGCCTAGACTCAGGTGCCACTCGTATCGATATTGATATCGAAAAGGGGGGCGCCAAGCTTATCCGTGTTCGAGATAACGGTAAGGGCATTCCTAAAGACGAGTTGCAATTGGCGTTAAGCCGACATGCGACGTCGAAAATTCATACCCTTGATGACCTAGAAGCCATCATGAGTTTGGGCTTTCGTGGTGAGGCGCTGGCGAGTATTAGCTCGGTAGCAAGACTCACACTGACGTCTCGCCCTGCAACTCAAGAACAAGCTTGGAGTGCATACGCGGAAGGACGCGACATGGCGGTGAAGCTAACCCCTGCTGCCCATCCGATTGGTACCACGCTTGAAGTGTTGGATCTGTTTTTTAATACCCCAGCACGCCGTAAGTTTTTGCGAACAGAAAAGACGGAGTTTAATCATATTGATGAGCTGTTGAAGCGTATCGCGCTGAGCCGCTTTGACGTGTCGATCAATCTCAAACACAACGGCAAACTGGTGCGTCAGTACCGCGCAGCGAAAACAGAACCTCAGTTAGAAAAACGCATAGCCGCAGTATGTGGAGCCGGGTTTGTTCGTCATATGCTTAAAATTGAGCTTGAGCACAATGACCTTAAGCTGCATGGCTGGATCACTACGCCAGAAGGCGCACGCGCGCAGAGTGATCTGCAATACTGTTATGTGAATGGTCGTATGATGAAGGATAAGCTCATCAACCACGCAATTCGCCAGAGCTATGAGAACAGTTTGGCAGCCGATCAGTACGCAGCGTATATCTTGTTTATCGATATCGACCCACATCAGGTTGACGTGAATGTGCACCCAGCCAAACACGAGGTGCGTTTTCATCAAGCAAGATTAGTGCATGACTTTATTTATCAGGCGCTGAGCGACGCACTGGTGCAAGCGAAATCCATTGATGCGCCGGTGACGTCTAACTCGGCATTCAGTCATGTTGAGCCGATAACTGCGTCAGACCAAGTCGAATCAGCTTCTTCTTATGTGCCTACTGAAATGACACAAGCGCAGCCGCCAGTGTCTTCGGCGACTTCTGGTGGTGCGAGTGTGTCCGAGTCATTGATACATGCGGTGGAGAGCATCCCCGCTTATCCGGGACGTGCTGATTATCATTCACCAAATACACGTTCAACAAATACGGATTCACCAAGTACTCTTTCGCCAAGTACTCAGTCAGCAAGCGAGCGCACTCAACGTGAATACAGTGAGCCGAATGGCTCTTCCCACAGAGTAGAAGAGCCATACGCTCGTAATGAATGGAACTCGAGTCGAAAAGCTAGTGCATCGAAAGCCAAGCCGCAAGCACAAGAAGCGGCGCCGACGGCAGAAGAAGTTCGCGTGTACCAAGAGCTGATGCAAACACCCGATATAGCAGAGCCGGAAGCGGGAATAGCGGAGGTCTCGCCACTCAAGCAAGATGCCGCCCCTGTATCGATTGAGATTGAGCGCATTGGTAAAGCAATCACTATGGTGGATGCGACATACGTATTGGTGAAAGCAGAGCCGTGCTGCGCACTGGTGTCATTGCGCAGGGCGGAGTTTTATAAGCTGTTTGCTCAGTTGGATCCGAAAGGTCAGCCACTGAGAATGCAGCCACTGCTCGTTCCGCTTTCGCTAAAAGTCAGCGACATGCAGCAGCAAGTTGCTACAGCGCAGCGAGATCTCTTGCTCAGCTTTGGTATCGATCTTGCTGTTCGCAATAAGCAAGCGCTCATGGTGATGGGAGTACCAGCACCGCTCAGGCAGCAAAATTTGCAATTGTTAATTGATGAAATGCTGTCATACTTGGCGACCCTTGAGCAGCAAGACCTTAGCCCGAGCCGTTTGAGCTTATGGCTAACGAAAAAAGTGCTGCAAGTGAAAAGTAGCTACACTTTATCTGAATCTGTTCAGTTACTCGGTAATCTTGAGCAGCTTTACGACGGTACGCTACCTTTGAGCGATCCTAAATTTGTCCGCCCTGTCGATTTTACGGCCACAATTGCAGCGTTTTCATCATGAGCCAACAATTACCCCTAGTTCTGTTTTTAATGGGTCCTACCGCTTCTGGTAAGACTGAGTTAGCGATACGTCTTCGTCAGCAATATCCAGTTGAGATTATCAGTGTAGACTCTGCGCTTATCTATAAAGGCATGGATATTGGTACGGCTAAGCCCGATGCCGAAGAGCTCGCATTGGCGCCGCACAGACTGATTGATATTCTCGATCCCGCCGAGTCCTACTCTGCGGCTGACTTTCGTCGTGATGCACTGAATGAAATCGCTAAGATTCACGCAGAAGGTAAGATCCCGCTGCTAGTGGGTGGCACTATGCTCTATTTCAAAGCTTTGCTTCAAGGCTTGTCGCCACTACCAGCCGCCAATCCAGAGATCCGAGCACAAATTGAAAAAGAGTCACAGGAGAAGGGCTGGCAAGTACTCCATAATGAACTAAAACAGATAGATCCTGTCTCAGCAGAGAGGATTCATCCAAATGATCCACAGCGTCTATCACGTGCGCTAGAGGTGTATCGAATCTCTGGTAAGTCATTGACAGAATTGACTGAGACTAAGGGTGAACCACTGCCATTTCGCGTTAAACAATTTGCGGTAGCGCCCAAAGATCGCGCTTTGTTACACAAACGGATTGAATTGCGCTTCGAGAAAATGATACAAGCAGGCTTTGAAGATGAAGTCAAAGCGTTATATGCTCGTGAAGATCTTCACCCAGATCTGCCGTCGATCCGTTGTGTCGGCTACAGACAGATGTGGGAGTACTTAGATGGCGAGAGCACGTTAGATGATGCGATTTTCCGTGGAATCTGCGCGACTCGACAATTGGCCAAGCGACAAATCACCTGGTTAAGGAGTTGGGATGATTTGGTTTGGCTTGATAGCGAACACATTGAGGATTCAATGAAAACTCTCACAGACGCCATAGCATCTGATGGTATTAACTGTGTATAATGTGGGCGCTTTTGCGTAGAAATACCCAAAAAGGAACTGAGTTTTGTTTTCAAAGACGATTGTTGTTCTATGATTATAAAACTAAGGGGTATTTCATTGGTTTAGCTCAGATGCAAAGGCAGCACCAAATTGCAGTGCACCAATAGCTAAATAATTAAAACTACAATACTAATATAAGGAAAATAAAAATGGCTAAGGGGCAATCTCTTCAAGACCCATTCCTAAATGCACTACGTCGCGAGCGTATCCCAGTTTCTATCTACCTAGTGAATGGCATCAAGCTACAAGGTCAGATTGAATCGTTTGATCAGTTTGTGATCCTTCTGAAAAATACTGTAAACCAAATGGTTTACAAGCATGCGATTTCAACGGTTGTTCCAGCCCGTGCTGTTAGCCATCACAGTGGTGAGCGTACTGGCGGCGACCGTCAACAAGAGAAATCTGAAGATTAATAATAAATCCCTTAAAAACAGATATTTAAATAGGAGTTGGTCGCTTGTTTGACCGTTATGAATCGGGTGAGCAGGCTGTACTTGTTCATATCAACTTCACGCAAGAAGGTGAGTGGGAAGATCTCAGCGAATTTGAAATGCTGGTTTCTTCTGCAGGCGTTAACGCGTTGCAAACAGTAACGGGTAGCCGACAATCCCCTCACCCTAAGTACTACGTAGGGGAAGGCAAAGCGCAAGAAATCGCACAAACGGTGCAATTAACCGGTGCGGATATTGTGATTTTTAATCACGCCCTTTCCCCTGCCCAAGAGCGTAACCTTGAAAGTCTGTGTAAATGTCGAGTGTTGGATCGTACCGGTCTGATCCTCGACATTTTTGCCCAACGCGCCCGTACCCACGAAGGTAAGTTGCAAGTTGAGCTAGCACAGCTTCGTCATATCTCGACTCGATTGATCCGAGGTTGGACGCACCTTGAAAGGCAGAAAGGTGGTATCGGTCTGCGCGGTCCCGGCGAAACACAGCTGGAGACTGACCGTCGATTGTTGCGTGATCGTATCAAAGCGATATTGCGTCGCTTGGAGAAGGTTGCTAAGCAACGTGAGCAGGGCAGACGTGCAAGAAGTAGAGCCGAAATCCCAACGATTTCCCTGGTGGGCTACACCAATGCGGGCAAATCTACGCTATTTAACCGCATTACTGAAGCTGGGGTGTACGCAGCTGATCAGCTATTCGCAACCCTAGATCCCACACTAAGAAAGATTGAATTGGCGGACGTAGGTTCGGCAATTTTAGCGGACACGGTCGGATTTATCCGTCATCTTCCGCATGATCTCGTCGCAGCATTTAAGGCAACCTTGCAAGAAACGCAGGAAGCTGACATTTTGTTACATGTTGTCGATGCCAGTGACGAGCGTTTTCGTGAGAATATTCAAGCTGTTCATGACGTGCTAGAAGAAATTGATGCCCATGAGGTACCAACTCTCGTCGTAATGAACAAGATAGATAATCTAGATGGCCAGCGTCCACGTATAGAACGTGATGATGAAGGTATTCCGAGAACCGTTTGGGTCTCTGCAATGGAAGGGCAAGGCATCGAACTGTTGTTCGACGCGCTCACAGAGCGTTTAGCAAGCCAAATGGTTCAGTACCAGCTGCGAATTCCACCCCAGTATCAAGGGCGTTTTCGGAGCACATTTTTCCAGATGAATTGTATTCAACAAGAAGAGTATGATTCTGAAGGTAACTTGTTGATTGATATTCGGATGCAACAAGTAGATTGGTCTAGACTTGAAAAAAGAGAAGGGGCAGTTTTGAGTGGCTTTATAGTTACTTAAAGGACTGCTACAGTATAACGTCATACTAAATGATGGAGCTTCCTAATGGCGTGGAATGAGCCTGGTAATAATAATGGAAATAACGGCCGCGATAAGGACCCTTGGGGGAACAACAATCGTGGAGACCGTAATCAAGGCGACCGAAATAACGGTGGTCGTGATCAAGGACCGCCTGATTTAGATGAAGTCTTTAATAAGCTGAGTCAAAAAATCGGTGGTAAATTTGGCAAGCGTGGTGGTGGCGGTAGCCCATCCATTGGCGGCGGCGGCAGTGCAATTGGCTTCGGCGTGATTGTATTGATCGCAGTGGTCATTTGGTTCTTTTCCGGCTTCTACACCATTAGCGAAGGTGAGCGTGGCGTCGTGCTTCGCTTAGGCAAGTTTGACCGCATTGTTGATCCGGGTCTGAACTGGCGTCCTCGCTTTATTGATGAGTATGAACCGGTGAACGTTCAGGCGATTCGCTCTTTGCGCGCCTCTGGTACGATGCTGACAAAAGACGAGAACGTAGTGTCTGTCTCTATGGATGTTCAATACCGCGTTTCTGATCCGTACAAATACTTATTTGTGGTCACTAATGCAGACGATAGCTTGAGCCAGGCAACTGACTCTGCGCTTCGTGCAGTAATCGGTGATTCTCTAATGGATAGTATTCTGACCAGCGGCCGTCAGCAAATCCGTCAGAGCACACAAGAAACATTGAACGAAATCATCGACAACTACGACATGGGTTTGTCTATCGTAGACGTCAACTTTCAGTCGGCGCGTCCGCCTGAGCAAGTTAAAGATGCGTTTGATGACGCTATCGCAGCGCGTGAGGATGAAGAGCGTTTCATCCGTGAAGCAGAAGCGTACAAAAACGAAATCATTCCTAAAGCGACAGGTCGTTCTGAGCGTTTGAAGAAAGAAGCGCAAGGTTACTCTGAACGCATCACTAACGAAGCGCTAGGTCAAGTGGCTCAGTTTGAGAAACTGCTACCTGAATACCAAGCGGCCCCAGAAGTAACGCGTAACCGTCTATACCTCGACACAATGGAAGAGGTTTATTCGAATACGTCTAAGGTGTTGATTGACTCTGAGTCGAGCGGCAACCTTTTGTACCTGCCAATTGATAAGTTAGCGGGTCAAGAGGGAGCTTCTAGCAGTCGTAAGCCAAAGGAAACGTCGGTTTATGAAGAGATTCAACTAGATCCTTCAACTACTACTTCTTCATCAAATGACAATTCGTCTCGTAACAACTCGACTCGTCAAGGGAGATACTAATAATGCGTAAATTGATGATACCAGTATTAGTCGTTGCCTTAGCATTGATGCTGATGTCTTTGTTCGTGATCCCTGAGGGTGAGCGTGGCATCGTAATTCGATTTGGTCGTGTTCTTGCTGATGATAACCAGGTTTCTCGTATTTACGAGCCAGGTCTGCATTTCAAGATGCCATTGTTTGACCGCGTGAAAACACTAGACGCGCGTATTCAAACAATGGATGGACGCGGTGACCGTTTCGTTACGTCTGAGAAAAAAGACGTAATCATTAACACCTATGTTAAGTGGAAGATTGAAGATTTCCGTCAATACTACCTAGCAACGGGTGGCGGTGACGCACTAACAGCAGAAGCGCTTCTTGAGCGTAAAGTGACGGACGTACTTCGTTCTGAAATCGGTGCGCGTGAGATTAAACAAATCGTTTCTGGTCCTCGTAACACCGATGTACTTCCTGAGAGTGCAGACAGTGAAGAAGTGACAACAGAAGCGGCTCGCCAAGCACTAGAAATTGATGGTGAACGTGACAAAGTCATGAGTAACGTATTGAACGATACACGTGATAGTGCCATGACCGATTTAGGTGTTCGAGTGGTGGATTTCCGAATCAAGAAAATCAACCTACCTGATGAAATCAGTGAGTCGATCTACCGTCGTATGCGTGCAGAGCGTGAGTCAGTTGCTCGTAAGCACCGCTCGCAAGGTCGTGAGAAGGCTGAGGTTATTCGTGCACAAGCGGAACTAGAAGTGGCAACACTGCTAGCAGAAGCTGACAGAACCGCACGTGTAACACGAGGTGGCGCCGATGCAGAAGCTGCGGCTATCTACTCTGGCGCTTACAGCAAAGATCCTGAGTTCTTTAGCTTCTTACGCTCGCTATCTGCGTACAAGACGTCTTTTGCGGACAAGAGCGATATCCTCGTTCTGGATCCTAAGAGCGAGTTCTTCCGTTACATGAATGACATGAACGGCGCACCAGCGGCGAAATAAGAGTTTAATAAACCGTATAATAGGGCTCCTTAGGGAGCCCTATCTTTTTGGAGAATAAACATGTCTCAATCATTATGGGTCGCACTAGGTTTGGTTTTGATTGTTGAGGGACTTGGGCCGTTATTAGCACCAAAAGGATGGCGTAATATGGTGTTACAGCTTGCCCAGCAGCCCGACGAGCAAATTCGCAGAGTCGGTGGCTGTCTTGTCGTTGCAGGGGCAGTGATCACGATAATGCTGCTAAACTAGTCGCAAACATTGACTTTTTATTAATCAGCATCAGCTACTTATCCTTGTGTGCCCGCTTTATGCTTAAAAAATGACTGCATAAATGTGATTTCGGTGCTAGAATCCTTTTTTAACTAGCAATCAGATTGGAAAGATGGGAAATAACGTAGTCGTTCTGGGCACCCAATGGGGTGACGAAGGTAAAGGTAAAATCGTAGACCTTTTAACTGAAGATGCAAAATACGTGGTTCGCTACCAAGGCGGTCACAATGCAGGCCACACTCTAGTCATTGACGGTGAAAAAACCGTTCTTCATTTGATTCCATCAGGTATTCTTCGCGACAACATTAAGTGCGTTATCGGTAACGGTGTTGTTCTATCTCCTGAAGCATTAATTAAAGAAATGAAGCCTCTAGAAGAGCGCGGCATTCCAGTACGTGAACGTCTTTTCGTTTCTGAAGCTTGTCCTCTAATTCTTCCTTACCACATCGCTATCGACCAAGCGCGTGAAATCGCTCGTGGCAAGAAAGCGATCGGTACGACTGGTCGTGGTATCGGTCCTGCGTACGAAGACAAAGTTGCTCGTCGCGGCCTACGTGTTGGCGACCTGTTCGACAAAGAAGTGTTCGCAGAGAAACTAAAAGAAGTGATGGAGTTCCATAACTTCCAACTAGAGCACTTCTACAAAGCTGAGACTGTTAGCTACGAAGATGTACTAGAGCAATGCATGGGTTATGCAGATCTACTCACTTCAATGGTTATCGACGTTACTGACGAACTTGACGCAGCGCGCAAGCGTGGCGATAAGATCATGTTCGAAGGTGCTCAAGGTACACTTCTTGATATTGACCACGGTACTTACCCGTACGTAACGTCTTCTAACACTACTGCAGGTGGTGTTGCGGCAGGTTCTGGCTTCGGTCCTCGTCACATCGGTTACATCCTTGGTATTACTAAGGCGTACTGTACTCGTGTAGGTTCAGGTCCATTCCCGACAGAACTTTACGACGGTGTAGACAAGCAAGACCCAATCGGTAAGCACCTAGGTACCGTTGGTCACGAGTTCGGCGCAACGACTGGTCGTCTGCGTCGTACTGGTTGGTTCGATGCAGTGGCAATGCGCCGCGCAATCCAAATCAACTCACTCTCTGGTTTCTGTCTAACTAAGCTAGACGTGCTAGATGGTCTAGAAGAGCTAAAAATTTGTACCGGTTACAAGATGAAAGATGGCTCTATCCTAGAAGTATCGCCAATGGCTGCTGAGTCATTTGAACAAGCGACACCTATCTACGAAACAATGCCAGGTTGGTCTGAGACAACATTTGGTGCAACGTCTATCGAGCAGCTTCCTCAAGCGGCACTAGACTACATCAAGCGCATTGAAGATCTAACGGGCGTACCAGTAGACATCATTTCTACCGGCCCAGACCGTAACGAGACAATTATCAAGGTTCACCCATTCGAATCTTAATCGGTCTCCAAAGACAGCTAAGCCAGCGATAATTCGCTGGCTTTTACCTGTTATTTAGCTTCTCACACTTCATACTGTGATCTTGTGCCAAGTATTTGACGGCTTTGCCTATGCATAGAAGAAAAGTGGCAAAATATTGCCGTTTTTTCTAAAGCGTGGCGGACGTCTGCCGATAAAAATGAGACCATTGATGAGTTTTGTACAATGGACGGACGTTGAGCATGAGGAGCAGGAAAAAGTGATAAAGCGACACAAACTGGCAGCACTTGTTTGCATGGCGCTACTTGGCTCTGTGAAGTCGGTGCAGAGCAAGGAGCTTGGCGCCCCGATCCCCATTTACTCAGAAGACGAACTGATTGGTTTAATTGAAGAAAACCGCCACCTTGCTCGTGTCAAAGAAGACAACTGCCAGTTGGTTGAAGATATCATGGCACGCGCCACGCGCATCAGCTTACCGTCTTATGAATTCCTTTACGGTGATATGTTGGCTTGGGGTGTTTGTGTGCCTCAAGATGTTGAGCTTGGCCTCTACTATATGGAAAATGCCGCTCATCAAGGCTTACCTGTTGCGCTTGAGCAACTAGGTCGATACTACTCAAAAGGTACCTTTGTACAGCAGGACAAAGAACGTGCTATCCCGTATTTTCGTGAAGCGGCCTCTATGGGCAACATCGACGCCCGCATCCAATTAGCCGAGCTTCTGCTGCGAGATTACGGCAGTCCACTTGACTACGAAGACGCCTATCGTTGGCTGTACAACTCAGTCACACCAGATGGTCGCAAACACAAACGTATTTCCATGTTAAGACGCGGCCTTGAGCTGCGTATGCCGGAAAATATCATTGCTCGCGCTAAGCGTCGCACGGCCTTTTGGTAATCTGAGCCCATCATCTATCTGATGAATTAGATACAGAAAGCTAAAGCAATTCTGTAGCTTATCTGCTCCGTCAGTTATAATCGACCTATCCCTCCTAAAATATAGGTCTGACGATGTCGAAAAAGCCTAGCGATATAAAAGTAGACGACCCTTTTGCTGCAAGAGAGTCGGAGAACTACGAAAACCCCATCCCAAGCCGAGAATTCATCTCTGACTTCCTAGAAAGCGTTAATGTCCCAATGAACAGAAACGATCTGTTTGAAGCTTTGGGTCTGTCTGGTGAAGAGCAATATGAAGGCTTGCGTCGTCGACTGCGTGCGATGGAGCGAGACGGCCAGTTGGTGTTTACTCGACGTCAATGCTATGCCCTGCCTGATAAGCTCGAAATGATCAAAGGCTATGTGATTGGTCATAAAGACGGCCACGGCTGGGTTCGACCTGAAGGGAGCATGAATAAAGACAATGATGTGCTGTTGCCACATCATCAAATGCGCACCTTGCTACACGGCGATTTCGTATTGGTTCAACCATCGGGTACCGATAAACGTGGTCGAAAAGAAGGTCGTTTGGTTCGCGTGCTTGAGGAGCGCAAGACACAGGTGGTCGGTCGTTTCTTCATGGAATACGGTTATGCCTATGTTGTGGCGGATGATTCCCGAATCAGCCAAGATATCCTGATCCCTAATGAGCGCCGAGGCGGTGCACGTATGGGCAATGTGGTCGTGGTTGAAGTGACCGATCGCGGAAGTCGCTCCCGTGGCATGATGGGACAAGTGGTAGAAGTACTTGGTGAGAATATGGCGCCGGGTATGGAAACGCAGATTGCCATTCGCACTCATCAAATTCCTCATGAGTGGCCTGAAGAAGTCGAAAAGCAAGTGAAGCAGTTCGGCGAGTTTGTGCCTGAAGAGGCCAAAGAGGGGCGCGTTGATCTGCGTGACCTGCCTCTTGTCACCATCGATGGTGAAGACGCGCGAGACTTTGACGATGCGGTTTACTGTGAGCGCAAGAAAAGCGGTGGCTGGCGCTTGTGGGTAGCGATTGCGGATGTCAGCTACTATGTCCGCCCAAACACGCCACTCGACAAAGAAGCTATCGTACGGGGTAACTCGGTCTACTTCCCATCTCAGGTCGTGCCTATGCTTCCTGAAGTACTGTCCAATGGCCTTTGTTCACTCAACCCACAGGTGGAGCGCTTGTGTATGGTGTGTGAAATGACCATCTCTGATACAGGTAAGTTGTCGGGCTACAAACATTACGAAGCGGTAATGAACTCTCATGCGCGTCTTACTTACAACAAGGTGAGTGATATTTTAGAGGGTAACGAAGAGCTACGTGAGCGCTATAGCGCCGTGGTTCCTCATCTTCATGAGCTGCACAACATGTATCAAGTACTTAAGCGTGCACGTGATAATCGTGGTGCGATTGAGTTTGAGACCGTTGAAACTAAGTTTATTTTCAATGCCGATCGTAAGATCGACCGCATTGAGCCTGTGGTTCGCAATGACGCTCACAAGATCATCGAAGAATGTATGATTCTGGCGAACATTGCTTCTGCTTCCTTAGTAGAGAAGGCCAAAGAGCCGTCGCTATATCGAGTGCACGAAACTCCGGGTGAAGAGAGACTGCAAGGCTTTAGAGATTTCCTAAGTGAGCTAGGCCTGGACTTATCTGGTGGTCTTGAGCCATCGCCGACCGACTATGCTGAGCTTATTAAAAAGATTGGTGAGCGCCAGGATAAAGAGCTGATTCAAACTATGCTGCTGCGTTCTATGAAGCAGGCAGTTTACAACGCGGACAATGCGGGGCACTTTGGTTTGGCGCTAAAACGCTATGCGCACTTTACTTCACCAATTCGTCGTTACCCAGATTTGCTGTTGCACCGTGCAATCAAGTACCTTATTGCAAAACAAGAAGGTCGTAATACCGATCGCTGGACACCAACGGGTGGCTACCACTACTCGTTTGACGATATGGATTACTACGGCGAGCAATGTTCGATGACCGAGCGTCGCGCCGACGACGCAACCCGAGATGTGGCAGACTGGCTCAAGTGTGAGTACATGCAAGACCACGTCGGCGAAGAGCTTGATGGTGTAATTGCCAACGTGACTGGCTTTGGTTTCTTTGTGCGCTTAACAGAGCTGCACATCGATGGCTTGGTACATATTTCATCACTGGCAAATGACTACTATCAATTTGACCCTATTGGTCAGAGACTTATCGGGGAAAGCTTTGGTGCTATCTACAGACTTGGTGATGCTGTTAAGGTTAAAGTGCTATCAGTAAACCTCGATGACAAAAAGATAGACTTTGAATTAGTCGAAACAAGTCGTAAGCTACGCGGCAAAGGAAAGACCGCGAAAAAACGTATGGCTGAAGCTGAGAAGAAAAAAGCCAAAGCGAAACAGCGAGTCGCAGAGGTCAGAGGCAAGCGCAGCCCGAAAGCAGCGAAGCCGATGGTCGAAGCCACAAAACGCCCAGATGGACAGGAAGAGGATGTACTTCCTCACAAACGTAATAAGTCCAAAGCAACCAAATCTCGCAATAACAAAGCGCGCCAAAACAAGGCTCGTGGCAAAGCGAAGAAGAAATAACGAATTCAGGATTATTCCATGAGTAATGAATTTATCTACGGTATCCACGCGATCAAAGCGGTTCTTGAAAAAGATCCAGTGCGCTTTGTGGAAGCCTATGTACTAAAAGGGCGTCAAGACGATCGCTTGATGCCGCTGTTGAACGAACTCAACCAAATTGGTGTGTCGATTCAGCAAATGAACCGAAAAACGTTAGATGACAAAGCCAGCGGTGCCAATCACCAAGGCATTATCGCTAAGGTAAAACCGGCGAAGCAGCTCAATGAAAACGATCTCGATGATGTACTAGCGCAGCATGAACAGCCGCTATTGCTTATCCTAGACGGTGTGACTGACCCGCATAACCTTGGTGCATGCTTGCGCAACGCAGATGCAGCCGGTGTGGCGGCGGTGATTGTACCGAAAGACCGCTCTGCACCCATGACTGCGACGGTCAGCAAGGTAGCATGTGGCGCAGCAGAGACAGTACCACTTATCCGTGTCACTAATTTGGCGCGTACTATGCGTGCGCTGCAAGAGAAAGGTATCTGGATTGTGGGCACAGCAGGTGAAGCAACACATGATATCTATCAAGCGAAGCTGTCTGGCTCTCTAGCTGTTGTAATGGGTGCAGAAGGTGACGGTATGCGTCGTCTAACGCGTGAAACCTGTGACGACCTAATCAAGATCCCTATGGCGGGCGCAGTGTCGAGCCTAAACGTGTCAGTGGCATCGGGTATTTGTTTGTTTGAAGCGGTTCGTCAACGCGCGCTCTAGGTATTTAGCTCGAAGATGTCATTCCTGCGCAGGCAGGAATCTACTGAAGGCGGTAAGTAGACCCCTGCCTGCGCAGGGGTGACGACAAACTAGTCAAGATTCTGAAAAATAAGAGGTATTTACTAATGAAATATCAATAGTGGGGAGGCGGTGTCTCTTCCGATGGATCCGCTAAGTTTGAGGTATCCATGTTTTTCACTTTGCCAACCACATATTTCATCTGATCCTGCATCTTGCTGATGAGTAGCTGCTGTTGAGTCAGCGCATCGTTAAGCTCTTCGATAGTTTGCTCTTGGAAGGCCATTTTGCATTCCATATCGTTAATTCTCTCTTCGAGAGCTTGAATCTCTTTATTACTCATAAGGTCACTCACTAATTTTCCAAGCTTGGATAACGCCAGCTGACGAGGCAGAAAGCACGCGCTGGTTGCTCTCAAAGGCGGCATCATACACTACTCCCCGTGGTGGGCGAACATCTTTTAGCAGTTCCACTTCGTAGCCTTCCAGCCTTTTACCCGTTTCGGTATTCCATACCATGAGTCGAGAGGAAGGGGAACCGGTGACAAGTCGCTTACCATCATCAGAAAATCGTGCTGAAGAGAAAATAAGTTGGCGCGTCCAAGTACTTAATTCACTGACTTTATCGCCAGTTTGCAAATCCCAAATAATTGCATCATTACCGGTATCTGAGGTTAGGGCGTAGCGGCCATCACGCTGCAGTTCGACAGTGCCGACTCGTTGTGAATGCTCAAACCTTTGTAATATTTGCCCAGACTCGGTACTCCAAAAATAGCCATTATGATCATTTCCCCCCGAAAGCGCGTATTTTCCGTTCGGTGATAAAGCAACAGAATTGACTTTTTCAACATGGGCAAGGAACTCTAGCCGCCTTCCGGTGACTAAATCGATGAATATTGCTTTACCGTTGCTAAGGCCGATTAATACTTCGTCTCCGCTGTTACCTAAGGCAATGTCTTGGATAAGCCCGTCAGCGACAGACCAAAGGCCGGTTGATTGTGACCAAGCCAAATCCCAAATCGCAAAGTTGGTTTGGGTCGCGGTGATGGCAAAGCGGCCATTATCGCTAAAGCGGATGAGGGAAATAATGTTCTCGTCGGGATCTTGAATACCTAAGCGAGATAGGATTTTATTTTGCTCGAGATCCCAAAGCTGAAGGTGTTGCTGCTTGGAATAAAGTAAAGCAAATCGGGCGTCGCGACTAAGCGCAATGGCGGTTGAGCCCTCTAGGGCGAGTTCCCAGCGCTGTTCTGATTCGGTGGAGAATAAGCAGCCATTTAACAAGCCGATGACAATTAGCCACAGCACAGAATGAGATATTATTCGCATCATTACTGTTATTCCACGTTGAGTATTGAGTTTAAGCTAGTATATTTATAGCTTGAGCTAATAGGAAATAGTTACTAGATTTAGTTAGTTACGCATAACTATTGAACAAGTTTTTATAGTATGGCTAGGTATTAAGTCTACAAGAAGTCCATCATTGGAGAAATAAATGAAATCACTATTTAAAGTGTCGCTGCTTGCTGCGACAGTTATGTTGGCAGTCGGTTGTCAAAAAGAAGAAGAACCAAAAGTAGAGCCAGCAGCGCAAGAGCAAGTTCAAGCTGAGACAGGCAAAGCGGTTCACTTTAAAACAGAAGATGACAAAGCAGCTTACGC
The DNA here is from genome assembly GCF_040412085.2 of Vibrio sp. CB1-14. Classification (NCBI taxonomy): domain Bacteria; kingdom Pseudomonadati; phylum Pseudomonadota; class Gammaproteobacteria; order Vibrionales; family Vibrionaceae; genus Vibrio; species Vibrio chaetopteri. Next base: position 3,367,281 of record NZ_CP115920.1, on the reverse strand, counting down.
TATTGGTGTTTCTTTCGCGAACTACCTAAGCACGAGTATTGAGAAACCAGCTGAGTTTGGTATCGAACTGAAAAAAGAGCTGGTTCTTAAAGGTATTGAGCAAGCATTCGCTGGTAATGCTGAGCTAAGCGAAGACGAAATTCGCGCAGCGCTGGAAGGTCTAGACAAGCGTGTTGCTGAAACCATGCAGCAGCAAGCGGTTGAGAAAGCAGCGGCAGCAATGAAAGCCGGTGACGACTTCCGTGCTGAGTTTGCTAAACAAGAAGGTGTGACAGCAACTGAGTCTGGTCTCCTTTACCAAGTAGAAACTGAAGGCACTGGTGAGCAACCAAAAGACACGGATACTGTTCAAGTGCACTACAAGGGTACTTTGATTGACGGTACTCAGTTTGACAGCTCTTACGACCGTGGTGAGCCTGCAACATTCCCTCTTAACCGCGTGATCCCAGGTTGGACTGAGGGTGTTCAGCTAATGAAAGTCGGTTCTAAGTACAAGTTTGTTATCCCGCCACAGCTAGCATACGGTGAGCAAGATACTCCGACTATCCCTGCGAACTCAACGCTAGTATTCGAAGTTGAACTTCTAAAAATTGAAGGCGATGATACTCAAGCAACTCAGTAATGTTTGATTAGTCTCGGAAAAAAGCTCACTTCGGTGAGCTTTTTTTATGGTGGTTTACCGTCCAAGTTGGGATTGAAGCGATAAAAAAACGCACTTTTTTTGCCCTAAATCACTAGTTCGCGACATACATAGGGTAGCGCTCAAATTTTCTGATAAACTTACGTTAATTTTTTTAAAGCATTTTTTCTTTATCTTTAGGGTCCAATGACTGTGACTGAAATTACCAACCCAGATGAGCTGCTCGAAATGGAGTCCGTCGATGTGGCGCCATTCAGTGAGCACGATAAAATCATCTTACAATCCTATGAAGCGGTGGTAGATGGGCTTGCGAGCTTGATCGGACCGTTCTGTGAAATTGTTTTGCACTCGCTGGAGTCTTTAAATACTTCTGCTGTGAAAATTGCCAATGGTGAAAACACCGGCCGACAGGTTGGCTCACCTATCACAGATTTGGCACTAAAAATGTTGAAAGACATTGAAGGTTCAGAGCGCAATTTCTCCCGCTCTTACTTTACTCGCGCGAAAGGCGGCGTATTGATGAAGTCGATCACTATCGCGATTCGCAATGGTGATAATCGTGTGATAGGGCTTTTGTGTATCAACGTCAACCTCGATGCCCCGTTCTCCCAGATCCTACAATCGTTCATGCCAACGCAAGAAGCAAAAGACGCCGCATCATCGGTTAACTTTGCTAGCGATGTAGAAGAGCTGGTTGACCAAACAGTTGAACGCACCATCGAAGATATCAATGCTGATAAGTCGGTGTCGAACAACACCAAGAACCGCCAGATAGTGATGGAGCTGTATGATAAGGGCATCTTTGATATTAAAGATGCGATTAACCGCGTTGCCGATAGACTGAATATCTCTAAGCATACGGTTTACCTGTACATTCGTCAGCGTAAAACCGAGGACGAGTAATTGTCTGCTTTGACTTACAGTCTAGTGGTAAATGGTTCCGTGTACGGAAGCCAGTCGGCGCGTAATGCTTACCAATTTGCCAACGCGCTGATTGCCAAAGGGCACAAGCTTGTCAGTGTCTTTTTTTATCAAGATGGCGTTAACAATGCTTCGCGACTAACAGTACCTGCTAACGATGAGTTCGATTTGGTCTCTGCCTGGCAAGTGCTCGCTACAGAGCATGGTGTTCGTTTAGAAACTTGCGTTGCCGCTTCATTGCGCCGTGGTGTGTTAGGGAGCGATGAGGCGTCGCAGCATCAGCGAGATGCCGACAACTTAGCGACCGGTTTCGAGCAAGCTGGGCTAGGTAGTCTTGCCAGTGCGATGCTCACTCAAGATAGGGTGGTGCAGTTTTGACGACATTAGCTTTTGTATTTAACTCACTACCGCATGCGAGTTCGGCTGGTCGTGAAGGGCTGGATGCGCTTCTCGCAACGTCTGCGTTTACTGAAGACATCAAAGTGTTCTTTGTCGGCGATGGTGTGAATCAACTGCGCAAAGGGCAGGAGACTCAGTCTATTCTATCTAGAGACTACATCAGCGCATTCAAACTGATGGATCTTTACGACATTGAGCAAGTGTTTATCTGTGAGCAAAGCATGCAGCGTTATCGCTTAGTAGAAGAAGATCTGCTTATCTCTGCTCAGGTTATCTCAGCATCCGCGATTGCTGATGAACTCAATCAGTGTCATAAAGTATTAACCTTCTAGGATTACCATGCTGCACATTATTAAAAGCGAAGCAGGCTTCCAACAGGCCAGAACATACCTGAAAAAAGGGGATGACGTCCTTTTTGTCGAGAGTGCGTGCTATCTTGCAACAAGCTGCCTAGAAACAAGCGTAGATACGACTCAAGATTGGCAGTGCTACTTTCTAGAACCAGACATGGATGCGCGTGGCCTGGTTAAAAATGATGATGGGTCTTTGCAAGTGGCCGATTTTAAAGGCTTTGTAGAGCTCACGGAACGTCACATCGCCAGTACGACTTGGGATTAATCCGCCTTCTTATGTCTTAGTCATCGATACTGAGACACGCATATTCCAAAAAAGATCTGTATATTTCTTGACACACCTCTCACTGCTGCATAGAATTTTGCGTCCCTAATTGCCATTGGTGATTGGGGCTAGATTTTTCACAAAGCTTACTTTCAAGTAAATCAGGAGCTAGTTAATGGCAACTATTAACCAGTTGGTACGTAAGCCTCGTGCAAAGCAAGTTGTTAAAAGCAACGTGCCTGCACTAGAAGCGTGCCCACAAAAACGTGGTGTATGTACTCGTGTTTACACTACTACACCAAAAAAACCTAACTCAGCACTTCGTAAAGTATGTCGTGTTCGTCTAACGAACGGCTTCGAAGTAACTTCGTACATCGGCGGTGAAGGTCACAACCTTCAAGAGCACTCAGTTGTTCTAATCCGTGGCGGTCGTGTTAAAGACCTTCCGGGTGTACGTTACCACACTGTTCGCGGCGCACTTGACTGTGCTGGCGTAAATGACCGTAAACAAGGTCGTTCTAAGTACGGTGTGAAGCGTCCTAAGTCTTAATGCCCTTCTTTTTTAAAGAGAAGCGTTAAGTAAGGCCAAACACTAAAATTAAAATTTTAATTTTTGAAGAAACTGTAAAGTTTTGGATAACCTGAAGAATAAGACAACGGAGAAATTCCATGCCACGTCGTCGCGTAATTGGTCAGCGTAAGATCCTTCCAGATCCAAAGTTCAAATCTGAGCTGCTGGCAAAATTTGTAAACATCGTAATGGTTGACGGTAAGAAATCAACTGCTGAAAAAATCGTTTACGGTGCACTAGAAACTATGGCTGAGAAGTCTGGCAAAGACCACTTAGCTGTATTTGAAGAAGCTCTTGAAAATGTTCGCCCAGCGGTAGAGGTTAAATCTCGCCGTGTAGGTGGTTCAACTTACCAAGTACCTGTAGAAGTTCGTCCGGTTCGCCGTAACGCACTTGCTATGCGTTGGTTGGTTGAAGCTGCGCGTAAGCGTGGTGAAAAATCTATGGCTCAACGCCTAGCTGCTGAAATGCTAGACGCGTCTGAGAACAAAGGTACTGCGGTTAAGAAACGTGAAGACGTTCACCGCATGGCTGACGCTAACAAAGCGTTTGCTCATTACCGCTGGTAATACCTTTTCAGTGCTGCGAGGTTCTCTCGCAGCACTTTTCTATACTCTAAGGTTAACCTTAGTAAGAGGATACAATCGTGGCTCGTAAAACTCCTATTGAGCGCTATCGTAATATCGGTATCGTTGCTCACGTAGATGCAGGTAAAACAACCACAAGTGAGCGTATTCTGTTCTACACTGGCCTTTCTCACAAAATCGGCGAAGTTCACGATGGTGCCGCAACCATGGACTGGATGGAGCAGGAGCAAGAGCGTGGTATCACTATCACATCTGCTGCGACTACTACCTTCTGGCGTGGTATGGAAGCACAATTCCAAGATCATCGCGTAAACATCATTGATACCCCTGGACACGTTGACTTTACTATCGAAGTAGAGCGTTCTTTGCGTGTGCTTGATGGTGCAGTGGTTGTATTCTGTGGCTCATCAGGTGTTGAACCTCAGTCTGAAACTGTATGGCGTCAAGCTGATAAATATCACGTTCCACGTATGGTATTTGTGAACAAGATGGACCGTGCAGGCGCAGACTTCCTACGCGTTGTGGACCAAATTAAAGATCGTCTTGGTGCGAACCCAATTCCAATCCAATTAAACATTGGTGCAGAAGATGAGTTCAAAGGTGTCATCGACCTTATCAAGATGAAAGCAATCAACTGGAATGATGCCGATCAAGGCATGACCTTCACTTACGAAGATATTCCAGCGGAACTGCAAGATGAAGCTGAAGAGTGGCGCAACAACATGGTTGAAGCCGCTGCAGAAGCAAGCGAAGAGTTGATGGATAAATACCTTGAAGAAGGCGAACTAACGGAAGCTGAAATCAAGGCGGGTCTACGTGCTCGTACACTAAATAATGAAATTGTGCTCGCAACATGTGGTAGTGCATTTAAGAACAAAGGTGTGCAAGCGGTACTAGACGCGGTTATCGAATATCTTCCTTCTCCAGTAGACGTACCTGCGATTAAAGGTATCGACGATGATGAGAATGAAGTGGAGCGTCACGCTGACGACAACGAACCGTTCGCTGCACTTGCATTTAAGATTGCAACCGACCCGTTTGTAGGCACCCTCGCGTTTATGCGCGTTTATTCAGGTGTCGTAAACTCGGGTGATGCCGTTTATAACTCAGTGAAGCAAAAGCGTGAACGCTTTGGCCGTATCGTTCAAATGCACTCAAATAAGCGCGAAGAAGTAAAAGAAGTTCGTGCGGGTGACATTGCAGCAGCGATTGGTCTGAAAGACGTAACAACAGGTGATACCCTATGTGACCAGAACCACAAAGTGATTCTTGAGCGCATGGAGTTCCCTGAGCCAGTTATTCAGATCGCGGTAGAGCCTCGCTCTCAAGCTGACCAAGAGAAAATGGGTATTGCGCTAGGTAAACTGGCAGCAGAAGACCCGTCGTTCCGTGTGGAAACCGATGACGAAACTGGCCAAACGCTAATTTCAGGTATGGGTGAGCTTCACCTAGACATCATCGTAGACCGTATGAAGCGTGAATTCAGTGTTGATTGTAACGTGGGTAAACCTCAGGTTGCGTACCGTGAAACTATTCGCGGCAGCACAGAAGTTGAAGGCAAATTTGTTCGCCAATCAGGTGGTCGTGGTCAATATGGTCACGTATGGCTTAAGCTTGAGCCGTCTGAAGCGGGTGAAGGGTTTGTGTTCGTTGACGAGATCGTGGGTGGTGTGGTTCCTAAGGAATACATCAGCTCGGTATCGAAAGGTATCGAAGAGCAGATGAACAACGGTGTGCTTGCTGGCTATCCTGTACTGGATATCAAAGCGACACTGTATGATGGCTCTTACCATGATGTCGACTCTAGCGAGATGGCGTTTAAGATCGCCGGCTCGATGGCCTTCAGAAAAGGTGCGCTTGAAGCACAACCTGTTCTGCTTGAGCCAATGATGAAGGTTGAAGTAACTACTCCAGAAGATTGGATGGGTGATGTTGTTGGTGACCTTAACCGTCGCCGCGGCATGATCGAAGGTATGGATGACGGCCACGCAGGCCTTAAGATCATCCGTGCACAAGTACCGCTCTCTGAGATGTTTGGTTACGCAACTGACTTGCGTAGTGCGACCCAAGGTCGCGCATCATATTCTATGGAATTTAGCGAGTATGCTGAGACTCCAAAGAATGTGGCTGATGCGATTATTGCACAGCGCAGCTAATCAGCTATTGTTTAGTAATGAATCTGTTGCGTTGAGTAAAATTGACGCATAAAATAGCAAATTCTGGCGCGCCCCGACTTTAAACTTGTTCTCGGGGCGAATCATAACTAGGAAGGAACACGATCGTGTCTAAAGAAAAATTTGAACGTACTAAACCGCACGTTAACGTTGGTACTATCGGCCACGTTGACCACGGTAAAACAACTCTAACTGCAGCTATCTGTACTACTCTTGCTAAAGTTTACGGCGGTGTAGCTAAAGACTTCGCATCTATCGATAACGCTCCAGAAGAGCGTGAGCGTGGTATCACTATCGCTACTTCTCACGTAGAGTACGACACTCCAGCACGTCACTACGCACACGTAGACTGTCCAGGACACGCGGATTATGTTAAGAACATGATCACAGGTGCTGCACAGATGGACGGTGGTATCCTAGTTGTTGCTGCAACTGACGGCCCTATGCCTCAGACTCGTGAGCACATCCTACTAGGCCGTCAGGTTGGTATCCCTTACATCATCGTATTCATGAACAAATGTGACATGGTTGATGACGAAGAGCTACTTGAGCTAGTAGAAATGGAAGTTCGTGAACTTCTTTCTGAGTACGATTTCCCAGGTGATGACCTACCAGTTATCCAAGGTTCTGCACTAGGCGCACTAAACGGCGAAGAGCAGTGGGAAGCGAAAATCGTTGAACTAGCTGAAGCACTAGACTCTTACATCCCAGAGCCAGAGCGTGCAGTAGACCAACCGTTCCTACTACCAATCGAAGACGTATTCTCGATCCAAGGTCGTGGTACAGTTGTAACTGGTCGTATCGAGCGCGGTATCCTACGCGTAGGTGACGAAGTAGAAATCGTTGGTATCAAAGATACAACTGTTACTACTTGTACTGGTGTTGAGATGTTCCGTAAGCTTCTTGACGAAGGTCGTGCTGGTGAGAACGTTGGTGCACTTCTACGTGGTACTAAGCGTGATGACGTTGAACGTGGTCAAGTTCTTGCAGCTCCTGGCTCAATCAACCCACACACTAAGTTCGAGTCTGAAGTATACGTACTTTCTAAAGACGAAGGCGGCCGTCATACTCCGTTCTTCAAAGGCTACCGTCCACAGTTCTACTTCCGTACAACTGACGTAACTGGTGACATCTCTCTACCTGAAGGCGTAGAAATGGTAATGCCAGGCGACAACATCCAAATGAAAGTTGAGCTAATTGCTCCAATCGCAATGGATGAAGGTCTACGTTTCGCTATCCGTGAAGGTGGCCGTACTGTAGGTGCTGGTGTTGTTGCTAAGATCTTCGACTAATATTTAGTTGATAATCGCAATAAACGCGAAAAGAGGAGCTTAGGCTCCTCTTTTTTTATATGAAAAATAAATTTAATGTCGCTTCAGGGACTTACCTCAATTAGGTCGATTTGGAGGTAAGTAGCACTGGTAATGCTAACAATTCTCGTTTATATTCTTCAGCGTGAATTGTGAAAGGTTGATTTATGTTTGTTTGTTTATGCCACGGCATCTCTGATAAAAAATTGCGTAAGCTTGCTATCGAAGAAGGTATCACTGATATGCGTACCATCAGAAAGTGCACTTCTCTCGGCTCACAGTGTGGTAAATGCGTTAAACAAGCTAAAGAAATCCTCAGCGAAACACAGGCTATGCAGTTTGCAAAAGTAAGCTAACCCCAAAACCTTCGCCAGGTTGCTTTGACACCTCTCTAATTGGTTCTACAGTTAATACTGAGCCAAAGAGGAGGGCTTTGTCATGAAAGGCGATCCAATCATCATTCAACATCTCAACAAAATTCTCGGTAACGAACTTGTTGCCATCAATCAATATTTCCTACACGCAAGAATGTACAAAGACTGGGGCTTAAAGCACCTGGCCGATAAGGAATACCACGAATCTATCGATGAAATGAAACACGCCGATCATCTGATTGAGCGGATTTTATTCTTAGAAGGCATACCCAATTTACAAGATTTAGGTAAGCTCATGGTCGGTGAGGATACTAAGGAAATGTTGGAGTGCGACCTTAAACTCGAAATGATGGCAATACCTGACCTAAAAGATGCGATCGCTTACGCAGAAGATAGTCGCGATTTTGTCTCTCGTGATCTGTTCCAAGACATATTAGAAGACGAAGAAGAGCATGTGGATTGGCTCGAAACCCAGCTAGGACTGATAGAGAAAGTGGGTATTGAAAACTATCTTCAAGCTCAGTTTGTTGACGAAGAGTAGCGCATCATACACCAGGGTCTAGTTGTCCATGACTAGACCCTAAAAGTAAATTCGTTTATTTTTCCCCCACCTATTGCATCCCGTTTTGTGATCTGTATAATACCGCCCACTGACTTAGTTCAGTTGTGAACCAATGAGCAAAGAGGAGTAAGTAATTTGCCTCCGGCAAGTGCTTAGTAACGTAGACTCAGCTTATGTTCGCAGTTAATACAATTGACTCTCTGCCTAGCAGTTGAGTGAATCGAAAATTAGCTGACAATGCGCTCAATTAGAGTGCTACGGTTTCACATAAATCAATCGGCATTCTCTCGCCTTCGCGAGTATGAGTGGCGATATTGTTTGTGTAATTTTTAATTATTGGAGCTCTGTCTCATGCAGAACCAACGTATTCGTATCCGCCTAAAGGCTTTCGATTATAAACTAATCGACCAGTCGACTGCGGAAATCGTTGAAACAGCTAAGCGTACCGGCGCACAGGTTCGTGGTCCAATTCCACTACCTACTCGTAAAGAGCGTTTCACTGTTCTTATCTCTCCACACGTCAACAAAGATGCACGTGACCAGTACGAAATCCGTACTCACAAGCGTTTGATCGACATCGTTGAGCCAACAGACAAAACTGTTGACGCTCTAATGCGTCTTGATCTTGCTGCTGGCGTTGATGTTCAAATCAGCCTAGGTTAAGGGAGATTAGAAGAATGATTGGTCTAGTCGGACGTAAAGTGGGTATGACCCGCATTTTTACCGAAGAAGGCGTTTCTATCCCTGTAACAGTTGTTGAGGTTGAAGCGAACCGTGTAACTCAAGTACGTACACTTGAAGCAGACGGTTATGCAGCAATCCAGGTAACTGCAGGTGCTAAGAAAGCTAGCCGTGTTTCTAAGCCAGAAGCTGGCCACTTTGCGAAAGCAGGTGTTGAAGCAGGTCGCGGTCTTTGGGAATTCCGTTTGGAAAACGGCGAAGAGTTCGCAGTTGGCGCTGAGCTAAACGTAGAACTATTCAACGACGTTAAAAAAGTAGACGTTACTGGTACTTCTAAAGGTAAAGGCTTCCAAGGCGCTGTTAAGCGTTGGAACTTCTCTACTCAAGATGCTACTCACGGTAACTCTTTGTCTCACCGTGCTCCGGGTTCAATTGGTCAGTGCCAAACTCCAGGTCGCGTATTTAAAGGCAAAAAAATGGCAGGTCACATGGGTGCTGAGCGTGTAACGACTCAAAACCTAGAGATCGTACGTGTTGACGCTGAGCGCAATCTGCTTCTTATTAAAGGTGCAGTACCAGGCTCAACAGGCGGCAACGTGATCGTAAAACCAGCTATTAAAGCTTAACGTCTAGGAGTAAGTAATGGAATTGATGGTTAAAGGTGCTGATGCACTAACTGTTTCCGAGACTACTTTCGGACGTGACTTCAACGAAGCTCTTGTACACCAAGTAGTTGTTGCTTATGCAGCAGGTGCTCGTCAAGGTACTCGCGCTCAAAAGACTCGTTCTGAAGTATCTGGCGGTGGCGCTAAGCCATGGCGCCAAAAAGGTACTGGCCGTGCACGTGCTGGTACAATTCGTAGCCCAATCTGGCGTACAGGTGGTGTTACTTTTGCTGCGAAACCACAAGATCACAGCCAAAAAGTTAACAAAAAAATGTACCGCGGTGCTATGAAGAGCATTCTTTCTGAGCTAGTTCGTCAAGAGCGTCTAATCGTTGTTGATAACTTCTCTGTAGAAGCTCCAAAAACGAAAGAGCTTGTAGCTAAGCTTAAAGAGCTTGAGCTTACAGATGCGCTAATCGTGACTAGCGAAGTAGATGAGAATCTATTCCTAGCTGCTCGTAACCTATACAAAGTTGACGCACGTGACGTTGCTGGTATCGATCCAGTATCTCTAATCGCGTTCGACAAAGTTGTTATTACTGCAGCTGCAGTTAAACAAGTTGAGGAGATGCTAGCATGATCACTGAAGAGCGTATCCTAAAAGTTCTACGTGCTCCGCACATCTCTGAAAAAGCAACTATGGCAGCTGAGAAAGCGAACACTATCGTTTTCAAAGTAGCTAAAGATGCAACTAAGAAAGAGATCCAAGCAGCTGTAGAAAAGCTATTTGAAGTTGAAGTTAAGTCTGTAAATACTCTTGTTCTTAAGGGTAAGACTAAACGCCAAGGTCTACGCCAAGGTCGCCGCAGCGACGTTAAGAAAGCGTATGTGACTCTGGCGGAAGGTCAAGATCTTGACTTCGTTGGCGGTGCGGAATAACAGGAGAGTTAAACAATGGCTATTGTTAAATGTAAGCCGACTTCCCCTGGTCGTCGTCACGTAGTTAAAGTTGTTAACGCTGACCTTCACAAAGGTAAGCCTTACGCTCCACTTCTAGAGAAAAACTCTAAGAACGGTGGTCGTAACAACAACGGTCGTATCACAGTACGTCACATCGGTGGTGGTCACAAGCATCACTATCGTTTGGTTGATTTCAAGCGTACTAAAGATGGCATCCCAGCGAAAGTTGAGCGCCTAGAATACGATCCAAACCGTAGTGCAAACATCGCTCTAGTTCTATACGCAGACGGTGAGCGTCGCTACATCATTGCACCAAAAGGCATCCAAGCGGGTGACTCTATCCAGTCTGGTGTTGATGCGCCTATCAAAGCAGGTAACACTCTGCCGATGCGCAACATCCCAGTAGGTTCTACAGTACACTGTGTTGAACTTAAGCCTGGTAAAGGTGCACAAATTGCTCGTTCTGCAGGTGCATACGCACAAATCATCGCTCGCGATGGTGCATATGTAACTCTACGCCTACGTTCTGGCGAAATGCGCAAAGTACTATCAGAAGGCCGTGCAACAATCGGTGAAGTTGGTAATGCTGAGCACATGCTACGTGAACTAGGTAAAGCTGGTGCTAGCCGCTGGCGCGGTGTTCGTCCAACCGTTCGCGGTGTGGTAATGAACCCGGTAGACCACCCACACGGTGGTGGTGAAGGCCGTACTTCTGGTGGTCGTCACCCAGTATCTCCTTGGGGTCAGCCAACTAAAGGCTTTAAGACTCGTAAGAACAAGCGCACTGACAAGTACATCGTACGTCGTCGTAATAAGTAATCTATAAAGAGGAATCGCCATGCCACGTTCTCTCAAGAAAGGTCCTTTTATTGACCTACACTTGCTGAAGAAGGTAGAGAAAGCGGTGGAAAGCGGAGACAAAAAGCCTGTTAAGACTTGGTCCCGTCGTTCAATGATCATCCCATCAATGATTGGTTTGACCATCGCTGTCCATAATGGTCGTCAGCACGTACCAGTTTTCGTTACCGAAGAAATGATCGGTCACAAACTGGGTGAATTTGCACCAACTCGCACTTACCGCGGCCACGCTGCGGATAAGAAAGCTAAGAAGAAATAAGGAGTAGATGATGGAAGCTATCGCTAAACATAACTTTGCTCGTATTTCTCCTCAGAAAGCTCGCTTAGTTGCAGACCAAATCCGCGGTAAAAGCGTGGATCAAGCTCTTGAACTACTAACTTTCAGCAACAAAAAAGCTGCTGAACTAGTTAAGAAAGTTCTTGAATCAGCAATCGCGAATGCGGAACACAACGAAGGTGCAGATATCGACGATCTTTCAGTCGCAAAAATCTTCGTAGATGAAGGTCCTATCATGAAGCGTATTATGCCTCGTGCTAAAGGCCGTGCCGACCGTATCTTGAAGCGTTCTTGCCACATCACTGTTGTTGTTGCAGACGCTTAAGACTAGGAGATAAGCAATGGGTCAGAAAGTACATCCTAATGGTATTCGTCTTGGCATCGTTAAGCCTTGGAATGCTACATGGTTTGCTAACACCAAAGATTTCGCTGACAACCTAGACGGCGACTTCAAGGTACGTCAGTTCCTTACTAAGGAACTAGCAAAAGCGTCTCTTTCACGTATCGTTATCGAGCGTCCAGCTAAGAGCATCCGTGTGACTATTCACACTGCTCGTCCTGGCGTTGTTATCGGTAAGAAAGGTGAAGACGTTGAGAAGCTACGCGCAGCTGTAGCTAAAATCGCAGGTGTACCAGCGCAAATTAACATCGCTGAAGTACGTAAGCCTGAGCTAGACGGCCAACTTGTGGCTGATAGCATCGCGTCTCAACTTGAGCGTCGTGTTATGTTCCGTCGTGCTATGAAGCGTGCGGTACAAAATGCTATGCGTCTTGGCGCTAAAGGTATCAAAGTGGAAGTAAGTGGTCGTCTAGGCGGCGCTGAAATCGCACGTTCTGAGTGGTACCGTGAAGGCCGTGTGCCTCTACACACTCTACGTGCTGACATTGATTACGCAACTTCTTCGGCTCACACCCAATACGGTGTGATCGGCATTAAAGTTTGGATCTTCAAAGGTGAGATTCTAGGCGGTATGCCAGCAGCTAACGCTGTAGAGCCAAAAGGCGACAAGCCTAAGAAGCAGCGCAAAGGCCGTAAGTAAGGAGTCGACAGATGCTACAACCTAAACGTACTAAGTTCCGTAAGGTTCAGACTGGTCGCAACCGTGGTCTAGCTAAAGGTACAGACGTAAGCTTCGGCACATTCGGTCTTAAGGCTGTTGGTCGTGGTCGTCTTACTGCTCGTCAGATCGAAGCGGCACGTCGTGCAATGACGCGTCACGTTAAGCGTCAAGGTAAAATCTGGATTCGTGTATTCCCAGACAAGCCTATCACAGAAAAACCACTAGAAGTTCGTCAAGGTAAGGGTAAAGGTAACGTTGAGTACTGGGTAGCCCAAATCCAACCTGGTAAGGTTATGTACGAAATGGACGGTGTACCTGAAGAGTTGGCACGTGAAGCGTTCCGCCTAGCGGCTCGCAAACTGCCGTTCAAAACTACATTTGTAACTAAGCAGGTGATGTGATGAAAGCACAAGATCTACGCGAAAAAAACGTTGAAGAGCTTAACGCTGAGCTTTTGAATTTGCTACGTGAACAGTTCAACTTGCGCATGCAAGCTGCAACTGGTCAGCTTCAGCAAACTCATACTCTAAAAGCTGTACGCCGTGATATCGCACGTGTGAAAACTGTTTTGACTGAGAAGGCAGGCGCATAATGAGCGAACAAATCCGTACTCAACTAGGTCGTGTAATTAGCAACAAAGGCGATAAGTCTATTGTTGTTGCAATCGAACGCATGGTTAAACACCCAATTTACGGTAAATTCGTAAAGCGTACGACTAAACTACACGCACATGACGAAAACAACGAGTGTGGCATTGGCGACACTGTTGAAGTTCGTGAGTGCCGTCCACTGTCTAAGACTAAGTCTTGGACTTTGGTAAGCATCGTAGAAAAAGCGAAAATTTAATCGTTTTTCTCTAGCGAAATCAAGCGGCTCCAAATTATTTTTGGGGCCGCTTATTTTTTTTGTCTACCCAATCACAAAAAAAGGGTGGTACAATTCGCGTCCCTTTAAAGAGGCAGCCCGACCCGAGAGGGTCTAGTTTTTAATATTTAGCGGAGCACTAACAATGATCCAAATGCAAAGTACACTTGACGCAGCAGATAACTCTGGCGCGCGCAAGGTAATGTGTATTAAGGTTCTGGGTGGCTCACACCGTCGTTACGCACACATCGGCGACATCATCAAAGTTACTGTGAAAGAAGCAATTCCTCGCGGTAAAGTAAAAAAAGGTGATGTTCTGAAGGCGGTAGTAGTTCGCACCCGTAAAGGCGTACGTCGTCCAGACGGTTCTGTCATTCGCTTCGACCGTAATGCTTGTGTATTGTTGAACGACACTACTGAGCAACCAGTCGGCACACGTATCTTTGGTCCAGTGACTCGTGAACTTCGTAATGCGAAATTCATGAAAATTGTTTCACTAGCACCTGAAGTACTGTAAGGAGCTACATAATGGCAGCTAAAATCCGTCGTAATGACGAAGTAATCGTTCTTGCTGGTAAAGATAAAGGCAAGAAAGGTAAAGTAACTAAGGTTCTAGCAACTGGTAAAGTTATCGTTGAAGGTATCAACCTTGTTAAGAAGCACCAAAAGCCTCAACCGGCTCTAGGTCAACAAGGTGGCATCGTTGAGCAAGAAGCAGCAATTGACGCTTCTAACGTTGCAATCTTTAACGCGGCTACTGGTAAAGCTGACCGCATCGGTTTCCGTATCGAAGATGGCAAGAAAGTTCGTTTCTTCAAGTCTAACGGCGAAACTGTTTCTAACTAATAGAAAGTAATTTGGAGTTCTACTATGGCGAAACTGCATGATTACTACAAGTCGTCTGTAGTTGCTGAATTGACCAAACAATTCAACTACTCAAGCGTCATGCAAGTCCCTAGGATTGAGAAAATCACCCTAAACATGGGCGTTGGTGAAGCAATCAACGATAAGAAACTGCTAGAAAACGCAGCAGCTGATATGGCAACGATCTCTGGTCAAAAGCCTCTTATCACTAAAGCGCGTAAATCTGTTGCAGGTTTCAAAATTCGTGAAGGCTACCCAATTGGTTGTAAAGTAACCTTGCGTGGCGAACGTATGTGGGAATTTTTAGAGCGTTTAATCTCTATCGCACTTCCACGTGTACGTGACTTCCGTGGCGTTAGCGCTAAGTCTTTTGACGGACGCGGTAACTACAGCATGGGCGTTCGCGAGCAAATCATCTTCCCGGAAATCGACTACGATAAAGTAGACCGTGTTCGTGGCCTAGACATCACTATTACGACGTCTGCTGCAAACGATGAGGAAGGCCGAGCTCTGCTGGCTGCCTTTAACTTCCCATTCCGTAAGTAAGGTGAAGGGTTACTGTTATGGCTAAACAATCAATGAAAGCGCGCGAAACTAAACGCGCGAAGCTAGTAGCTAAGTTTGCTGAAAAGCGCTCAGCTCTAAAAGCTATCATCAGCGATGTAAACGCATCTGAAGAAGATCGTTGGAACGCAGTACTTAAACTGCAAGCTCTTCCACGTGATTCAAGTGCTTCACGTCAGCGCAACCGTTGCAACCAAACTGGTCGTCCACACGGTTACCTACGTAAGTTCGGTCTAAGCCGTATCAAAGTTCGCGAAGCTTGCATGAAAGGCGAGATTCCTGGACTTCGTAAGGCTAGCTGGTAATTGCCACTTAATCATTTGGAGTAAATCTTATGAGCATGCAAGATCCGATTTCGGATATGCTGACCCGCGTTCGTAACGGTCAGGCAGCAAACAAAGTTGCTGTAAAAATGCCTTCTTCAAAGCTTAAAGTTGCAATCGCTGCACTACTGAAAGCTGAAGGTTACATCGTTGACTTCGCTGTTGAAGGCGAAGCAAAACCAGTGCTAGAAGTTACACTTAAGTACTTCCAAGCAAAACCAGTAATTGAGCAAATCAAACGTGTTTCACGTCCTGGTCTGCGTGTCTACAAAAATAAAGACTCGCTACCAACTGTGATGGGCGGTTTGGGTATTGCTGTTGTTTCCACTTCCAAGGGTCTGATGTCAGACCGCGCTGCACGTAAAGCAGGTCTTGGCGGTGAAATCATCTGTTACGTAGCTTAATAGGAGTAGATTATGTCTCGTGTTGCTAAAGCACCTGTCGCTATTCCAGCTGGCGTAGAGGTGAAACTAAACGGCCAAGAAGTTACTGTTAAAGGCGCTAAAGGTGAACTTACTCGCGTTCTAAACAACGCAGTAGTTATCGCTCAAGAAGAGAGCAACCTTACATTCGGTCCTCGCGACGGTGTTGCTAACGCATGGGCACAAGCAGGTACTGCTCGTGCACTAGTTAACAACATGGTTGTTGGTGTTACTGAAGGCTTTACTAAGAAGCTAACTCTTAAAGGTGTTGGTTACCGTGCTGCTATCAAAGGCAACGCTGTAGGCCTAACACTTGGCTTCTCTCACCCAGTTGAGCACGAGTTGCCAGCGGGTATTAAAGCTGAGTGTCCTAGCCAAACTGAGATCATCATTACTGGTTGTGATAAGCAACTAGTTGGTCAAGTTGCAGCTGACATTCGTTCTTACCGTGAGCCTGAGCCTTATAAAGGTAAAGGTGTTCGTTACGCAGATGAAAATGTGCGTACTAAAGAAGCTAAGAAGAAGTAAGGTAACACTATGGATAAGAAAGCATCTCGCATCCGTCGTGCTACACGTGCACGTCGTAAGATTGCAGAACTGGGTGCAACTCGCCTAGTAGTACACCGTACTCCTCGTCACGTTTACGCTCAAGTAATCGCAGCGAACGGCTCTGAAGTTATCGCAGCCGCTTCAACTGTTGAAAAAGCGATTCGTGAAGAAGTTAAGAGTACTGGTAACATCGATGCAGCTAAAGCAGTTGGTAAAGCTGTTGCTGAGCGCGCTCTTGAAAAAGGCGTATCTGCTGTTGCATTCGATCGTTCTGGTTTCCAATACCACGGTCGAGTAGCGGCGCTAGCAGAATCTGCTCGCGAAGCTGGTCTGAAATTCTAAGGTAGGGTTGGAAGATGGCTAAAGAACAACAACAAGCTAGTGATTTGCAAGAAAAGCTAATCGCCGTTAACCGTGTTTCTAAGACGGTTAAAGGTGGTCGAATCATGAGCTTCACTGCACTAACAGTAGTTGGTGACGGTAACGGTCGCGTAGGTTTCGGTTACGGCAAAGCTCGTGAAGTACCTGCTGCGATTCAAAAAGCAATGGAAAAAGCACGTCGTAACATGACTACGATCGCGCTTAACGAAGGCACTCTTCACCACCCGGTGAAAGGTCGCCACTCTGGCTCTAAAGTTTACATGCAGCCAGCAGCAGAAGGTACGGGTGTTATCGCAGGTGGTGCGATGCGTGCAGTACTAGAAGTTGCAGGTGTACACAACGTACTATCTAAAGCATACGGTTCTACGAACCCTATCAACATCGTTCGTGCTACGATCGATGCTCTAGGTAGCATGAAGTCACCAGAAATGGTTGCTGCTAAACGTGGTCTAACTGTTGAATCTATTTCGGAGTAAGAACACCATGGCAACTATCAAAGTAACTCAAACTAAGAGCTCAATTGGTCGCCTACCTAAGCACAAAGCGTGTCTTAAAGGTCTTGGCCTTCGTAAAATCAACCACACAGTAGAACTTGAAGATACACCGTGCATTCGCGGTATGATCAACAAGGTTTACTACATGGTTAAAGTTGAGGAGTAATCAGAATGCGTTTGAATACTCTATCACCGGCTGCGGGTTCTAAGCCTTCTAAGAAGCGCGTAGGCCGTGGTATCGGTTCTGGCCTAGGTAAAACTGGTGGCCGTGGTCACAAAGGTCAAAAATCACGTTCTGGCGGCAGTGTTCGTCCAGGTTTTGAAGGCGGTCAAATGCCTTTGAAACAGCGTCTACCAAAATTCGGTTTCACTTCTCGTAAGAGCCTAGTGTCTGCTGAAGTTCGTCTAGCTGAGCTAGCGAAAGTAACTGGTGACGTTGTAGATCTAAACAGCCTTAAAGCAGCTAACGTTATCACTAAGAACATCGAATTTGTTAAAGTTGTTCTTTCAGGTGAAATCGACAAAGCTGTGACTGTTAAAGGTCTACGCGTGACTAAAGGCGCTAAAGCTGCAATCGAAGCTGCAGGCGGTAAAATCGAGGAATAATCTCGAGGGATGAGGTACAGATGGCTAAGAAACCAGGACAAGATTTTAGTAGTGCAAAGAATGGCTTAAACGAACTTAAGTCTAGACTTTTATTCGTGATAGGCGCACTTTTAGTGTTCCGTGCCGGCTCTTTTGTGCCGATCCCTGGTATTGACGCAGCTGTACTTGCCGATTTGTTCGAACAGCAAAAAGGTACCATCGTAGAAATGTTTAACATGTTCTCCGGTGGTGCATTAGAGCGTGCATCTATTTTAGCACTGGGCATCATGCCGTATATTTCGGCGTCGATTGTTGTCCAGTTGCTAACGGTAGTTCATCCAGCGTTAGCCGAACTCAAGAAAGAGGGTGAGGCAGGGCGTCGTAAGATTAGCCAATATACGCGTTATGGTACGCTTGTACTTGCAACATTCCAGGCAATAGGTATCGCAACTGGCCTTCCAAACATGGTCAATAATCTGGTTGTTATCAACCAAACCATGTTTACGCTAATTGCAACCGTAAGTTTAGTAACTGGTACCATGTTCCTAATGTGGTTAGGTGAACAAATTACAGAGCGTGGAATTGGTAATGGTATTTCCATTCTAATTTTTGCAGGTATTGTTGCTGGATTGCCTTCTGCAATCGGTCAAACAATCGAGCAAGCGCGTCAAGGTGAACTGCACGTACTTCTTCTGTTGTTGATTGCTGTACTCGCTTTCGCAGTGATTTACTTTGTTGTGTTTATGGAACGTGGTCAACGTCGTATCGTCGTTAACTACGCTAAACGTCAACAAGGCCGTAAGGTTTTCGCTGCACAAAGCACACACCTACCGTTGAAAATCAACATGGCAGGTGTTATTCCAGCAATCTTTGCTTCAAGCATTATCCTGTTCCCAGGAACACTGGCTCAGTGGTTTGGTCAGAATGGTGAGAGCAGCGCGTTCGGTTGGTTAACTGACGTGTCATTGGCTCTTAGCCCAGGTCAACCGCTGTATGTAATGCTTTATGCAGCAGCGATTATTTTCTTCTGTTTCTTCTACACGGCTCTTGTTTTCAATCCGCGTGAAACAGCAGATAACTTGAAGAAGTCAGGTGCATTCGTACCCGGCATCCGCCCAGGTGAGCAGACAGCGAAATACATTGATAAAGTAATGACTAGACTTACCCTTGCAGGTGCTCTATATATTACCTTTATCTGTCTGATTCCCGAGTTCATGATGGTCGCGTGGAACGTACGTTTCTACTTCGGCGGTACTTCACTACTTATCGTAGTGGTAGTTATTATGGACTTTATGGCACAGGTACAGACTCATCTGATGTCACAACAGTATGATTCTGTGTTGAAGAAAGCAAATCTGAAAGGCGTTGGCCGTTAATTCGGCGATTGTCTCAGATTTCATCTACGGAGTTTAGCAATGAAAGTTCGTGCTTCCGTTAAAAAAATCTGCCGTAACTGTAAAGTTATCAAGCGCAACGGTGTTGTGCGTGTTATCTGTAGCAGTGAGCCAAAGCACAAACAGCGCCAAGGCTAATTAAGCAGAAATTTTTACTTGAAATATAAGGTATGGTCGAGTATATTCCTCGGCCTACCTTTTGCGTGCAAAAGAAGTAGCACTCCGCAGCGTATCCATAACGGGCTTTGCTGCGGCTATTCTTTTTAAGAAACACTAGGAGTGAATAATGGCCCGTATAGCAGGCATTAACATTCCTGATCAAAAACACGCTGTAATCGCACTAACTGCGATCTACGGCATCGGTAAAACTCGCTCTCAAGCTATTCTAGCTGAAGTGGGTATTGCTGAAGATGTTAAGATCAGTGAACTAACTGAAGAGCAGATCGATCAACTGCGTGATGGTGTAGCTAAATACACTGTAGAAGGTGATCTACGTCGTGAAGTATCAATGAACATCAAGCGTCTTATGGACCTTGGCTGTTACCGTGGTCTTCGTCATCGTCGCAGTCTACCACTACGTGGACAGCGTACTAAAACCAACGCTCGCACCCGTAAGGGTCCGCGTAAGCCGATCAAGAAATAATCGGGAAGGTAGAGTACAATGGCTAAACAACCAACTCGCGCTCGTAAGCGCGTACGCAAGCAAGTTGCAGATGGCGTTGCGCACATCCATGCTTCTTTCAATAACACAATCGTAACCATTACTGACCGTCAAGGTAACGCTCTTGCATGGGCAACTGCAGGTGGTTCAGGTTTCCGTGGTTCTCGTAAGTCTACTCCGTTCGCTGCACAGGTTGCTGCTGAGCGTTGTGCTGAAATGGCTAAAGAATACGGTCTAAAGAACTTGGAAGTTATGGTTAAGGGTCCAGGTCCAGGTCGCGAATCTACGGTTCGTGCACTGAACGCTGCTGGTTTCCGCATCACGAACATCGTTGACGCGACACCAATCCCTCATAACGGTTGTCGTCCACCTAAGAAACGTCGCGTATAACGTTTCTAGGATAATTGGAGAAGAATCATGGCAAGATATTTGGGTCCTAAGCTGAAGCTTAGCCGTCGCGAAGGTACAGACTTATTCCTTAAGTCAGGCGTACGCGCGATCGATACCAAGTGTAAAATCGATAACGCACCAGGTGTACACGGCGCTCGTCGCGGTCGTCTATCTGAATATGGCGTTCAGCTTCGTGAGAAGCAAAAAGTTCGTCGTATCTACGGCGTTCTAGAAAAACAATTCCGTAACTACTACAAAGAAGCAGCTCGCCTTAAAGGCAACACTGGTGAAAACCTACTTCAGCTTCTTGAAGGTCGTCTAGATAACGTAGTTTACCGCATGGGCTTTGGCGCAACTCGCGCAGAAGCACGTCAGCTAGTTAGCCACAAAGCTATCCTAGTTAACGGTAATGTTGTAAACGTTCCTTCATTCAAAATTACGGCTAACGACGTTGTTTCTATCCGCGAGAAAGCTAAACAGCAAGCTCGTATTAAAGCGGCTCTAGAAGTTGCTGAACAACGCGAAAAACCAACTTGGATTGAAGTAGATGCTGGCAAGATGGAAGGTACATTCAAGCGTATGCCTGAGCGTTCAGATCTATCTGCTGACATTAACGAACACTTGATCGTCGAGCTTTACTCTAAGTAAGGTTTAAACTAAAGAGAGGACACAATGCAGGGTTCTGTAACAGAATTTCTTAAGCCACGTCTTGTTGACATCGAACAAGTTAGCACGACACACGCAAAAGTAACTCTTGAGCCATTAGAGCGTGGCTTTGGTCACACTCTAGGTAATGCGCTTCGCCGTATTTTGCTTTCGTCAATGCCAGGTTGTGCAGTGACTGAAGTTGAAATCGAAGGCGTTCTGCACGAGTACAGCACTAAAGAAGGTGTACAAGAAGATATCCTTGAGATTCTTCTTAACCTGAAAGGTCTAGCTGTTCGCGTTGCTGAGGGCAAAGACGAAGTGTTTATTACGCTTAACAAGTCAGGCTCAGGCCCTGTTGTTGCAGGTGACATCACCCATGATGGTGATGTAGAGATCGCTAACCCAGAACACGTTATTTGTCACCTAACGGATGACAATGCTGAGATTTCTATGCGAATCAAAGTAGAACGTGGTCGTGGTTATGTTCCAGCTTCAGCTCGTATCCATACTGAAGAAGATGAGCGTCCAATCGGTCGTTTGCTAGTTGACGCGACTTACAGCCCAGTAGACAAAATTGCCTACGCTGTAGAAGCGGCACGTGTTGAGCAACGTACTGACCTAGACAAGCTCGTTATCGATATGGAAACGAACGGTACTCTAGAACCTGAGGAAGCAATCCGTCGCGCAGCTACTATCCTAGCTGAGCAATTGGATGCATTCGTAGATCTTCGTGATGTACGTGTTCCTGAGGAGAAGGAAGAGAAGCCGGAGTTCGATCCTATTCTACTGCGTCCTGTAGACGATCTTGAACTAACAGTTCGCTCTGCTAACTGTCTAAAAGCAGAAGCGATTCACTACATCGGTGATCTTGTACAGCGTACTGAGGTTGAGCTACTTAAAACGCCAAACCTTGGTAAAAAATCTCTTACTGAGATTAAAGACGTACTTGCATCACGTGGTCTGTCTCTGGGTATGCGCCTAGAAAACTGGCCACCAGCGTCTATCGCTGAAGATTAATCGATACTAGTTAGAAGGATTAGGTCATGCGCCATCGTAAGAGTGGTCGTCAACTCAACCGCAACAGCAGCCATCGCAAAGCGATGTTCAGCAATATGGCTAGCTCTCTTGTACGTCATGAAGTAATCAAGACTACATTGCCTAAAGCAAAAGAGCTACGTCGCGTAGTTGAGCCTTTGATTACACTAGCTAAGACTGACAGTGTTGCTAACCGTCGTCTAGCATTTGCACGTACTCGTGATAACGAAGTAGTTGCGAAACTATTCAACGAACTAGGTCCACGTTTTGCTGCTCGTCAGGGCGGTTACACTCGTATCCTAAAAGCTGGCTTCCGTGCTGGCGATAAAGCTCCAATGGCTTACATTGAGCTAGTTGATCGCCCAGAAGCATCTGAAGAAGCTGCTGCTGAGTAATCAGTAAAGTTCGTAGAACTAAAAAAGCCGAGCATTTATGCTCGGCTTTTTGCTATCTGCGATCTTGGTCATCGATCGTAAATAGAAGTACCCATTCCCTATCACTGCCAAAGTGATGTCAGCGAATCCATCAACCCTGAACTTGCCCCTTGTGAGCCCAGATACTCCAATACCACAGGCGCGAACTTTGAAATCATTGCAGGGTCTAGACCCACTGATGAGAAAGCACTTTTTACACTGTCCATATCTTGTATTGAAGATAGAAGACCGGAGCTAGTTAACGCGTCCATTCCAGGAATCATTGAGCTTAGTTCACCTTGCTGATCTGAACCTAGTGAACTCTGCGCAAGAGAGAGAAGCGCGCCTACGCCAGTTGTCGCTTGTTCAGGGGAAACAGAAAGATTGTTGACTAAGTCATTCACGACTGGCGAGTCTTTTGCGTTCATCATCGAGTTTGCACTAGAAAGTAAACTGTTTGCATCGTCAGCGGATACGCCAGAGAGATTAAGTGCAGCGTGAGTTGGTGCTGAAATTAGTAGTGCCGTAGAAAGGGTTAGAAGAGTTCTCATGATATCGTCCATTTTATTGTCTATCCCATTAAGGTTAGACAATAAAAAAGCAGTGACGAGTCACTGCTTTTAAAAATTGAGTATCAGAGCTGAGATTAAGCGATGATGTCTAGTAGCTCAACTTCGAATACTAGTGCTGCAAACGGAGGAATCGCTGCACCTGCGCCGCGCTCACCGTATGCTAGGTCTTGAGGAATG
Organism: Vibrio sp. CB1-14; assembly: GCF_040412085.2. Taxonomy (NCBI): domain Bacteria; kingdom Pseudomonadati; phylum Pseudomonadota; class Gammaproteobacteria; order Vibrionales; family Vibrionaceae; genus Vibrio; species Vibrio chaetopteri. Next base: position 3,344,347 of record NZ_CP115920.1, on the reverse strand, counting down.
TACAGTTTCCACTTAGAACCTACAGGCATCAGTTGAAGAGCTTCAACCCAGCCTTTGATTACGCCAGTTACTGGGAACTCAGCTGGTTGACCGCGAGATACAGAGCTGTCGAATACAGTACCGTCTGTTAGCTCACCGTGGTAGTGAACACGTACAGTTTTGTCTGCAGATGGGATTTCGCCAGTACCTTCAGTGATGACTTCGTATTGAAGACCAGACTCAAGAACCGTTACTTCTGAACGAAGAGCGTTATCTTTTAGGAATGCTTCGCCGTCAGCTGCAGCTGCTTTTGCTGCTTCTTGACGTAGTGCTTCTGCGCGAGTGTGTAGCTCTTGCAGTGCGTTGTTGATCTCGTCAATTTCGATCTCTGGCATGTCACCAGTTAGTGCAGTTGCAATACCTTTAGCGATTGCATCTACGTTTAGACCTTCTAGGCCGCTACCTGCTAGTTGTTGGCCCATTTGTAGACCAATACCATAGCTTGCTTTCTGTTCTACAGTTTCTAATTTCACGTCAGACATGACGGTCTCTCTTGCTATTCGAATGAAGACGAAAGCATACCAGTTCTGACTTTAAACCGAAACGCTCTAACCAACTTTTACTAATTAATTCGTTTTGGTTGTTAAACTTGTGACATTAGGCGGTTATAAATTAGCAGACCTGCGATTTTTCTATACTCTGAACGCAGGTTTTCTTAAACTGAGACGGTTGTTTAGTAGGAGACCAATGGGAATGAATCGTCGTCACCGTAAAAAGCAGAAAGTTGACCACGTTCAAGTGCTGAAAGATAAATGGCAAGCGCTCGATTTATCGCGTCTAAAGCAAATCGACTTGTCTCGATTGTCTGCGATACGTGATAAGGCTAAGGCGCTATGGCATCGTTTGCCGCGTCTACACAGAAGGGTTTTGAGCGTTCTCATTCCTGTTGTTATTGTATTGATGCTTCTGCCTGGTCAAAAGGCCGAGGCGCCTCAAGTAACACCTACCAATCAACGAGTCGCGGTCAGCGTCAATACCGCGCCATTGAGTGAGCAGTCGTCGCAGGTTAACGTGGAAGAGCCAGTTGAAACGGATTGGCGTGAGTACACGGTGAAAAAGGGTGACACGCTCGCGCGCGTATTCCGCACTAACCAATTGCCGATGGCAGACTTGAATGCGCTGGCACGCATTGAAGGCAGTGACAAACCACTAAGCCGAATAAAGCAAGGTCAGCTAATTCGATTCAAGTTCAATGAAGAAGGTAGTTTAGATATCTTACAGATTGAGCGTGGAGACCAGTCTATCATGTTCTTCCGTTTGTCTGATGGCGGATTTGGTCGCAGTAAATAAATAGAGACAAGAAGGGGCGCGCAAGCCCCTTTTTTAGTCCAAGTCTTTGTTGTTTAAGTGACCGTTATTTGAGAAGCCTCATGTCAATATGAGGGATATCGTCTTCTAGGTATTCATCTGAGCAGGCACTAAAGCCATGTTTTGAGTAGTAGCCTTGTAAGTGAGATTGCGCACCGATTTGGATGCTCTCATTGGGCCACAGACGCTCACACTCGAGTTTTGCTTGCAGCATTAAGTCATGACCCAAACCGCCCCCTCTATGCGTCTGCTTTGTCGCGACACGGCCAATACTCACTTGATCGTAGGTGGTCCCTTTCGGTAGCAGTCGCGCACAGGCGACGAGTTCACTCCCTTGGTAGCCTAGTAGATGGTGTACGCCTTCAACTTGGTCTTTGTTATCCAGTTCTGGATAAGGGCAGGTTTGTTCAACCACAAAGACGTCGACGCGCAGTTTGATCAACTCATATAGCTCAGTCGTGTTGAGTTCAGTGAACGTTTTTGTCTTCCAGATAATCATGATGTACTTCTCTTTATTGCTATCAACGGCTAATCATTCTTAGACTAAACCGAGGCCAATAAAAAAGCCACGCATTACACGTGGCTAGATTCACTAAGGCAATACTAAATTTAGATCACCTTATTTCTGCAAGTCGATCTGGTAAACGGCGAAGCCAACATCGTCAGTCGCTACCTTTTTCATTGGGTATTGACCTTTGTCGCTGATAAATTGCGCCGCTTTCTCTGATGGAGAGGTTTCAAAGCGCACGTCCAGCTTAGCGCTTGTACTAATTGGAGCAAATGACCAGTTGTTGTCCGCACTTGGCGTGACTTCGCCTTTCTCTTTACTTACTTTTGAAATGTAGTTAGCAACGATAGAGCGGTTTTCATCTGGAGAATCAAACGCGATAAACTCGCTACCTGTACCAGGGAACTTGTTGCTGTATGCACGGTAGTTGTTGGTCGCAATGATAAAGGTTTGCTTCATGTCGATTGGTTTACCGTTATAAGTCAGGCCAACGATACGCTCGCTGCCTTCATCCAGTAGTTTACAGTTGCCGTCATAACGGGCTGGTTTAGTGACATCGATTTGATACTCAACACCATCCATCACATCAAAGTTGTAGGTGCGGAAACCGTCCCAATCGATCAATGATTGTGGCTTGTTAGAGTTCGCATCGATTTGTTTAAACTGACCCGCAGAACACTCCAACCATTCCTTCACTTCTTTACCCGTTACTTTCAATGCTACGAGCGTATTTGGGTATAGGTATAGGTCGGCTGCGTTACGGAATGTAAGTTGACCCGATTCTACTTCGGTAAAGTTAGCAGGATCGTTCTTGCGTCCGCCGGCTTTAAATGGCGCAGCGGCTGATAGCACTGGTAGGCCATCAAGATCCGGGTCGCCTTGGATCATGGTTTCAACATAATCTTTTTGCGCAAGGTTAACGATCTGTACTGTAGGATCATCTTGAACTAGCGCTAAGAAGCTGTACATTACGTCATTCGCTTTACCAATCGGTTGGTTAACGAAATCACGTGTCGCACTGTGGTCGCCTTTAACCGCGTTGACAATACCTTGATCTGCTTCAGCAATTGGCTTTTTGTTAGCTGCATCGAAGATTGGACGAGCTTCTGTTTGTGCGTCAGCTACTTTCCAGCTGTCACCGTCTTGCTCAAGCACAAGATCCATGACACCAACGTGGCTACCCCAGCGTCCTGGCATCACGGCTGCAACACCATTGATGGTGCCTTTTTCATTATCGACGCCTTGGATATTGTCAAAACCTTTGCCAGGGAAGACCGCATGAGAGTGACCAAACGCAATCGCATCGATGCCTTCTACTTCAGAAAGGTAGTACGTCGAGTTCTCTGCGCCGGCTTTATACGGATCGCTTGAAACACCTGAGTGCGGGATTGCAACGATAATGTCCGCACCTTCTTTCTTCATCTGTGGCACAAGCTTTTCAGCTGAAGCTTTGATGTCTTCAGCAAACACTTTGCCTTCGAGGCTTTTCTTATCCCAAACCATGATTTGTGGTGGTACAAAGCCGATATAACCTACTTTAACTTCATGTGCATTGCCATCGATGTCTTTGAACGTATGAGTTTTGATCAGGTACGGCTTGAAGTAGTGGTCACCGGTTTTTTTGTCAAATACGTTAGCGCTGATGTAAGGGAAGTTAGCGCCTTCCAATGAGGTTTTAAGGAACTCAAGGCCGTAGTTAAACTCGTGGTTACCAATGTTACCTACATCGTAATCAAGCTGGTTCATCGCTTTATAAACAGGGTGGATTTCACCTGGCTTGATACCTTTCGATGCCATGTAGTCACCCATCGGGCTACCTTGAAGTAGGTCACCGTTGTCCACCAATACGCTGTTCGTTACCTCACCTCGAGCTTCTTTCACCAAAGTAGCAGCACGAGCCAAGCCGATTTTCTGGGACGGCTTATCCTTGTAGTAGTCATAATCCATGACATTGGTGTGAATGTCCGTCGTTTCGATAATTCTTAACTTGATCTCGTCAGCCATTGCTGGGCCTGCCATTGCTAGCATACCGCCTAGCACAGCGATAGAAATGGGGTTCACTGCCACTTTCATCTTCATATCCTTCTAATTCGAGGGTGATTCAAAAACGCGTTAAGTGTATCAATTTGTGATGTAATAAATGTCTCTATGACTATAAAAGTGTGATCTGTATTTGTTACTTACTGGGGTTATGATACCGATCTCTCACCTTTATCAGTAAGACTACAACTGATAGAGGTTCAATGCGGCGAGTTAGCTCGAAATCTGTACATATTTTCAGGCTAAATAGCTTCTTTAGTGGCTTTTGGAATAAAAAATGAAATTTTAGAATTTCCAGTAATATAGGCGAGTGGTCATAATGCCATCATTCGATATGCGAAGGATTGCCATTATGAACTCAACTTTTACTAACCAGCCGGGCAAGGGAACCACACCCACTTTGGTTAGCAGCCACGATAAGCCTAGGCTGGCTAAATCACAGCTCAATAAAGGCGAGGTGGCTTTAATCGGCGCCGGTCCTGGTGATCCTGAACTACTGACCATAAAAGCATTAAACCTGCTGCAACAAGCTGACGTTGTCCTCTATGACTATCTTGTTTCTGAAGAAATTATGGCGCTGGTACCAGATAGTACTATTTTAGTTTGTGTGGGCAAAAGAGCCGGTCATCACAGCGTTCCTCAAGAGAAAACCAATCAACTGTTGGTCGAGTTTGCCCAGAGCGGTCATAAAGTCGTTCGTATTAAAGGTGGCGATCCATTCGTATTTGGTCGTGGTGGTGAAGAGCTGCAAGTTCTTGCTACAGCCGGCATTCGATTCCAAGTCGTACCGGGCATTACCGCAGCCGCTGGTGCGACAGCTTATGCGGGTATCCCTTTGACTCATCGAGACTACGCGCAATCGGCGTTGTTTGTTACTGGGCACCTAAAACCGGATAGCGATGACATGGATTGGTCTACGTTGGCGCGTGGCAATCAGACTCTCGTTATCTATATGGGGCTAATGAAATCTGACTATATCCAGTCGCAACTTATTGAACATGGCCGCAGCTCTAGCGTGCCTGTTGCGATTATTGAGCGCGGGACACAGGTAACCCAAAAGGTCTTACGTGGCACGTTGGCGACTCTACCGGAGATGGCCAAAGATGCGCAGTCGCCATCACTGATTGTTGTCGGTGAAGTGGTCTCGCTAGCCGATGAACTCTCTTGGTTTGGTGAAGATAGTGTGCAGCCAAGCCAAATCGAAACACTACAAAGTATTAGAGCTTAATCCCTAAGAGGATAGCTCACTCATATTCTAAATCAGTCGTGTGTTGGCCAAGTCACGTCAACATGAACAAAGGAAGCACAACTCATGGACCAAGAAAGACTCACACACCTTAAACAGTTGGAAGCGGAAAGTATTCACATCATCCGCGAAGTCGCGGCGGAATTTGATAATCCCGTCATGATGTACTCGATCGGTAAAGACTCGTCGGTGATGCTGCATTTAGCGCGTAAGGCATTTTACCCAGGTAAGATCCCATTCCCATTGCTGCACGTTGATACCGATTGGAAGTTCAAAGAGATGATTGAATTTCGCGACCGTACAGCAAAGAACTACGGATTCGAGCTTTTGGTGCACAAGAATCCAGAAGGTCTAGCCATGGGCTGTAGCCCGTTTGTGCATGGCTCATCTAAGCATACCGATATTATGAAAACGCAAGGTCTGAAACAGGCGCTCAACAAGTACGGTTTTGATGCAGCATTCGGTGGTGCACGCCGTGATGAAGAGAAATCTCGTGCCAAAGAGCGTGTTTACTCATTCCGCGATAAGAACCATACGTGGGATCCGAAGAACCAGCGTCCAGAGTTGTGGAAAACCTACAACGGCCAAATCAACAAAGGTGAGAGCATCCGTGTGTTTCCACTCTCTAACTGGACTGAGCTCGATATCTGGCAATACATCTTGCTAGAAGGCATTGAAATCGTGCCTCTGTATCTTGCAGCACCGCGTCCAGTGGTAGAGCGCGATGGCATGTTGATCATGGTGGATGATGACCGCATGGAGATCGGTCCGGATGAAACGGTTGAACACAAGAGTGTGCGCTTTAGAACGCTCGGTTGTTACCCATTGACTGGTGCTATCGAGTCGGAAGCGACCACGCTCACAGGGATTATTGAAGAGATGCTTGTCGCAACGTCCAGTGAGAGACAAGGACGAGCGATCGACCACGATCAGTCAGGATCGATGGAGCTTAAGAAACGTCAAGGATACTTTTAAGGATCGAAGGAACAGATTATGAACAGCGCAGTAGAAGCACAACTTGCCGAGCTCGGTATTGAAGGTTACCTGAGTCAGCACCAGTACAAATCGTTACTTCGATTCCTAACCTGTGGCTCAGTTGATGATGGTAAAAGTACCTTAATTGGTCGCTTGCTCCACGACTCGAAACAAATTTATGAAGATCAACTGGCGGCCGTTCACTCAGACAGCCAACGTGTTGGTACGACCGGTGAAAAGCCAGACTTAGCCTTGCTTGTCGATGGCTTGCAGGCAGAGCGTGAACAAGGGATCACGATTGATGTGGCATACCGCTACTTCTCGACCCAAAAACGTAAATTCATTATTGCTGATACTCCAGGACATGAGCAGTACACGCGAAACATGGCAACAGGCGCATCGACGTGTGATCTTGCGGTGATCTTGATTGATGCACGTAAAGGCGTGCTCGATCAAACTCGTCGTCACTCGTTTATCTCCAGTCTACTTGGTTTAAAGCACTTTATTGTTGCGGTGAACAAGATGGATTTGGTCGATTACTCCCAGCAGCGCTATGAAGAGATCCGCGATGAGTATCTGACTTTCTCTGAAAATCTAGGCAAAGACATCGACATTCAGATGATCCCGATCTCTGCCCTAGAGGGTGATAATGTCGTGGATCTGAGTGACAAGATGGGCTGGTATCAAGGTGAGTCTTTGCTTGATCTACTTGAGAAAGTAGACATCGACCAAGGCAAACAGCAAGGCGAGTTCCGCTTCCCAGTTCAGTACGTTAACCGACCAAACCTCGATTTCCGCGGTTTTTCCGGCACCATTGGCTCCGGTGAAATCCGCGTTGGCGATGAAATTAAAGCATTGCCGTCCGGTAAGACTTCTAAAGTTGAGCGTATTGTGACCTTCGATGGTGATTTGCCAAGCGCATTTGCTGGTCAAGCGGTGACGTTAACGCTGACCGATGAAATTGATATCAGCCGTGGTGACTTGATTGTTAAGCAAGACGCACGTGTTGCGTCATCAAATCGTCTACTAGCGGATATGGTATGGATGACGGATGAACCACTAGCAGCAGGTCGCAGCTACGACATCAAGATTGCGGGTAAGCAAACGCAGGGTCAGTTAGATGCGATTCGCCATCAGTACGACATCAACTCGCTGAAATCGTTTAAGACAGACTCATTGCCGTTAAACGGCATTGGTTTGTGTGAGTGGTCACTGACGGAGGCTGTAGCCATTGATAGCTACGATTCGGTTCAAGATACCGGTGGTTTTATTGTTATTGATCGCCTCACTAACGTGACAGTGGGTGCCGGCCTAGTTCGTGAAGCTTTGGCGGAAGAGCAGCGTTCATCGCAAGAGCGTATGGGTGCCTTTGAGAAAGAGCTTAAAGCTCTGATCATGAAGCACTTCCCTGAGTGGGACGCAAAAATATAATCTGCTCAATACAACCGTAACCATGGGCTTTAACTATCGCTAGAGCCCATAATAACAACGCAGTGACTTTACTTAAGGAATAGGATGATGTGGGAACAAGGAGTGGTGCTAGCTTTACTGATGTCCATCATCACTTGCTTGATAGCAACCCAGATCAAACCGAGCCTTATTTTTGCAGGCGCTGCGTTTTTGGCGTTTATTGCTGGCATGATAGATATCAATGCGGTTGCGAGCAATTTCACCAACTCATCACTGCTGACACTTGTGTTGCTGATTTTATCCTCAGCAGCGCTAGAGAAAACACGCTTAATTAGCTGGGTTAGCCGCTCTATTGCGACTGGGCGTTTAGGGGCAGTTGTCGCTAAACTGGGTATCTCGACCGCACTGCTTTCCTCGTTCACTAACAACACGGCGGTGGTTGTCTCGTTAATTGGTGCTATCAAGCGCAATCAACGCCACGCACCATCCAAGTTACTTATCCCGCTATCTTATGCCGCCATTCTCGGTGGCACACTGACGCTGATTGGTACCTCAACCAACCTCATTATCAATAGCTTTGTTGAGGATGTAGGCTTACCGAGTTTAGGTTTTTTCGAGCCAACTTGGATTGGTTTGAGTGTATTGCTCGGTGGCGTGCTGGTGCTCATACCGCTTAGCTATTTCTTACCGAACTACGATGACATTAACCAAGATGATCTACCGTATTTCTTAGAAGCACGAGTGGAATCTGGTTCACCATTGGTGGGACGTAGTATCGCCGAAAATAACCTTAGAGCACTGCGAAAGCTGTTCCTTGCCGAAGTGGTTCGAGATGGCCAAACATTGGCATCGGTTGGTCCTGACTTTGTATTAGAAGCCAAAGACCGTTTGCTGTTTTGCGGTGATGTGGAAAGTGTCGCGACGCTACAAGAAATTACCGGCTTAACTTTTTTTGGCCAGCATCATCTTAATGGGCAGAATCTACTGGAAGTGGTGGTGAGTTCGTCGGCGACGTTCTGTAATAACACCCTCAAGTCGAGTCAGTTTCGAGATCGCTTTGATGCGGTAGTCGTGGCGATTCGTCGCGGTCATGAGCGCTTGGAAGGTGGACTAGGTAACATCACACTGCAAGCGGGTGATACGTTAGTACTCGCTCCGGGTAAACGCTTTGAGGCACTTCGTCGTCAGCATCGCAAAGAGTTCGTACTGGTCAACGATTTAGACTCCAGTGCCAAGCTTGATCTAGCGAAGTCTAGCTATGTTCTGTTTGGCTTTGTTGCGGTCATAGCGTTAGCACTTACTAACGTGCTGCCTATCATCAAAGGGCTTGCACTGTATCTGATAGCGGTATTGGCGTTTGGTATCGTTAATTTAGGAGAGCTGCGTCGCCGCTTCCCAACTGATATTGTGGTGATTGTCGGCTCAGCACTTTCCATTGCTCAATTGATGATTTCAACCGGCCTTTCTGAGCGTATGGGTGACATGTTCATCGAGATGTTCAATGGCTGGGGAGTATTTGGCGCGTTAGTGGCCACTTACTTAGTAACACTTTTACTGACCGAATTGATTACTAACAATGCCGCCGCGGCACTGGCTTTTCCGATTGGCTACAGCATGTCGGTCGCCTATGGCGTCGATCCTATGCCGTTTATCATGGCAGTGCTGTTCGGGGCGAGCGCAAGCTTTGTGTCTCCTTACGGCTATCAAACCAACCTATTGGTGTATAGCGTGGGTAATTATCAGCTTAAAGATTACATGCGGATTGGCATTCCCATCTCCATCGTTTACTCGGTGTTGGTGCTCACTCTTATCCCTTACTTTTTTCCTTTTTAACGGCGTTACCTAAGGACGAGTTATGTCGAATACTGTACAAGCCTCTGACACTATCGAAAAAGATGAAAACGTGATTTGGCATCAACATGTAGTGACCAAGTCAGAGCGTGCTGAATTGAAAAAACAGCAGCCTGTAGTACTGTGGTTTACTGGCTTATCGGGGGCAGGCAAATCCACCGTTGCTGGGGCGCTCGAAACAGAACTAGCAACTCGTGGCTACCATACCTATTTGTTAGACGGTGATAACGTCAGACACGGTCTTTGCCGCGATCTAGGTTTCTCGGAGCAAGACCGACGTGAGAATATTCGCCGTGTTGGTGAGCTGGCTAAGTTAATGGCGGATGCTGGCCTGATTGTCCTCTCTGCGTTTATCTCTCCACATCGAGAAGAGCGAGCTTTGGTTCGCGAGTTGCTACCGGACGGCGAGTTTATGGAAGTGTTTGTCGATGCGAGCTTAGCGGTGTGCGAATCACGCGATCCAAAAGGACTGTACAAGAAAGCGCGTGCTGGCGAGATCCCTAACTTTACCGGTATCGACTCTGAGTACGAAGCGCCGCTTAACCCTGAGATCCATCTTAAAGCCGGCGACTATGCCGTCGCCGAGCTGGTGGAGCAATGTTTCGCGATACTCAAGGCTAAGCAAGTCATCAGCTAATCAATAGGGCTGCTATACCGTATGATGAAAAGAGGTTGGCAGCTCACCTTTGACCACAAATTTTCGATTCAGCAGCGCCACCAATTGCTCCTGATATTGAGCGTTGCTGCGATGACCAAGCAATTGACATAGCTCATTGCCGGTCGGCGTAAAGCGGTAGTAGGTCAACGTGATGCCTTTGGTTTTCGCTGCGAGCGTCATTTCTTGGCCTTGATAGGTTAGCTTTAAGGGTGCATCTTTACTGATCTCTCCTGATTCAAGCTCTGTTGCCAGCAATACACCTAACTCGACCAACAGCAGAATGCTAGAATATGGCAATTGATACTCGCCTAAACTCAATTCATCCACACTCTCGCGACGAGAAAAGCTGAATAACCCTGTTTGATGTTTAATGCCCAGCAGCAACTTACGACTGCTGTCTGTCCCAAAGCTGCAAGCCAATGAAGAGGCTCTTTGTAGAGTTTGCGCTTCTTTAGGGGTCATGTCCCTAAGCGTTTTAAGTGCCTTCATCGAAGTGGCTCCGGGATTGGTGATTTCGCGTTTTAGCACTTGAGCCCAAAGCTTTTGCATCGACGAGTTGTGGATCTCTTTCGCCATATCAAAATAGCGTACTAACCAGTCAAAATCAGGTTCTCCCGCCACTTCGTTCTTGCACGCTGCCATTGCTGCTTTGATGATCTGCTCCAGGTTTTTCTGGCGCTGCTCTTTGCCTTGTTTTTCACGCAGCATGGCTCGTTCAAATAATGATTGGCTTGGCGTTTCCTCACGGATAAGGGCATCGAGGTAATGAGATTCGGCAATCGCACGTAAACGACTGGCGCTGTCTTTCATGTGATGGGCTTTCTTTTGCCCAGAGTCACTGGACGAGGTGGATTCTACTTTAGCAGGCTTGCTCTCAACGGGATGATGACTCATTACTCAGACTCAATATGAAGCGAAAACGAAGCAATAATGTGCAATAAGCCTTCAATTTAGCGGGAATTTCGTGCAAAAACCAGCGTAATTTATGTGAGCTGATGTCCGAAAATGACGGATGTGAGAAGCGGTTGTAAAAACTCTAGGATAAATGCTAAAATTTTGTTAAGTTTATGCTTCATAATAGAGGAGGGCGTTATGAGGCACTCAAGAGACAATCACTCGTTAGAGAGTCATACGCCACAGAGCAAAATGAAAAAGCAGGTCTCGGTTGTCTTGCTGCTGTGTGTCTATATTGGCGTGCTGGGCTATCTTTCTACATTGATAGGCTAACAGCCTAGCACGCGGTTTCGTATCTAACGGTTTCGTATGTAACTGCAACGTGGCTCAATTACCACTCGGTTTCGTCATATCCATCATCGTAGTCTTCGATCTCATAACCATCGATTAAGTAGCCAGTTTGCGCTAGCTCTGAGTCGATGGTTTCGGTTTTTAGCGTACCTACTACATAGATTACATCCCATAGACGGTGTACAGGTGCGCCTTCTTTGAACTTCACGTAGATGATTTGGTTTGGCGGCGGTGGTGGAACGTGGATACAGGCACCGAAGTAGGGTACCAATAGAAATTCCGTTACCGCATTTTCATCCCCCTCGAGTGGGATCACGAAGCCAGGAATTTTCACCTTACTGCCATTGAGCTCTTGGCGCACGGTACCGACTTTCGATTGTTCCATCACACCACCGGAGTGATCGACTGAAGGCATCCCCATCGCATCAAACTGATTGCGCTCTTTCTCCGGAATGAGATCAATCCAATCAAGTGTTAATACATCTGAGTCAGTTTCAGCCATCGCCAGTGGCGCAGCCAGTACGCTCAGGGATAGCAGTAAGCCACAAAGTAGCGTTTTCAAGGTTTTCATCGAAGTCCCACTAAATACGGATGGTCATGCCATCACTTAATGATTGTCTGTACGCACGCAGCGCAGGGAAGAAGCCAATAATAATGCCTGCTAACTGCACAAACCCAAGTAGCATCCATTCGTGTGAACTGATCCCAGATAAGGCAATATTAATCCCGTAACTTGAGGTAATGATTGGCGCTGCGACCGCAAGCATCGCATACATTCCACCCACACCGCAAATGATACCTATAGTGGTTAAAACCGTGGCTTCACTAATCAGTAAAACGAACACATGGCGCGGCCTTGCCCCCATTGCTCTGAGTATCGCCATTTCGCGGCGACGCTCCTGAAGACTGGTCAATAAGCTTGATAGCATGCCCATAAGACCTGCTACGACCACAAACACCGAGACAATCAACAGCGCTTGCTCTGCTACGCTCATCATTCCCCAAAGTTCATGCAATGCAATACCAGGGAGGATTGCGCTGAGCGGTTCTTGTTTATAGGTGTTGATCTGGCGCTGCAAGGCGAAGGTTTGGATTTTACTTTTCAGTCCAATCATCATCGTCGTGATCTGCTTGGGATGGAAATCCATTTCGAGTAGCTGTTCTTTACTTGGATTGTTGCCAAGGTTTGCACCCGACTCCCAACCGACGTGAATGGCTTCGATGGCTTCCAGTGACACGTGAACTGTTTTATCAACCGGGGTGCCGGTGGGTGCCAAAATGCCCACGACTTTAAATGGCGTATTTTCATGGCGGCTAAAACCCACATCGCTGATGCCATGAGCAATAATGATCTCAGTGCCGATGTCATAGCCAAGCTTCTTAGCCACTTCTGAGCCGATAACCGCTTCAAATAAGCTATCGAACTCTTCCCCTTTGCTTAAAGAGAGATGCTGCTTTTGACCATATTGATAATGCTCAAAGTAGCTGTGATTAGTGCCCATTACTCGAAAGCCGCGATGAGAATCACCGAGAGAGATAGGGATCGCCCATTTTACCGCGCGATGATTGCTAAATTCTTCAAAACTTTTCCAGTCGATGTTGTTGGTTGCGTTACCAATACGAAACACAGAGTAGAGTAATAAGTTCACTTGTCCCGAGCGCCCACCCACAATTAAGTCTGTGCCAGAAATTGTGTTGGCAAAGCTGCTTTTGGCTTGAGTTCGAATTCGCTCCACGCCCATTAGCAAAATAACTGAGATCGCCACTGTCAGAATGGTGAGTAGTGCCGTGGTTTTACGGTTGAGTAGGCTTTTCCACGCCAGCTTTAATGTGATGCTCATAGCGGCCTCACTTGATTAATATCTTGTAGGTTTTCAGTACGCTTGAATAAAGGCTCGAGCGTTGGATCGTGGCTGACGAAGATGAGTGTCGACTCAGCGCGGTTCGCTTGTTCCATGAGCAGCTCGATGAAGGCTTCACGGTTATCGTGATCTAAGGCTGAGGTCGGCTCGTCAGCTATCAGGAATTCGGGCTGGCCGATGAGTGCCCTAGCAGCCGCTACGCGTTGCTGCTGACCAATACTGAGTTCAATAACTGGCTTTTGCAGTAAATTGGATGGCAGACGCAAGTGGTCAAGAAGTCGCTTTGCTTCATCAGCTAGCGAGCCAGATACCTTTTCTTTACGTCTTTGCGAAAAGTGGCAAGGCAGCGTGACATTGTCGATGACTGACAAGTAAGGGATCAAATTAAACTGTTGAAAAATATAACCGATGTGGTCGGCGCGGAATCTATCGCGTTTTGACGCTGAAAGCGCAGTTAAGCTTTGATCGAGTGCCAAGATATCACCGCTGGTGGCCGTATTTATACCGGTGAGCAAACCGAGTAATGTCGACTTACCACAACCACTTGGGCCTTTGAGAAATAAATGCTCACCTTGTTCGATGATGAGAGAGGGAATATCAAGAGTTGGAGCTTGGTCGGGCTGCCACTTAAATGTGACGTCTTTGAGTTTGATTACGCTAGCCATAGTGTCCTCTAAAAACGACCTTCAAGCCTCGGGCGAGGCCTGAGGGTTGGACGGTTTAGAATTTAATAGTTGTGCTACCTGATGTCAGTTCCGTTGCCGACTGTGCGCTATCCGTTAGCAGGTTCACAGATACTTTCTCAGTTGCAGGGAAGTGTGTAAACCATTGTGTATCAATTTGAGAGACTTTAGCGACGTCTTCACAAGAGAATTGATATTGAATAGAGAATTCACCGTGGCCATCATGATGGTCGTGGTCGTGGTCGTGGTCTTTGTGCTCATCATGATGTTCGTGTTCATCATGTCCTTTATGGTCATCATGGTGGTCATGACCTTCATGATCATGTCCCTTATGATCGTCGTGACCTTTGTGATCATCATGATCTTTATGCTCGTCATGGTGATCATGCTCGTCGTGATGTTCACCTTTCTCTAGCGTATTTTCTATATGAGCCTCAACCAACTTACAGTTCGCCGCCGCTGGAATGGTAAGGATGCTGTTCACATTGTTCAGTTTTGTTTTAGCATCAGCCATTGCTGCTTTCTCAGCGTCTGTTTTTGGCGCGTGTTCAAAGCCCACCACATCAGCACCTGGAGCGGTGATTTCCACTAAAAGATCTTGACCATCTTGAGCAATGTTAAATTCTACATGGCCATGCACATGGGCATCGTGTTGACGAAATTGATCTTCAGCGACAGCGAACTGCGATACGACAAGACCAGCTAAGAGTGTCATCTTTAGTTTCATGATTAATCCTTAATAGCGAGGTAAAAATACGGGGTACCTATGCAGGTGAAAATACTATTGAAAAAGCCGGGTGCAGAGGTCTCCAGTGAGAACGATGCGATCGGTTCTCGTTTAACTGTTGTTTGTTATGTTATAACAAATAAGGATATTTTCCAGAGGAAACAACACTCAGCCTGAGTTTTATGACCGGAAAACAACAAAAAAGGAGCCCAGAAGGCTAATGCCGATCAGTTAACAACTAAATGATCGGTTGAACGATCCATTCAAAGTGTCAAAATCCGAGTGTATTCAATGCACTCGGATTTTTTTTATGTTTTTAAGACAGGCTCTTAACCAAGTTCATCAATTCTCTGCAGAGCAACTTTCGGGTTTATCTGATCTGCTTTCTCCAGAACTCATTTCCCAGTGTTTGGAAGATACAGGAATTACGACTATTCGCAGACGAAGGTTACCAATGGAAATGATGGTTTGGAGTGTTGTTGGGATGTCTCTGTATCGCCATTTGTCCATGGAGAAGGTCGTCTCGAAGCTGGATATTCTTCTCCCAGGTAAGAAGCCATTTGTTGCTCCGAGTGCAGTAATTCAGGCAAGACAAAGGCTGGGCTCCGATGTCATGAAATCCGTCTTTACTCAAACGCAGAAACTATGGAATGACAAAACGCCCCACCCAGACTGGCATGGTTTAACACTTCATGCGGTCGACGGTGTAGTCTGGCGAACCCCTGATACTAAAGACAATGATGAGCGCTTCAGTCGAACTCGGAATCAAAAGTGCTCGTCCGAATACCCTCAGGTCCGAATGGTCTGCCATATGGAGCTGACAAGTCACCTTCTAAATAGTGCATCGTTCGACTCTACATCAAAGAGCGAAGTGGACTTAACTACGGAGCTCATTGAGCGCTCTCCCGACCATAGCCTAACTATCTTCGATAGAGGTTTTTACGCTCTAGGACTATTGCACCGTTGGCAGACAACAGGGTAGAGAGGCATTGGCTTATTCCAATGCGTAAAGGAGCTCAATACACAATGCTTCGCAAGTTAGGGCGTGGGCAAGAGTTGGTCGAATTAAAGCTATCCCCTCAAGCTAGGAAAAGTGGCACGATGCACCAGAAACACTGGAAGCTCGATTGATAACTAAGACTATTAAGGGTAAGGAGGTACGGTTGTTAACCTCGATGACTGACCCCTTGCGCTACCCAGGAAAAGACATCTCAGAGCTTTATGGACATCGATGGGAGATAGAGTTGGGTTATCGAGAGATGAAACAATATATGCTTCAAAACAACCTGACTCTAAGAAGCAAAAAGCCCGAACTAATAGAACAAGAACTGTGGGGGATGCTGTTGGCCTATAACTTACTTCGGTTCTTAATGTGCCAAATGGCCTACGACCAAAACAAGGTAATGCCTTACCAGATAGGCTTTAAACAAGCTTCGTTGTTCTTAATAGGACAGTTACAACTCCTTCCTGCCGTCGCACCTGGAAGAATCCCGGAGGTGATGAACTATATCCTAGATATGGCTGAGAGTTTTACGTTGCCAGAAAGGCGAGATAGGAGCTATCCAAGAGCGGTAAAAAGAAGGCCCAGTCGCTATGCGACTAGGCCTTCTAAAAGGTGTTAGCTTCTTAACTTACAAGCATTAGCCCAGAAGGCTCCTTTTTAGAATCTTTTACCACAGGTTACATATTGTCTTTAACCAGACCTAATACCTGCTGAATGTCTGCTTCGCTTAACGCGCCTTCTTTGACATACAGGATTTTACCTTGCTTGTCCTGAACGATAATCGCTGAGCTTTCTGCGGCTAGTTGCCAAGCATTCGATACTAAGCCGTGCTTATCGAGTACCATTGATGACCAAGGAAACTCTTTTTTGCTGTCCTCTGCGGAAGATTTAACGAAAGAGCTGGTACCCCACATCGCATCGTCTTGGTTGATGACAGTTGTGGTTTGATAGCTCTCTTTTGGAAAATCGGCAGCGGTGATAGCAGCCATCAGTGGCGCGTTCATCTCTTTTGAGCTGCTGCGGCCGGCGATTGCTTGGATGACACGAACTTTACCTAGCATGTCATTAGTGCTCCAAGCTTGGTAGTTGATTGCGTCGTTGTTTAGGATAAGTTCACCGTGATCACTGACCGATACAGAGCGAGCATTTCCACCGACTTGTAGGTTGGTTGCCATAGCAAATGCTGGCACAAGCAGCATCGCAAGAGTTAGGAGAGGCTTTAGTTTCATTGTAATAGTTTCCGTTATTTTTTAGTGGGCGGCTACCTTAGGTGAACTCATGGTGAGCCACAATGTAATGAGTGATGATTTGACCAAGAATTGTCTGTCTCTCAATAAAATCATCTCAAGCATAACAGCAATTTATAGCTTGTTGCAAAGTTGTTAACTTTTGTTTGTGTCCTCAAGAATTTCGAGTATAATTTCAATCGAACGCAAACTATATTGCGAAATGACTCGCAGAAATGTGGTCACGATTAGATGTACTCAAACGGATATTGAGGTTAGGTTATGCTGCGTAAGTTTACGGTTTATCGTCCGCGTCAAATTGCGAAGTTCGTAAAGACGTTGTTTAAAGGTCAGTTCTTTATTGCAGGAATTGGATTGTTTCGTTTTGATAACGGCAAGGTGCTGCTTCCAGAAGTAGAGGACAGGCAAAAACTGGTGGCGTTTAAAGAGATAAACGGAGAGATTGCCGCATTGGCACTCTAAAAAGGCTAAACAAATTAAAATGAAATGCCCTCGCAATTGCGAGGGCATTTTTGTAGGTGTCAGTTTAATTCTGGTGGAAAGCACACTCCGGTGCCGCCAATACCGCAATAGCCATTCGGGTTTTTCGCAAGATATTGCTGGTGGTAGACCTCGGCAAAGTAGTACTCGTCAAGAGGGGCAATTTCAGTGGTGATACCAGTGTCTCCAAGCGCTTGCTGATATTGTTGCTGCGTTTGCTTGGCAATCTCTGCCTGTTCGTTATTTGTGGTGTAAATCGCTGAGCGGTATTGGGTACCGATATCGTTGCCTTGACGCATTCCTTGAGTCGGATCGTGCTTTTCCCAAAATGTGCGCAAAATGGCAGCTAGCGAGGTTTGCGTGGTATCGAATACGATGCGAACCACTTCGGTGTGGCCGGTTAAACCACTGCATACCTCTTCGTAAGTTGGGTTAGGCGTAAACCCGCCAGAGTAGCCAACAGACGTTGAAACCACGCCCGGTAATTGCCAAAACAAGCGCTCTGCACCCCAAAAACAGCCTAACCCTAAAACAATGCTCTCTTGCTTCGCGTTAAGTGGTGCGTAAAGGTCAGATTGATTGATAAAGTGCGGCTCCATATTCGCTATGGCGTTATCTCGACCCGGAAGTGCTTGGTCGGCGGAAATCATTTCTTGTTTACGCATCGTCTGTTCCTTTTTTAGACTAGTATTTCAAATGCAAAGCGTCTGAAAACAAAATGAGTGTAGTCACTTATCTGTTTCACCCTTGTCTGAAGACTTCTTTATCAATCAGAGTTATCATTCTACGTAACAACAAAAATAAACGCATCACAGCCTCACAATAAAGCATGATAAAGAGACTTTTACCACCGCTATTCTTGACCTTATCGCCCGCACTCGTTTTTGCAGAGGGGAGCGTGTCTTTGGATGTTCAGGGGTTAAGTGGCGCACTGCAAGATAACGTTAATGCCTACGTTTCCGCGATCGCGGAGAATGAGTACTCGACGTCGCTGCGATTCCAATCTCGGCTCACTAAAGAAATCAACGAAGCACTCAATGCTTTGGGGTACTACAACGCCAAGATCGACTTTTCCGTGAATGAGCGTGGCGATGAATTGACGGTCAAAGTTAACCCAGGGCCGCCAACCCGCATTAAGCTGGTGGATGTCCAGCTGACGGGTGAAGCTGAAAAGGATGAGGATTTCATGCGCCTCATTCGTATCTCGCCGCTCAAAGAGGGGGACACGCTCAATCACAATCAATATGACAGTTTGAAATCGGGCATTCGTAATTTAGCGCTGCAAAAAGGCTACTTTGATGGCGCATATACCATGAGCCGTCTCGAAGTGATCCCGGAGCGGAATGAAGCGATTGTGAGACTTCACTATGACAGTGGTATCCGTTACCAGTTTGGTAAGGTAACCATAACGGGCAGTCAAATCGATATTCAGAAAGTGCAGTCATTGCAGCCCTATAAAGTTGGCGATGAATATCAAGTTGCCAAGGTGGGTGAGCACAACCAAAACTTATCCAATACCGAGTGGTTTTCATCGGTATTTGTCGAGCCTGAACTGTCTGAAGTGGGTAAAGGGCGAGAACTGCCAATGAAAGTGTCATTGGCACCTCAAGTGCGTAACCAGTTTGAAACCGGTCTTGGCTATTCCACAGACGTGGGAGCAAAAGTGAAATTTGGCTGGAAAAAGCCGTGGTTGAACGAGCATGGTCATAGTTTCAAAACCAGCTTGGACTTATCCATTCCTGAACAGCAGGTCACGGCGAGCTATAAAATCCCTCTCGACGATGTGCTTAAAGACTACTACGTCATTCAATACGGTTTGAAAAACGTCAACCGAAGCGACAAAAAGACCTTGGAATCGAACCTAGCGTTTGAGCGTCACTGGGTGCTGGATAGCGGCTGGCATCGAACTGCTTACTTGCGGTACTTGGTTGAGAACTATGAATTTAATTCACAAGGTGAGCTAGGTCAGTTTGTGTTGCCCGGGCTTTCTTATTCTCGCGTCGTCTCACGCGGTGGCGTCTTGCCGATGAGTGGCAACAAACAAACTATTATGTTTGAAGTAGGTGACGAGCGGGCGCTGTCTGAAACCTCGGTGTTTAGGCTTCGCGGTACCTCGACTTGGATATCTAGCATAGGTGAGAATCATCGTGGTTTGTTCAAGGTGGATATTGGTGCCAACATTGCCAGTGATCCTTCCAAACTTTCCCCATCGCTGCGTTTTTATGTTGGTGGTGACAACAGTGTGCGTGGTTACGATTACGAGAGCATTTCCCCTGTCGATGATGCGGGTAATAAAACGGGTGGCCAATATCTCGCGACCAGCAGCCTTGAATATCAATATCGCCTAACAGGTAACTGGTGGGCGGCTACCTTTGTTGATGTTGGTGATGCCTTTGATGACGATCCCGAATGGAAGCGTGGTGCCGGTTTTGGCATACGTTGGGTCTCTCCAGTCGGCCCGGTTAAATTCGATTATGCGAAAGGACTGGATACTAAACCGCAAGCCGAATGGCGCATTCACTTTAGCTTAGGGCCTGAACTATGATGTCGAAAGTTTGGCGAGTCACCAAATGGTGTTCAATTGGCCTCATTACTCTGATTTTACTGATTCTCGCGACGTTAGCGTTTGCACTGTTTACCAATGCCGGTCTTAACAGCGTATTGTGGGGGGTAAATAAAGCCTTGCCACAGTTTGAAGTAGGTGAGACACAAGGGGCGCTGTTTCCCAGATTCACGATTAACGATGTGAGCTTTAAAGATGAAAGCTTGTTTATTGACTTAAATGCGCAATCGCTGACGCTGGCTGTCGATCTCAATTGCCTGTCAGATCCAAGAGTCTGTGTGAATGAACTGGCGATTCAAGGGCTTGATTTTAGTATGCCGGAAGTGGCACCAAGCGAGCCCTCTCCCGAGCCTACAGAGCCATTAACCAAAATAACGCTGCCAATTCCAGTGGCGATTGGTCAGGTCAATTTTGACGATATTCATTTGGATATTCTTGGCACTAAGGTGAGTTGGGATAGCTTTTCAACCGCACTGTCGATGACGGGCTCTAACTTAACGGTCGGCGAGACAAAGTTAACCTCTCCTGTGGTTGCGCTGCCACCTGCAACGGAAACTGCACAAACGAGTGAAGAAGCACCGGCGGCATCAAACGAACCTGCGGCGGCGATTGAACTGCCTGAGGTATTAATCCCTCTATTCGTCAATATTACCGGGATTGAGATCCTCGATTTTAAACTCGATCAGTCTGAGCCTGTGATTGTCGATAGGCTCAAGCTCGTTGGTAAGGCGGGTAAGCACGATGTGGATGTGTCAGCGCTAGAGCTGGAAATGCCGTTGGTCGATGCCAGTCTACAAGGCAAGGTGACCCTGAAAGATGGCTATCCACTTGACCTTGATTTAGGCGCGCACCTTAAGCAAACCGATTTTACGGGACAGAAGCTGAAGCTCAATGCTTCGGGTAGTGTGCAAACTCTTCAGCTTGATAGTGAGTTTTCAGGACTCATTTCGGGCTTATTAAAAGGACAAGTTCAACCGCTAGAGCCGACAATTCCATTTGATGCAACCATTACGAGCGCCAAAGCAAATTGGCCATTGAGCGGTGAATCAGATTACCAAGTATCTATCGATACCTTAGGAGCGAAAGGCTCGTTAGAAGGTTATGAAGTTAATCTAGCGGCGTCAGCTTCAGGCAAAGAGATTCCTGACCTTGCTGTGGATTTGGAGGGTGCTGGCGATTTAGAGCATATTGATTTGAGTAAGCTTTCCATTGACACGCTAGGCGGTAATGTTGCGGGTCAAGTGATGGCGAACTGGTCGGCACCTGTGAATTGGCAAGGCGATATTAACCTCACTAACATTCAGCCGGGTTTGCAGTGGCCAGAAGCCGAGGGCGATATTAGCGGCAAATTAGTGACGTCTGGCTCTCTCACTGATGCAGGGGGCTGGCAAGTGTCAATGCCGACATTGGATATCGTCGGCATACTTAGAAACTACCCTATTAACATCAAAGGTCAGCTTGATGCGTCCGATCAAACCGGTAAAGGGGAGTTCAAGGTCGATACCCAAGGGCTTTCGGTCGCCCATGGTCCTAACCAGCTTAATGCACGCGGTAAGCTTGATCAAAACTGGGATATGAGCGTCGATATCGATTTCCCCGAACTGGCGAAATCAGTGCCGGATCTCTCTGGTATTCTACGCGGTAAGCTTAACCTCAAGGGGGACATGAAAGAGCCGGATATTGCCACTGATCTTAGTATCGAAAAGATTCAGTGGAAGGACGAAGCAAGTCTTGAGGCGTTAACTCTATCCGGTACGGCTAAACCTCTGCCAATTGAGAGCGCGCAAGCGGATCTCCGACTCAATGCGCGCGGCGTTAACTATCAAGATCAAGTTGTCGATTCCGCTAGTCTGACACTCTCCGGTACTCAAGCAGCACATACGCTAGCTCTAGATGTGGTTTCTAAGATAGCGTCTTTAAATCTAGCGGTCAGCGGTAAACTCACGGATAAGCCTAACCTAGTTTGGGATGGCGAGTTGGCGAAAGTGCATCTTGAGACTGAGCAAGGCCCTCTTGATTTAACTGAGCCAGTGGCAATCAAAGTCGATATTGATAAGCAAGTGGCCAATGTTGCTGCGCATTGCTGGAAACAGGCCGACTCTCGAGTATGTCTCGAAAAAGACATCGAGGCGGGGCAGTCTGGTGAAGCTTTAGTCACAGTGAAAAACTTCGACTTTGAGCAAATTAAGGCTTATATCCCAGAAAACATGCTGGTAGAGGGCAGTGCGAATATTACTGCTTGGGCAAAATGGGCGCCTGAGACATCCCCACAAGTGAAGTTGGATGTGGCACTACCAAAAGGTACCGTGACTCAAAATCTAGAAACGCCATTGGTGGTGGGTTGGGAGTCGGTGAGCGTGAAAGCAAACCTAGCCGATGACAAGCTTGACGCGAGTTGGCTGATTGATGTGACCGACAATGGTGACCTCTCTGGTAAGGTGACCTTGCCAAATGTGCTCGCCGAACAAAAAACGATTGATGGTGAGTTGAATCTTTCAACATTTAATCTCGATTTTTTGCAGCCGTTGGTGGGTGAATTTAACCAGTTGAAGGCGAATTTAGCGGCGGACATTAAGATCAAGGGTGATGCGTTGCATCCAGAGCTTTATGGGCAGTTCTCGGTTGCGGATTTGTCGTTGCAAGGTGATATCTCGCCGATTCAGGTTGAGTCTGGCAAGGTCGATATTGCTTTCAATGGATACAATGCGCTGCTTGATGCAAATATCCAAACCAATGATGGTGAGCTTAAGCTGGAAGGTGATGGTAACTGGCAAGACTTAAAAGCGTGGCGAACCAAGTTAAGAGTGTTTGCTGATGAGCTTAATGTTGACGTACCACCTATGGTGAAAGTGAAGGTGGTGCCAGACATGACGATTGAGGCCAATCCGACATTAGCGAAAATCACCGGTTCTATCGGATTGCCTTGGGGGCGTATTTTGGTAGAGGAGCTACCGCAAAGTGCGGTCGCTGTCTCTAGCGACCAAGTGTTATTGAATCCAGATATGACCCCTGTCAATGAAGAAGCGGCGGTACCATTTAACGTTGAGACTGATGTGTCGATTTCCATTGGTAACGACTTTACTATCTCAGCCTTCGGTCTTAAGGGCGGACTGCGCGGTAAACTGCATGTGTCTCAAAAAGACCAAGGGCCATTTGTACAGGGTGAAATCAATATCATCGATGGTTCATATAGCTCATTTGGTCAGGACTTGTTGATTGAAGAAGGTAAGATCCTCCTGACAGGCCCAGTCGATCAACCCTACGTCAACATCACGGCAATCCGTAACCCTGATACAACGGCAGATGATGTGAAGGCGGGTGTGAAAGTATCTGGTCTTGCGACTGAGCCGAAAATTGATATTTTCTCGGATCCAACCATGCCGCAGGCGAACGCGCTTTCTTACTTGTTGCGTGGACAAGATATCGATGGTGAAACTGGCGGCAACGCCCTAACGACGACGTTGATTGGTTTGAGTCTAGCGCGAAGCGGTAAAGTGGTTGGTGATATTGGCCAAGCATTTGGTGTGCAAGATCTGCAACTCGATACAGCAGGCTCTGGGGATGACTCTCAGGTCACGGTAAGCGGCTACGTATTGCCAGGGTTACAGGTTAAATATGGCGTGGGTATCTTCAACTCGTTGGGTGAGTTTACGGTGCGTTATCGCATTATTGAAGACTTCTATGTCGAAGCCGTTTCTGGTCTGTATAGCTCTGTCACCTTCCTATACCAATTTGAAGTGGATTGATAAACAGTGATGCCGATGGGGTTGTGGCTCGTACAACCCTAAGTGGCAAGGAGGATCTATGTTTAGAAAAGGGATAATGGTTACGGCATTTGTGCTGTTGTCAGGGTGTGTGCAGCTCAAACCACCAACCGAAGAAAGCGCTCAAAGCTGGCAAGATTTTGGTTATCAATGGGCGATGAAAGGTTACATCATTGAAAGCCAATCTGATTTGGCAAAAAAAGCCCCTGAGTTGTCCGCTGAGCTATTTGCTCAGTATCAAGCAGGCTATGCAACAGGTAAAGCGGACTATTGTAAGCAGGATCCATTTATACTTGGCTATGATGGTAAAATTTATTATGGCATTTGCAATGACCTCGACCGCCGCTATAACGAAGAGTACTGGCGAGGTAAGAATGCTCGCAATCGCCGTTGATTAAGCGATTTCTCTGGCAAACGGCGACGCAGGTAATAAGGAGGAGCAATGAAAATAATTTGGGTTTCATTGTTTGCCGCGACACTGGTGGCGTGCGCTCAAAAAAGCGAGCCGAGCAGTACCTCGCAGCAAGATTGGTTTCAGTTTGGAGAGCAGCAAGCGCTGGTTGGCTATGAAAAACAGGGTGATGATGAATTGAAGCAGTCATCACATGTCAGTGTTGATAGCGAATTGTATCAAGCGTATTCAGCAGGCTACGAGCAAGGCCGACAGGAGTACTGTCAGCAAGATCCGAAAATACTCGGTAAAAAAGGCGAGTTGTATCGCGGTATTTGCGATGATATCCGACCGACGTTTCGGATTTGGTATAACAACGGCAAAGCGTCTCGAAGTCGCTATTAACGTCCTCTTTCTTACTAAAACCTCCACGATTTATAAAGGGCTCACCAACGTCAAGTTGGTGAGCCCTTTTTGATGTTTGTATTAGTCAGTCGGAGTAAACCGGTTGTCTAAAGCCTACTTGCCTTGAGCGCGTTCATACGATGATTGGATTTCATCACGCGCAGCTTGAACATCTGCCCAGCCATCGACTTTCACCCATTTGCCTGCTTCTAGTTCTTTATAACGCTCAAAGAATTGCGTGATTTGCGCTTTTAGAAGCTCTGGAATATCGTCTACATCTTGGATGTGGTCGTACTCTTTACTCAGTTTGCTGTGTGGAACTGCGAACACTTTAGCATCTTCGCCTGACTCATCGGTCATTTTCAGTACCCCTACTGGGCGGCAGCGAATCACTGAGCCTGGCATCAACGGGTACGGAGTTGGAACCAGCACGTCTACCGGGTCACCATCCAGTGATAGAGTGTGGTTTACATAGCCGTAGTTACAAGGGTAGAACATTGGGGCTGACATAAAGCGGTCAACGAATACGGCACCAGAGTCTTTATCGACTTCATACTTGATGGGATCAGCGTTTGCAGGGATTTCAATGACGACATAGATGTCATCTGGGAGTGACTTACCCGCAGGTACATTGTTTAAGCTCATTTTTGACTTTCCTTTTCTTTGTTCGATATTCCTTTAGGCGTAAGGAACTGAGGGCTGAAACACGAATCGTTTACAGTCAGTATACTTGGTTACTTTTAAAACAAAAAGTGCCTCATTGAGAGGCACTTCGAAGTTATTAGTCTTGGTACTCTTCGAGGAAGGATTCGACTTGTTCAACCATGTTCTTTGAACCTACAAAGAATGGTACGCGCTGGTGAAGCTCTGTCGGCTTGATATCCATAATACGCTGGGTACCATCTGACGCGACGCCGCCCGCTTGTTCCATGATGAATGCCATTGGGTTGCACTCATACAGCAAACGCAGTTTACCGCTAGGGTGACTCTGCGTGCTTGGGTAAAGGTAGATACCACCCTTAAGTAGGTTACGGTGGAAATCAGATACGAGTGAGCCAATATAGCGTGAGGTATATGGACGCTTCTCTTCTGGTACGTTTTCTTGGCAGTACTTAATGTACTTCTTCACACCCATAGGGAAGCGGATGTAGTTACCTTCGTTGATTGAGTAGATAGTTCCATCTTTAGGTATCAACATGTTTTCGTGTGAAAGACAGAAGCTACCGATAGATGGGTCGTAAGTGAAGCCGTTTACGCCTTTACCTGTTGTGTATACCAACATGGTTGACGAGCCGTAGACTACATAACCAGCCGCGACTTGTTTATTGCCTGGTTGTAGGAAGTCCTCTTGAGTTGGAGGTGTGCCTACTGGTGAGATACGGCGGTAAATAGAGAAAATAGTACCGACCGAGACATTGACATCGATGTTTGACGAACCATCCAATGGATCCATCAACACAACATATTTTGCGTTCTTGTTGAGCTCTTTATTGAACGCGACTGCCTCATCTTCTTCTTCACTCGCGACACCACAAACTTGGTCACGTGCTTCTAGCGCGGCTTTGAACTTATCATTCGCATAGACATCGAGCTTTTGCTGAGCTTCGCCTTGAACATTGTCTGTACCAACAGCACCTGTGATATCAACAAGGCCAGCTTTGTTGATTTCTCGGTTTACAATTTTTGCAGCAAGTCGAATCGAGGACAAAAGAGAGGAGAGATCACCGCTAGCGTGGGGGAAATCATGTTGCTTCTCAACAATGAATTCGCCAAGGGTGCGCATATCAGACATGTTATATCCTTAACTTTTTACTTATTTTCTTGGGGGTATGTGTGTGGAATGACGCGAAATCAAACGATTGCGCGAGTTGGGGGTATTCATCAACACACATGGATATTGTAGGGGGCAGAACTTTTTAATGGTAATGAAGTAAGAGTACAGAGTGGTAATTTGTATGATGAATGTCACATTTATTTGTCTAACCACTAACTTTCTCGCTTTTAACACACGCTTTGGGTATATATAGCGACAATGGCGTAAACTAAGACGCAACGGAATTTAAGAGAGCAAGTTATGCATATTCATATCCTTGGCATCTGCGGCACCTTTATGGGTGGCGCTGCTGTACTGGCCCAGCAACTTGGGCATCGAGTCACGGGCAGTGATGCAAACGTCTATCCACCAATGAGCACTCTATTGGAATCGGAAGGAATCGAAATCATCGAAGGTTTTGACCCTGCGCAGCTCAACCCAGCGCCCGATCTCGTAGTGATTGGTAATGCGATGAGTCGAGGTAATCCTTGTGTCGAATATGTCCTTAATCACAACCTTAAGTACACCTCTGGACCTCAATGGCTTCAGGAATTTCTTTTGCATGATCGCTGGGTATTGGCCGTGTCTGGAACGCACGGAAAAACTACGACTTCGAGTATGCTTAGCTGGATTTTAGAAGACTGCGGTTATACACCAGGCTTCTTGGTGGGCGGCGTTTTGGGCAACTTTGGACAATCGGCGAGGCTGGGTGAGTCGATGTTCTTTGTGGTCGAAGCGGATGAATACGACAGTGCCTTTTTCGATAAACGTTCTAAGTTTGTTCACTACCATCCTCGCACTTTGATCATGAATAACCTTGAGTTTGATCATGCGGATATTTTTGATGATCTTGAAGCGATCAAGAGGCAGTTCCATCATCTAGTACGCACGGTTCCGGGTAACGGAAGGATCATGACACCGAAAAGCGACAAAGCGCTCGGAGATGTTTTAGGTAGAGGCTGCTGGAGTGAAGTTGAACATACGGGTGCTGGTGCAGATTGGCACGCTAACAAACTGATTGCCGACGGCTCTCATTTTGAAGTGTTCTTGCATGGTGCGAAAGTGGGCGAGGTGAAATGGGATTTGGTGGGTGACCACAATGTCGATAATGCACTGATGGCGATTGCAGGTGCAAGACACGTAGGTGTTACGCCAGATTTAGCGTGTGAGGCACTGGGTAAGTTTATCAACACCAAGCGACGCCTCGAGTTAAAAGGCGAAGTGAATCAGGTGACGGTCTACGATGACTTTGCCCATCACCCAACGGCAATTGAACTGACGTTAGATGGTCTGCGTAACAAGGTCGGCGATAAACGTATTCTCGCGGTGTTGGAGCCGCGCAGTGCGACTATGAAACGTGGTGTGCACAAAGAGACGCTTGCCCAATCACTCACTAAAGCCGACCAAGTGTTCTTGTTTCAGCCAGACAGTATTGAATGGTCGGTACAAGACATTGCCGATGCGTGCAGCCAGCCCGCTCAAGTTGACAGCGACATTGATGCGTTGGTGGCTAAGATTGCAGCGCAGGGTGAGCCTGGCGATCAGATCTTGGTGATGAGTAACGGTGGCTTTGGTGGTATTCATCAGAAATTATTGGAGGCGTTAGCCTAATGAAATCGGCAGACAAAGCCATTACCCTTGCGTTTACTGGTGCCTCTGGGGCGCCTTACGGTATGCGCCTGCTCGAGTGTTTACTTGCTCAAGATTACACCGTGTATCTATTGATTTCGTCGGCAGCACGCGTGGTGCTTGCCACCGAGCATGATATTAAGCTGCCAAGCGGCCCAGATGCTGCCCACAAAGCTCTGACAGAGCATTTAAACTGCAAGCCAGAAAAGCTGATTGTGTGTGGTAAAGAAGATTGGTTCTCGCCCGTGGCTTCTGGTTCAGCTGCGCCGAAGCAGATGATAGTTTGTCCTTGTTCGGCGGGTAGCGTAGCAGCGATTGCTCACGGCATGTCAGATAACCTAATAGAGCGTGCCGCTGATGTAGTGATCAAAGAGAAAGGGCAACTGCTGTTGGTGGTGCGTGAAACGCCGTTCTCAACCATCCACCTTGAGAACATGCACAAGCTCTCCCAAATGGGGGTCACCATTATGCCTGCAGCGCCTGGCTTTTATCATCAGCCCAAATCTATTGAAGATTTGGTGGACTTTATCGTGGCTAGGGTGCTCGATCATATGGGGCTGGAACAAAATCTAGTGCCGCGTTGGGGCTACGATCAGCGATAGATCGACGTTAGCTAACGAATATTAAGGATAGATTTGGCGAATCTGTGACGAAAAGGTTACAATTCGCCCTCAAAGGTTGTAACTCACGGGGTGCACTAGCAGTGGTGCTGAGAGAAGGTCAAGCCTGATACCCGCGTACGTTAAGTAACAGCCCTGATCCAGATAATGCTGGCGTAGGGATGAGGCTCCTTTGCTATTAATCGGCTAAGTAGACACTCTAGCTCCAATTTATTGGATGCACTCCCACATCGCGCGTTTTCTCTGGGTCTCAAAACAATAACTAAGGACAGAACCAGTGAAAAACCACTCAATCAGCAAAATCGCGTTAGCGACAGCACTTTTTTTCAACTCCACTCATAGCATCGGCACAATCGCTGACCGTTTATACCTACAGCTCATTTGCATCCGATTGGGGGCCAGGCCCTGCGATTGAAAAAGCATTCGAAGCCCAATGTGGTTGCGATCTCAACTATGTAGCGCTTGATGATGGCGTGTCTATCCTCAACCGACTTCGCTTGGAAGGCAGCAGCACTCAAGCAGATGTCGTGCTTGGTCTTGATAACAACCTAATGAGCGAGGCGAAAAAATCGGGGCTGCTTGCTAACCACGGTGCTGATTTGTCATCGGTAGTATTGCCGAATGGTTGGAGTGATGAGGTATTCGTCCCATTTGATTACGGCTACTTTGCCTTTGTGTACAACAAAGAGAAGGTAAAGAACCCACCTAAAAGCCTTAAAGAGTTGGTTGAACAGCGTGATGACCTTAAAGTGATTTACCAAGACCCACGCACGTCGACACCAGGCCAAGGCTTACTGCTGTGGATGAAGTCTGTGTATGGGGATGATTCAAGCGCTGCATGGCAGCAACTGTCGAAGAAAACCGTCACTGTGACTAAGGGTTGGTCTGAAGCGTATTCGATGTTCTTAGAAGGGGAGTCGGATCTCGTGCTGTCTTACACGACATCTCCGGCTTACCACATTATTGCAGAGCAAGACCAACGTTTCGCAGCGGCTGATTTTGCAGAAGGTCACTACACTCAAATAGAAGTTGCTGCCAAGGTGGCAGGAAGCAGCAACCAGAAACTTGCCGATGAGTTTATGCAGTTTATTGTCTCTGATAGCTTTCAATCCAACATACCTACGGGTAACTGGATGTACCCAGTGGTGGATAGCAACTTACCCGCTGGGTTTGAGAGCCTAACCATTCCCGCCAAGGCGTTGTCTTTCTCTCCTGACGAAGTGGCGAATAATCGCAAGGCGTGGATCCTTGAATGGCAATCTGCGTTGATTAAGTAACGCTGTCTATTCGGCGGTACGTTATTCTTACTAGAGAATAACGTACCGTTGGAAATCTTGTTCTTCCCTAGAGGTCACTGTGATTCGAATTCCCAAAGCCGGCTTAGTGGTTGCGCTGCTCATTGGCCTATATGTCGTTGCGTCCTTGTGGACACTGCTTTCCTATTCTTCCATTGATGATATTAGTCTGCTGTTTAGAGATCCTTATTATCAGCACGTGGCCAAATTCAGTTTCTGGCAAGCTAGCCTCTCGACGCTGTTAAGTGTTGGACTTGCTGTCCCCGTGGCTCATGCGCTTTCGCGTCGCCATTTCTGGGGGCGAGAGTGGCTACTCAAGCTGTTTGCCACAACCTTGGTCATGCCTGTGCTTGTTGGCGTGTTTGGCATTGTGGCTATCTATGGTAACCAAGGAGTGATTGCCAAATGGTTCGCTGGTGGCTCAGCGCTTTTTTCCATCTATGGGCTCAATGGTATTTTGCTCGCTCACGTGTTCTTCAATCTGCCTTTTGCTACTCGGCTATTGTTGGTAACGATAGAGGGCGTGCCAGAGGAGCAGCGAAAGTTGGCACTTCATCTTGGCATGAACAGTTGGCAATGCTTTCGGTTAGTGGAATGGCCAAGGCTAAAGTCGCATCTTCCTCACGTTATTGGTTTGGTGTTTATGCTTTGCTTTACTAGCTTTGCAACTGTCATGGCACTTGGGGGCGGACCACAAGCGACCACCATCGAGCTGGCTATCTATCAAGCGATTAAGTTCGACTTTGATTTGCCCACTGGCGCGGTGCTAGCACTTTGGCAAATGGTAATCTGTGCCGTTTTGGTGATGTTTGTTGGACGATTTAGTAAACCCGTTTCCGGTAAGAGTAATTTTCACGCGACGTCTAGCTTGCAACCCAAAGATACGGTGTTTAAAAAGGGCTGGGATAGCATTTGGATCATGGCAACCCTAATGCTCGTGATACCTCCGATTCTGGCTATTTTGCTCAGTGGTTTGAACTCGAAATTGTTTGACGTATTTACCGATTCGCGCTTTTGGAGTGCTATGGGTACTTCGCTGCAAGTGGCGGCATTAGCAGGGAGTATTGCTCTGCTGGTGGGCGTTGTCTTGCTATCAACAACGCGGGTTTTTAGGCTTAAGTCCCAAGCTCGACGAGCGGACAGCCTTGAGCTTGTGGGAACCGTTATTCTGGTGACACCAGCGTTAGTCCTTAGTACTGCTACCTTCTTGATGCTGCGAGGCATGACAAATGTGTTCAGCCTAGCGTTTGGCATTGTCGTGTTGGTCAATGCCCTAATGGCGCTGCCCTATGTGATTAAGACCTTGAATCAGCCGATGCAGCGCCTTGCTAGTCAATACTATCCGCTATGGCAAAGTCTCGGAATGCACGGACTGCGCCGATTTTGGTTGATGGAATGGCGCGCTATTCGAGCACCGATACTGCATGCATTTTCGATAAGCTTCATTTTGTCTATGGGTGACCTTACCGTGATTGCCCTATTCGGTAGCCAAAATTTTAATACCCTGCCACTGTATCTTTATCAGCTTATGGGCAGCTATCAGCTCGAATCGGCTGCCGTAGTATCCTTGGTGCTGTTTGCATTGAGTATCGGTATTTTTTCACTGACCGATACACTGAATAGAACGTCTAGAAAAGCTAGCTCAACCAAAAAACACTTTCAGGAAGGCTCTCGTCATGTTGCACCTAAATAACGTCGCCTATCGCTACCATAGTGATTGGTTCCACTTTGAACTTGAAGTAAGCCAAGGCGACATCGTCTCGTTGATTGGTCCAAGTGGTGCGGGAAAATCGACATTGTTGGCACTAGTATCTGGCTTTTGTCAGCCTGAATCCGGGGCAATTCAAGTAGAGGGGAAGGACATCGATAGGCTTGAGCCTCATCAAAGGCCGTTGTCGATGCTATTTCAAGAGCACAATCTTTTTGATCACCTATCAGTGTTTGACAACATTGGCTTAGGACTAAGTCCCGCTCTTAAACTCAATGAAGCTGACAGAAAGACAGTGCGTAATGCAGCAGAAAAAGTCGGGCTCGGAGAGATGTTAACGCGACTCCCTTCAGAGCTATCAGGTGGTCAAAAACAGCGGGTGGCGCTTGCGCGTTGCTTTGTACAGCCTCATCCTATATGGCTACTTGATGAGCCTTTTTCTGCCCTTGATCCTATTCTTCGTAAAGAAATGCTGAGTGTGGTGAAACAGCTAGCGAGCGAGAAACAAGTCACCGTGATCATGGTAACGCACCACTTAAGTGATGCACGCGCCATAGCGAATCGCTTTGCCTATTTGGCGAATGGCTGCATTGAAGCGCAAGGGGACATTGGTGAGCTGACGGATGTGCATCCGAATGCGGCATTGGCTGAGTTTGTCCAGGCGGCGCACTAGCGCCCATAAATAAAAAGGCAACTGACTGCTCAGTTGCCTTTCGTGATACTCAGTCGAGAACAGTCTTAAAACTCTTGCTCTTCTTCGTGCTTAAGCATTTGGAAGATTTCACGGAATGCTTTTGCAGGCTTCCCGGCTTGCTTCTCTTTGTTTGCTTGGCGAGCAAGCTGGCGCAGGCGCTGACGATCTAGCTCAGGATAAAGTGCTATTGCTGCTGCAATCGCCTCATCACCTTCAGCAATGATACGGTCGCGCAATTGCTCAAGCTTATGTAGAGCTGCAGTAGATTGTGAATGCTTGTTGCGTACACGATCGAGCGCCGCTTGAATCGGCTCAGGATCTTCGGTACGCATCAGCTTACCAATGTATTGCAACTGACGACGCCTAGCTTCATTTTTAAAGCGCTGCGCATCTGCGATCGCTTCTCTCAGATCTTCGCTAAGTGGGAATTTATCCAACACAGCAGGTTTTAGCTCAACGAGCTCTTCACCGAGCTTTTGCAACTCTTCCATGTCGTTCTTCATTTCGGTTCTACTTACCCAAATGATCTCTTCTTCCTCTTCCCAAGGCGCTTTCTGATTTTTGCGTGCCATGATGTCTGCCTATATCACTATCTCATTACGAATATCCGCTATTTTAGCAAGAAATCTGGGGAGAATGCGAAAACCTTGTTATTCTAGACTCAGTTATTAGCAAAGAATTAGATAAATATGGACGTAAGAGAGCAAGTTGCTCAGCAAAAAGCTGAGCTAGAAGCGGCAGTTGCGAAAGCATTGGACATGGCTTCGGTAAGTGCAGATGCGGCCGAGGTTGCGATCACCAAAAGCACGGGGCTTAGCGTATCGACGCGTATGTGCGAGGTGGAAAACGTTGAGTTCAATAGTGACGGTGCTTTAGGTATTACAGTTTACCGTGGACAGAAAAAAGGCAGCGCCTCAACTTCTGACCTGAGCGAAAAAGCGATTGCTCAAACGGTAGCAGCTGCGCTGGATATTGCTCAATACACGTCAGAAGATCCATACGCAGGCCCTGCGCCAAAAGAGCTTATGGTGACTGATATTCCAGACCTTGATCTCTTCCACCCTGATGAGCCAAACCCAGATATGGCGGCGCAAAAAGCCATTGCTGCTGAAAAGGCAGCGCTGGAGTACAGCGACAAAATCAAACAAAGTGATGGCGCGAGCTACGATAGTCATTATGGGGTAAAGGTTTATGGTAACTCTCACGGCCTGCTAGCGGGTTACGCATCAAGCCGCCACAGTATAAGTTGCAGCGTGATCGGCCAAGGCCAAAACGGTGACATGGAGCGAGACTATAGCTATACACTCGCTCGCCATCGTGACGATCTTTGGACACCTGAGTCTGTAGGTGAGCAAGCAGCGAAGAAAACGATTGAGCGTCTTGACGCACGAAAGATCAAAACTGGTCAATACCCAGTACTGTTTGCCAACGATGTTGCGACTGGATTGATAGGTCACCTCGTGATGGGTATCAGTGGTGGTAACCTGTATCGCAAGTCTTCATTCCTATTGGACAAACTGGGCGAGCAAATCTTGCCAGATTGGTTCTCGATACAAGAAAAGCCTCACGTGCTACGCGGACTGGCATCAAGCCCGTTTGACAATGAAGGTGTTGTTACGCGCGACATGGACATCATCACAGACGGTAAACTGGCGACCTACCTTCTAACCAGCTATGCGGCGCGTAAAATGAACATGACGCCAACTGGTCATGCTGGCGGCATCCACAACTGGTACGTAAAATCGACAGGCCAAGACTTTGACGCCATGCTCAAGCAGCTTGGAACTGGTCTATTGGTGACTGAAGTGATGGGGCAGGGCGTGAATATCGTAACTGGCGACTACTCGCGCGGCGCAGCAGGTTTCTGGGTTGAGAACGGTGAAATCCAATTCCCAGTATCTGAAATTACGGTTGCGGGCAATTTGGCACAAATGTTCCAACAAATTGTTGCTGTAGGTAATGATGTAGAGACACGTTCACAAATCCAAACTGGCTCGATTTTGCTGGAGTCGATGAAGGTGGCGGGGGAATAACCCTCAAGGCATTACCAAAGATAGTAAAAGGGCGTCATAATCATGACGCCCTTTTTGCATTTTAGCGATATGTGTTTATTCAAAACAAATTTCAATAAACGCATTACCCCAGTCTGAGGTAAATGGCATGATGATGATCGCGCCATCGCATTTGTGTCGGATGGTGTGGCCTTTACCTGATACCACAACCGGTGTTGCCATATCAAAATCAAAGCCGTTTTCTGCCAAGATACGTTTCGCTCCGCCCGTCACCATGTTGGTGATCTCACCCACCATATCGGTCACTTCTTCATTCAACCCATGTGGTTTTTCACCCAGCATGTTCTGCATGATTTCAAGGGCAAGCCCTTCCTCAAACGTAATCGACATTGAACCACGGGTTTGTGTGCCTACCATACCGATGAGGCCAGACACATCGCCTCGAGCGATCTCGTCTTTTTTTATTCTTGGCTTAAGTGGCTTGATCTCCATTGAAGCCATCGTTTTTAGCACATTCATCAATGAGGCTAAAAACGGATTTACAAATTCAGCGCGCATAACTTCTTCTATTTGTTCGATTCTTCCAATGATGAACACGTCTGACATGTGCCATGAGTTTCTATGACGTGATTTGAAAACTGGAAGCCATGTTTTTCAACGTTGCTATTAAGCAAGGCTATCAGAATATCATCTTGTAGTTCAACGACATTACCGCACTTGTCACAAATCAGCAGATGCGAGTAGTGCTTATGCTCACCAAATGAACAACAAGAGACAAAACTGTTAGTCGATTCAACGCGATGGATAAATCCTTGCTCTAAAAGAAAGTCCAGTGCTCGGTATACCGTTGGTGGCTTTGCCTGCGGTTCAGTGACCTTGAGTTGGTCAAGGAGTTCATAGGCACTTGAGGCCTTATTACTGTCACAAATCAGCTCATACACACGCTTACGCTGAGGCGTTAAACGAACCCCTCGCGCCGAGCACGTTTCTTCTAGTTGTTTGATTAGCTTCTGATCCACATGTCCACCTATGTTTGCGAATTCTGTTCATTTTATACTAATTCCTTCGGTAGGTCGTTAGTCTCGATTATAGAATTGTTGGCAGCGTATCTAGTTGTAAGTTGCAAAGCCGAGTTGACGACATAAGAGCAGCCACAGTTCACAATTCTAGAGTGTGGTTTGAGTGAGATTTTTACGACCGGCTTCAACTTAAATCAGTCTTTTTTCGGTGCGATGACCAGCATAATAATATGGCATTGGAGAAAGGAGGCGGTATGTTGAGAGTGGGATATTGTGAAGTTAATGACCTGCAACTTAGTCCATCAAGCAAAACGGCAGTATCACAAGTTCACGATATTATTAATCGGGGGGGAATGTTGGGCTTTGCGATTGCTTCAACACCGCTCTATCAGATATTTTTTAGTCCAAGTGTGACAGGGAAGCCGGTTGAAACCATGATTACAATTCGTGAATACGATTGGGAGATCTTTGGCGAGGCGATGTCGAGTGTTTCTAAAATTTCAAAAGACAGGGTTTTGCAAATAGCAGAACCTCTTACATGGACAACAAGTGGGTCGGAACAAAAGTTTTGGAGGTGTATAAGTGAAGCTGCACTTTAGTAGGATTCTGCTTCTTCTACCACTCTCGGCGTGCGCCGCTGAAACAACTTTAGACCGCTTTGATTTATTGGTCGAGTGGAACAATAGACACTCGGAGTGCTTTGACATCCGAAGCCGCAATGCTGAAACGTTTCCAATAACACCTTGGTTTGAATCTTTGACTAAAGATGATAAGAAACGGGTCGTTTTGTATTTGTCTGAGCTCAAGATGTACCAATGTACATTAGGGGAGACAAGTAAGATAAAGCAGAGATACTCGGAACAAGACGTTCAAGAGTTGGAAAAGATGCTTGGTTCTACGCTTAGGCTTGATGAACCCGACAAAAACGACATTGAAGATTTGGACTACCGACAAATTGAGCTAATCAGCGAGCAGATCTCTGTCTTCAGTGTTTTGGTTGTCGCTGAACAATTGAATGTCTTATAGAGTCCGATACGTCAGTTAACAATAGAGAGCAGTGCTTTTTTTCTGAATGTTTTCGAATCTCTGTGTATAATCTCCGACCTATTTTTGAAGACGACGTCTACAATGAAGCGTTTTGACGCTTTTTAGTATACGTTGCACTGCTGAATGATGTCATTTGTCCTGCTTCTTCCACATGATTATGGAGGGGACATTTGGGGGCAATTCTAGCAAGTTCATGTATATATACAGCATCAAGATTTCGAGTAACACCATATGAAGCCTGAAGAAACTAGTAAATACACTGCGAACCGCTTATCCGTTGCGCCCATGCTCGATTGGATTGGTTCTATTGCTGTGTAAGGGGTTGTGAGTTTTAAGGGGTACTATAGGGGTACTGGTGAGAGATTTTTGGTTTCCTAGAAAAGACAAAACCCCCGCCTAGGCGAGGGTCTTTACAGCAGCACCACACTGGCTTGTTATCGCCTGATAAGTGGGCTGGCTACACTTCAAAAATGTAGTCTTAGCGCTCCGTTTTGGGATTAACCAAAGAAGCTTTGACACCGTGATCTTATGTTGCAGCTAGAAAAAAAGCAAATAGATTTATGCGATATACGTATGCTTTTTAGTAATTAGGAGTAATTACAAGCGATTATAAATGGTCAGCTAAACCACCCAAGTGCAACCCGTGCAAAACACACGTATAGACCTTTTTCATAGTCTCCCTTCCTAAACGATTCTTGAAATACACTCGCTTTCCATTATCGACCCCCAAGGAAACATAGTTGAAGCGCTCGAAGCTTAATGTGTAAATCATATCGGCTTTAACCCAAGTGGTACCACGGCTGAAAAACTTGTTTCTTGGTAGATGGTTATCATCTAATTTCATGTGGTAGTTTTGCTGCTTCTCTGGCTCTACGGTACTAAGTGCGACGACTGTAACCAACTGGTGCCCATCGGGTTTTGTTCCTACCACGAGAACAGGGCGGTTTTTTATCATTTCTGGTTGTTTTAAGCCGTGAAAGTCACACATCAATATTTGCCCAACCTTAGGCGAAAATTTAATAGCCAACTTAATTAACTCCTACATTCTTTGTCCTGACCAAACCACTTCCCCAATAATCTCGAAGTCAGCCCCTTTAATATCCTCTCGACTTAGCTCCCACGGCTCATAAGCAGCATTATCACTCACAACCTTGATTCCATTTGGCAAGAACTGAAGCCTTTTCACCATCAAGCGGCTATCGTATCGGAATACATAAACACCGTCAGTCGTGAATCCATCAACACGGTTTACCATCACAACGCTCTGGTTTTGAAGTGTTGGGCTCATGCTGTCACCGCGCACTGGCATTAGAAAGATATTGTTAGGGTTAAAGCCTAGCTCTTGTCGAATGAACCTTTCACTGAACACCATTGCGCTTGATTCTTCTACCTTCTCAACAAGCGCACCATGCCCCGCACTGACTTCGATATCGAAAAACTTCAGCTCAAGATAGCCTCTTGGAGCTAATGAGCCACTTTTGGCGATCTGGTTCGCTTTAATGAAAATATCTTCAGGAATTTTTCCACGTCCACGCCAAGTTTGAATTGTTGAAGGTGAAACCCCCAAAGCCTTTGATAAATCTGTGTTTTTAGACGTATTGGTCAGTTTCTTTAACTCTGAAATTTGCTCATCAACAGTGCTCATTGTGTGCTCCAAGTTGCTCAAAGGTGTTGCAATGACATAAAAATGATCCAATAATGTCTCGTGACGTAATTGAGACATTCTTGAGTTAATTATAGTTGCTCTTAGTTAACTCACCATCATTGCATAGGTGATTTATGAACACAAATTTTGCACTACTGGCACGATTCGAAAGCCCTACAGTTGAACTAAAGCAGGTATGCCAAGAGTTTTTCGGCATCACACCCAAAACGGCAGAGCAGCGAGCTAAGGCTTGTGACTTTCCCGTTCCTACCTTCAAGTTGCGTGATTCTGAGCGCAGCCCATCACTAATCAAAATTGAAGATCTCGCAGCGTATATCGACCAACGCCACGCTGAAGCTATGAGTGATTGGCAGTCAGTAAACGGAGGTGCACTATGAAAACGCCACTACATGCAATCAATATTGATTTTTCGCATTCGAGCGAAGCGATGGAGCTTTTCAAGATAGTCAAAGCGCGTTTGGATTGGCTTAGCCCTAGCTCTCCTGAGTTCGCTTTTTTGCATCCCGTATATTTGCAGCTCAAGCAAGATGTTGAGCTTCTAGAAAGTTTGGAGGTTTAGTTTGGACGTTGACTATACCCCAGCAATCTCAATTGTTGACGCACCAATCAGCGACCCTATACACGCACCCTGTGAAGATATGGCGGGGTGCGCCAACTTCGACCCTGACAAGAGTGAAAAGTCAGCGCGTATGGTTCAAAAGCTACGTTCTGAGCTTGGCTTGAACCGCCCACGCGCTCGCAAACTCAACGTTAACCCTCTGACTTGGACTAAGCGTTAATCAATGCAGAAAATCGGCAAGACCACCAATAATCCGTTGACTAAGCTCCCGACCAATCTGCGTCAGGAGCTTGCAACGTATGTGATGAAAAACCAAGCCACGGCGCCGCATTTGGCAATGGTAGCGGAAAAGCATCAACCGCTATGTGGTGCCACGCCCAAAGAGCGCGTGTTTGAGTTCGCTCACCAAGTTGCTAATAAGTTCAAGCTACCTAATGACATTCGCAACTACCTTGATAAAGCGTCAGCAGTTCGTTTTCGTAAGTACGGCTTTAAGCGCGCATTGCAATTCATTGAGTCACGCAGCGCGGCGGCATCGTCTGCACTTGGCGTATTGCCAGAGCCATATTGGACAATCAACACAGAGTTAAAACGTGCTCGCCTTGCTACTGAGCTATCAGGGCGCGCAAGTTTTCACTTTGAGTTTGTCGTCAAGACAGGCGGCACGGCGTTTGATGCGATTAAACGCATTCATGAATATGTTGGGGCTTGTCTTTGGATGCCTCAATTTGAAGTTGCCAACGATGAAGATGAGGCGTATTCCATCCTTGCCCGTTTGCTTGATGAGGGCGTATGGCGCCGAGCAATCGACAAACAGACCATTGCAGCGTTTGAGAATGCGCGCAGGGCGGCGGGAATGGTGTCGCCGCACATTTCCCCTTATGCGTCAATTTCGGCGTGTGAGTGGCTCAAGATTCGCCAAGAGCGACAGCGTGAGTGGCTAGAACTCATGGCGATTGAATCCGTTGAGGGGGATGTAGTGGAAATGTCACAGGTGCATGAGTCGTCGCAGTCCAACCCTGTTAATCGTCGTCATGAACTCATGACCCGTATTGCTGGCTGTCAGGAGTATGCCGACTCAAACAACCACGCCGCTATTTTTATCACTATGACCGCACCAAGCCGTTTTCATAGGCTCACCAAGCGCGGTGAATACTGGATTGAAAATACCCATTGGGACGGTGGCACACCCAAAGGTGCTCATGCTTGGCTATCTATGTCTTGGAATCGCTTTCGAGCATGGGCGGGGCGCCATGACTTAACTTATTACGGGATGCGAGTTGTGGAGCCACACCAAGACGGTACACCGCATTGGCACGGCGTATTTTTCATGCCGCTTGAGCAAATGCCCGTGTTTATCAGAATGCTGCAGGAATACCAATTTCAGCGTGACAGCGATGAGCTTTATTTCAAGAACGGTGACCCAAAACACCGAGCTATGAAAGCGCGCTTTGAAGCTAAGATGCTGGACGGCACCGAAGGCGGCGCCGTGGCTTACCTTGCCAAGTACATTTCTAAGAACGTTGACGGCTTTGGGCTTGAGGATTTATCGGATCTCGACAACAAAAAAGCCAAGCTGCAAGACACAGTGAAAAACGTCACTTCATGGTCGCGCACCTTTTGTTTTCGTCAGTTCCAATTTCAAAAAACACCGTCTGTCACGGTATGGCGCGAGCTAAGACGCATTAGCGATGAGCAAGAATATTGCACCTTTGAGAAGGCGCGCCGTGCGGCTGATGCGGGTTTTTTCTCCGCCTTTTTCGATTACATGGGCGGTCACCGACTGCCGCAATCCATGCGCCCAATTACCACCAAGAAAGAAGCCAAAGAGAACAAATACGGCGAAATGACAGCGCGTGTTATTGGACTTCGTGGAAGCGGTCTAGAAGTGCTCACCCATGAGATAGAGTGGAAGCTCATCAAAAAGCCTTCCGACTTGTCGGAGGCTTCTTCAAGCAAGCGGGAGCTTGCGCCTTGGTCTAGTGGCAATAATTGTACGCAGAAAATTTCGCCACCAAGACAACAACGAATCATTGATAACTTTTTCCTGTTCAACGAGCTAGATAGGTTTGGCTCGCCAGAGTGGGAGGAGTTCGCCGCGAGAGGTATAACGTAGGAAGTGCCAACGATGTGAATCAGGGGCAATCATAGGGAAAGGTTTGGGCGTTGAATCCAGTTCAGATTTGGAAGTGTCTAAACAGTGGTAGTAGTCCAACGCCCAATTTAAGTGTAGGAGTTAACACCTCTAACCGCATGAATTTTATGTGACAAATGTCATATAGGTAAAAATAATCAACCAACGTCGAGAGACAGGGGTACACCATGAAAACCATGACCAAAGATGAGTGCCAAGCCGAGCTTGCGCGCCTAAACACCATTGACACACTGGAAGCGGAGTTAGAAACGGCGTTTGATACCGTCAAAGACCTGTCACCGAGTGAGCTTTTATCACTGGCGCCCAAAGTCCTCATGGGCGGCGCAGACCCGCTTTCCATGCTTGGCTTAGACCCAAAGCTTATCGACAAAGCAAAACTCGTCGCCAAATCAAACCGAGTGATTCGAGCGCAGCGCAAACAAGCGTTAGAAAAGCAATTGAATGCAGATATTGAGGAGGCGACCACCGATGAGTAAAACGCCCAATCCAGTGCGCGGCTATGTGCCGTGCCCTGTTTGTCGCAGCACTGCCACCGTTCACATGGTGGGTGAAGGTCGCTTGATAGATAGCGGGGAAACGGTCAAGAACGGTCGCAACCTTGGCTTGCTCTATTACAAGTGCCCCAGTTGCGGCAACAGTTCAATGAGCAAAACCGTGAGCGGTTATTGCACTGACAACATGACCGAAACCGCCGATGCGCTCCAAGCCTTATCTGACAAGGTTGAGCTAACGGTTGATGAGTCGGTTGAATCAACGGTTGAAGCGAGTGTTGAAAGCGTTGAGAGTTTTTCGCCTACGGTAACCCCTCCCGCTGAAGTGCTGCCACCAACCGAATCAAGTACCACTGAAACCACTGAGCCAACACCGCCAGAGACAAGCCTGAAACCGCAAATCTTCAAGGTTGCCGCCTGTCTTGGCGTCATTGTCGTGTTGCTGTTTGCCATCAAGCGCATGTTAGCCAAACCACAACCGAGTGAGGAGGGCGATAGCCATGAGTAACCCAACCGTTGAAACAAGCGCTGACAACCTTGATGAGTTGGATGCGTACATTGCCAACCTTAACAATGAGCCATCAGCACAAGAAGGCGCGTTAGCTTCAACTGAAAGTCAGCCAGAGGTCGATACCAGTGAGGCGTTTGATGCACTGGTCACCACGGGGCTTGTGGTGGTTGAGCAAGCCGTGTCGATTCTCAAAGATATTGATTTTGAGTTTGATGAGCGCGCCAAGCAAAGCGTGGTGAATGCGGCTCGCCCTGTTGCCAAGCAATACGGCGGGGCGCTTCTCGACCAATGCGGCGACTACATGAATATCATGACCCTTGCCTTGGCAATCCTTGGTTTGTGGTGGGCGTCGAAAAAGCAAATAACTGCCCTCGAACTGAAAAAGCAGCAGGAGGTCGAGCGTGACTCTCATCGTAAACCCGATTAACTCCAACCCATCCCATGACGCCGAGCACACCGTGTACCTTGGCGGCACGGGCAGCGGCAAAACCAGTGCAGTGAAATACATGGGGCTCGTACCTAAAAAGTCACAAGCTCTGTTCTTTGACCCGTACCGCAACTACGCAGGGCAGAAGTTTCACGGGCAAATGTGCCACGGCTTTACTGACCCTGCCAAGTTTATCAAGGCGGCAGTGCAAGGGCGCCGTTCGGGCTGTTCGTTCAAGCTCGCCTACATTCCCCCAAAGGGCGCGTGTATGTCTGAGCTTGAAACCTTCAGCGCGATTGCTTGGGCGCTCGGCGATGGTCATAAACCCAAACTGCATGTGGTGATTGAGGAGCTGGCAAGCTGCGCGGAAACCTCAGGCAAGCTCGAAGGCAAAACGGGAGAATTGCTCCGTGGTGGTCGCCAGTTTGGTCATGTCGTTCACACCATTTTTCAGCGTGGTCAGGAGGTGCCCAAAACCGTCACCAATCAATCAAGCGTGTGGTGGCTCGGTGCGGTGAACTCTGGCGTTGATGCTGATTGGGTCGCCAAGCAAAAAGGCGTTCACTCCAACGAAGTCGCCGATCTCAAAAGTGCCAAGGTCAATAAGCAGTGTATCGGCAAAGCGATTGCTGAATACCTGATTATTCGTGACGGCATTGGCAACCTAGAGCGCGGCGCGCTGAACTGCGAAACGGGCAAAAGGCTCTCTCGAAACTACCGCTAACCTCTCATTTCAACCTATAGGTTAAAAGTTATACCTATAGGTTGAACCTTAGTGACGAAATCCCCGCCACCTGATTTGATAATGACTCCTTTAACCGTTCCAACGCTGTGAAGCAGGGGAAACACATGAAAGCAACGCACAAAACAATGCTAATGACCATCGTGGTCATGTTGATTGCATTGGCAGTCATTAACAACGTAGGCGCGCTCAAGCCTATCAAAGAGCAAATCAATGGTAACTCAGGGTGGTTTTAAGCTATGGAACTACTAAACACGCCATTTAACCCGCGCCCACTCGATTTAGACCCTGTTGAGGGTGTGAATTGGGGCAACCAAGCCACATTGCGCTTGGTCAGTGGTCCAACTTACCAATC
The DNA here is from genome assembly GCF_040412085.2 of Vibrio sp. CB1-14. Lineage (NCBI taxonomy): Bacteria > Pseudomonadati > Pseudomonadota > Gammaproteobacteria > Vibrionales > Vibrionaceae > Vibrio > Vibrio chaetopteri. The sequence goes on along the minus strand of NZ_CP115920.1, from coordinate 3,301,199 downwards.
CATCGAACTGGTCACTGATATTACTGACCCTGCCGATGTTGAGCGTGTACGTATCACGCTGAACGGTAAGGAAGTGTACAACCTGACAGGTCAAGACTTGGTTGACCTTCAAGAACACCGTAAGCAATTTACTCAAGAAGGTCGCTACGTTATCCCATTTGCGGATTTAACCCTTCGTACTAAAGGCGGCGTTCGTACTGGTGAACTGGTCACGCTGCAAGGCGAAATCTGGTTTGTGTATATCCAGCTTGCCTCAAAAGCGGGTGGTACGCCTGCGCCAAGTATCCGTGCTCGCTCTCATACGACAGCCGCACAATCAAAGCGTGTTTACCTACCACGTATCTATTCACTGACTTGGTTCGCCAGCGCGACAGGTCGCACCCCGTTCGACTTTGCCGAGCGTTCACCCCTGTTTTCACTTAAGCGTGTGCACTTCAAAGACTCGTCTATTGACCGTGTTCGTGTCCTGCGTGACAGCGTGGAAGAAATCAACGTTACCAAAGCGGATAACGCTTTTGACTTGGCGATTTCAGGTCTAGAGCAAAACGCAGGTTGGTTCAGCCTTGATTTTGTTCGCACTGGTTTCGGCGTTGAGGGTCGCTTGCCAACTAATGCAATGAAGCAATTGCAATTCGAGCTTGATAAATCACAACACGGAAGTGTGCCCGTGCTGATTGAAGCGATTGAGCAAGTGGGCGTTATCGCACAACCAAAGTAAGGGGGTGACCGATGGAAAACCCTAGTGTGACGCAAACCGCCACAAGTGGTGGCGGTTGGTTCGATGGCATCTTAGAGGGTGCGGGTGAGCTTGTGGGTGGTGCCGTCGATGTGGTCGGTGGCTTTGGTGAGGATTGGCTTGGTATCAAGATGGATAACGAGTTAGACCGCGCTAAATCTGCCAGCCCTGACGAGAACCGCGCCAACAATAACGACTATCAGCAACCCAACGGGCAACCTGTGCATACCACCTCTGGCGGCATGCAGTGGCAGACCGTGGCAATCATCGTGCTCATTGCGCTAGTGCTACTCGGTGGCTTTGCTTTTGCGCTCAAAGGGGGCAAGTGATGCCATTAGCGTACTTAGGCTTGGCGGGGGTGACATTGGGTTACCTCACCGCCAAGGAAATCAACAAAGCAAAGTGGATGGTTTTCGCAGTGATTGCGCTGGTCATCTGGTTCAAGCTGAGGTGGTAAATGATT